>JALEPU010000088.1 GCA_022766905.1 Lachnospiraceae bacterium
CAGAATAATTGCTTTCAGGAGTTGCTGCTCTTAAGGAATAAAGAGCAACAGCTCTTTTTCTTTATAGAGTTCTCACAGAATCAGAAATTTCTCACAAAATTCTCACAGGATGCATTTACATTCCCACACCCATTTCACAGAAAAACAGTTATAGTAAAGGCATCAAAGAAAAGGAGGATGTATGATGGAAACCGAATTAGAAAATAGATGTAAAAAATAGGTGGAAAAACGGGAATATGCGGAATGTGAAAAAGAGATCAGCAAAGCGATGTTTTTGAATCCTCATTCTGCAGTACCTCATAATCTGATGGGAATTCTGATGGAAAAAGAAGGAAATCATGTGCTTGCTATGAAACATTTCCGGGCTGCTTATGGCCTGGACCCGACTTATATTCCGGCTCGTTATAATATGGAACAGTATGCATCCACTTTCCCGTCAGGAAAATGTGCTTATACGGAAGAGGATTGTCCGGTAAAAAATGATTCTCAGTTTAAAATTGTTTACGATGAGCGTCATGTAGGTCATCTGGTTCGAAAATAGGAGGAAAGAAAAAATGGCAAAGAAAAGTATGCTATGGAAAATTTTTTTACGCTGGATAAGCTTTCTGCATTGCGGAAAATTGCTTTGCGAAGAACGGCAGATCGGGTCAATCTTGTCGGTGAAAAGGCAAAAAAAGAAGCAGGAGGAAATTATTATACAGAAGAAAAAATTCTGGTAGGTATTTCTACTTCACCATCAAATCCAAAAATCATTCGAACGGCAGCCAGGATGGCAAAGGCCTTTGATGGCTCTTTAATCGGACTTTATGTGGAAACTTCGAATTTTGAAAAACGAAGTATGGAAGATAAAAAAAGATTAAAAGAGAATATTCATCTGGCTGAGCAGTTAGGAGCAAAAATTGAAACAGTCTGTGGTGAGGATGTGCCCTTTCTGCTTGCAGAATATGCAAGAAATTCGGGAATATCCAAAATTGTTACAGGACGAAGCGCACCTTCTTATGGTTTGATGAAAAAACTTCTTTTACGGATAAACTGGCTTTATATGCACCGGAGATGGATATCTATATCATACCGGATCACAATATTACGAAAGACAAGAGGAAAATTTGGTCAGATCAGGAAAAAACAATGGATTTGAAAAATCTGGTAAGTGCTGTATTATGTCTTCTGGTGTCTACTCTGATTGGGTTTACGTTTTTCCAAATGCATTTTAGTGACACAAATATTATCACAATCTATATCCTGGGTGTGATGATTTCTGCAATTCTTACCTCAAGCAGATTGATTTCCTTTTTACAGTCTATTGCAAGTGTCATTGTATTTAACTATTGCTTTACAGAACCAAGATTTTCTCTTGATACCTACGATCCTGGTTACCCGATTACATTTGTCATTACCTTTCTTGCAGCCTTACTTACCAGTAATCTGGCTTTGAAAATGAAAAAACAGGCCGGATCTGTTTACAGAAAGCGAAAAAGCAGTTGTAAAGTGGGTATATAAAAATAATAAGAGGGCTGGAGCATCTACAGGTACTTTAAGCGATTTTGCCTGTTATTATCTGGCAGTCAGGAGCCTGAATAGTGTTTATGGAGTAACAGGCATTGAGCTGAAAGAAGGAGAGAATTTATCTGCTTTTGAAAGCAATGTTTTAATGGCTATTTTGTCTGAATCAGCTACGGTTATGGAACGTGAGGTTTTGAGAAAGAAGGAAGAAGGAGGAATGAAGATAAAGCGTCAGGCAGATTTGCTGGAAGATCTGATTGAGGAAAGTCTAAAACATCTTAGATGGAAAAGCAATGAGTATCAGGTGAAAGTCGAAATGGAGGATGAAATGCAGCTTGTCAGTGTGGATTCCAGGTTGATTGTGCAGGTTATTATCAATATTGTGGATAACGCTATGAAATATACACCCTCAGGTGGATATATTGTTATTTCCACAAAAAAAGAAGGAAAATACGTACATGTGCAGATTGCAGATCAGGGAAGTGGGATTTCGGATGTCGACAAATCTCATATTTTTGAGATGTTTTATACAGCAAGTGGAAAAATAACAGATTCCAGACGGAGTCTTGGACTTGGACTTTCTTTATGTAAATCAATCATAACAGCACATGGAGGACAGATAACGGTTTATGACAATCATCCGAAAGGAGCTGTCTTTGATTTTACAGTGCCAACAGAGGAGGTAGAGATTCATGAATAATTCGAATATTCTGGTTGTAGAAGATGATATTGCAATTCGAAGGCTGATTACAACAGCATTAGAAACAGAAGATTATAAATATTATGTAGTAGTCAATGGAAAACAGGCCGTTATGGAAGCAGCTACCCAGTATCCAGAGTTGATTCTTTTAGATTTGGGTCTTCCGGATATAGATGGAATTGATGTTATCAAAAAAATCCGGTCCTGGTCTACCGTTCCGATTACAGTAATCAGTGCAAGAAGTGAAGATAAAGATAAAATAGATGCACTGGATGCAGGTGCCGATGACTATATTACAAAACAAATATGGGGCAGTTCCCTGGAAGGAGACATTGCTTCTCTTCGGGTTCATGTGGCGACTCTCAGAAAAAAATTGAAAAAAAGGACAGAAATAATAAATGTATTCAGACTCATATTGGAATTGGCTACTGTATGGTAAAACAGGAATAGGATTCTTTTACTTCCCTTTTGTATCTGATAGAGAAAGTGAGTATGATAAAGATAGTA
>JALEPU010000091.1 GCA_022766905.1 Lachnospiraceae bacterium
GGACAAGCAGACAATCTTGTATTGGATAAAGGACAATTTATAACACTAAACAGTCCGAATTAATGATAGGAGGAAAAAGAAATGAAATTGTGGAAAGTGGCTGTATCAGGATTACTAGCAATTTCTATGCTGACAGGGATGAACACTTTTGTTCTGGCAGAAGAATCAGTGAATCCCGGAATCAGTGTAGAACCCAAGGAAGGCTCCACAAATGGAGTATTAAAGGATTCGGAAAGTGAATCCATGTCGGGAAGCTCTGTAGATTTTAATGATATGCAGATGAAAGCTACCGGAAATGACTGGTTTTATGAGGAAGAGGACGATAATTCTACTACGATTGAAGACTGGAATATCAAGGTTCCGATTCCAGATAACAGCACCAGTATGTTGGATGGAAGTACCGGCGAATTTTATATCTACCCCATGGGGCAGGAAGGCATTCCCTATGTTATGATCATGCCCTTTGATTATTCCTACGGCGGTGAATCGTTCCTTTATAGTTTTAAAGATTATATGCTTAGTGTCTACGCAGATCTGCAGGTAACAGAGGATATTCATGAAATAAATATCGGGCAATATAACTGCTGGCAGACGAGATATGAATATAACATCAGCGGCTACAAGGCACAGGACAGACGTGTTGCCATAGACCACAATGGGAAGATTTATATGTTTGCTGTCAAAGAAATACCGGAACTGGATCTGTCAACAGGAACTCTTCTGGAAGATACTGTGGAAGGATTGGTTTTCTTAGACCAGACAAGCACACCTTCAACTGGAAATCCAAACAACGGAGGTATCCTGAATCTGGGTGGAAACAATGCGCCCGACGAAAAAAAGAATTCAGCAGATAATGCTTCGCCTGCATTTACCATGACAAGAATTGAAGATCCTGATACCGGACTTGCTATCGCCAGAATGTATGCACCTTCCGATTATTCTATTACCCAGACACTGGATTCTTACGGAAATGCAAATACCGTCTGCAGCCCTGCTTGTCCCTGGCAGGTAATCCTAGTGGCCGACAGCCCGGATTATCAAACAGAAATGATGTATTGTTCCCAGATGTCTTATATGTATTCCCAGCAGATGTATCAGGAGGGAACACTGTATTATGGAATCAGTTCCATGTTAGAGCCCATGACTGCATCAGCCTATGCAGACAGGATCGTGCAGATGGTTTACAACAATGTGGGGGATATTTATTGTGTGGATATGAAAGAAGCTACCGATGAGGAACAGGCATATCTTCAGGACAGGGCACAGACCATCTATGACTATTATGACAGTTCTTTTTCAACAACTGATTTTATGAGCTTGGATGGCACCGTGAGTACTTATATTGAAAAAGAGTATGCTTTCGAATATAACGGAGAGGAATATACGGTGATCGTTATAACAGCTACCGATCTGGTACAGTATACACATAACATTGGAGGTTTTACCGATACGATGGTTCAGATGACAGTTCCGTATGTCTATGTTTACGCAGCACCTTCTGATGAAATAGATGCGGGTCGCGCAAATTTCGATCTGTTTATGTCGAATACAAGGGTCAGTGATGAATTTCTGATTTTAACACAGAAAATATCCATGGAATTGGAAAAGGCGATTACTTCCGGTACCAAACCATCTATCGATAATGACGAGATTGCCGACATCCTCGGCACCGGGGACGGAACCTATGATTCCGAAGAATTCTGTGATTATATACTTTCCCAGAATTCCTATACGACCTCTGACGGAAAAGTGATAAAAGTTCCGAACTCATACGACTATGTCTATGAAGGAGAAAACGGAAACATATACGTTTCCAACTCTACCGACCAGCCGGCAGGAAGTACAAGATTATATGCGAATTAAGTTCTGAATTTAAGAGGAGGCGGGAATCAACCGCCTCCTTTAATCTATACTTCTCTTTTCGCTGTTCTCAGCCGTCTTTTCTTATACTTCCATTGTCTCAATTGCGTGCATGAACTCAAAATAGGTGGTCTCATCTTCGTAGGAATCCTCTGCATAGGTTTGACTTACATAGGCACATCGGTATTCATAGTACGTACCGTTTAGTTCTTCAATAAGTACCAGATTCGTTATGGTATTCATACCATCTTCACTACTGACATCAATTCTGACACCGGCGATCTTCCGGTCTGTTCCTTCTACCTCAAAAGTCAGCAATTCCGGTTCCTTTGCGATGCGCTCTTGAAATGATTCACGGAAACTGTCAATCGTACTCATAATGGATTCTCCCGGAGTTCCTTCCAGTGTAGTCGGTCCAATAGAATAAAGCGGAACAGCAACTTCCCAAGTTTTTTGAACAACAACTGCACTACCTTTCTTATATGCATACCAATCCTTTACACACTCAAAAGAAAACTGGTCGTTTCCTGCAATCAAATACAGGTCAGATGATGGAATTCTATCACCATTCAGAATAGCAGTATCTAGGGTATCCGTAACTTGCCACTCTGTATCCGTTGTCTCTGCGGAAAGAATCCGAATGCTTCCGATCACGTCATCTGCAGTCTCCCAAAGAGAATCATATTCTGCTTTCACAGCAGGATCGGAAACATATGCAGGATAATCAGTAGGCTTTGTCACAAAATAATTCACCATTTCTTCTTCATCAAATCCGATGTAAGTCATCTCCCCCAGATCTTTAAAACTGGAATTAACAGAATATGCAATAGTAAACAGCTTACCTCCGTCATCAATCCCTGATTCCTGATACTTTTCATAACTGTCTTTGTGGTAGAATGCTGCCTGCCCTATTTCCGCTTTTACAAAGGTATTCTGATACCATTCCTCTGGCATGGTTACGGTAATCCCCTGATTAAAATAGTAAGAATAGGTACCGTCAGCATTCATATAATCATTAAAATCCTCTAATCCATTGGCTGATGCACTTATGGACATACCAAAGGTAAGTATCGCTGCTGAAATAGCAATTGCTCCGAGCTTATTCATTTTCTGTTCCTCCTTTTTTATCCCATATTATTCTAAGAGTAATGCAACTAATGAAAAATCCGATTGCGGTAACGTTTTCCGGCTTTCGGAAAATAAATTTAAATTAATGTTACCAAATTTTATTACACAGAAACATACTGTTGCCATAAATGTCATTGACAGATCCGGTAAGTATAAAACCCTTGATTCTATTGTTTATAAAATTGAAAGTTGCGCATGTAAACAATTTATGATATTGTAAAAAAATATGATGTGGGTGTTACAGTGATTGCAGGTTGTTTCCCTGCAAGCAGCTCCCAAAACATGGAATTTTTATGACAGACAGGAGAATGAAATGATAAAACTAGTTGCCAGTGATATGGATGGAACACTTCTGAAGCATGGAGCCCAGACTTTGCCGGAAAAAATGATACCGATCATTCAAGGATTAAACGAAAAAAATATCCGTTTTGTTGCTGCAAGTGGACGCCAGTATAATGGCCTACGTAAGCTTCTTGGCCCGGTCGCGCCCCTATGTGATTATATATGCGAAAACGGTGCAATGGCGGTCCATAATGGTGAAATTATTTATAAAGCTCTTTTTGACCATGATCTATGCCATGAAATTATGAAAGATATTCTGGCTCATGAGGAATGTGAAATACAGTTATCTGCACCTGAAGGTGTTTATATACAGCCAAAGGATCCTTCCTATGCATGGCATGTAAAAAATGTTTTAAACAACATCACCATTGAAACGGATAATATTTTTGAGACAGGTGCTGAATACATAAAAATCTCAGCATATGTTCATGGCGATACCACTATGGAATGCTTAAAGGATTTTGAAAAGACATGGGGAAAGGAATTGCTTGTTGTCTCCACCTGTGATCATTGGATTGATTTCGTACCAAGCCATATACATAAAGGTTCTGCCCTTCAGGCTTTACTGGATGTATTAAAAATCTCTCCTAGTGAAGTGATGAGCTTTGGAGATAATTATAATGATGCGGAAATGCTTTCCATGTCAGGGGAAAGCTACGCTATGTCCACTGCTGTGCCCGGTCTTTTTAAAATTGCCAAGCATACATGTGAAAATGTGGCAGATGTATTAGAAAGTATAGCTTTTTCTTAAAGGTATAGAGAAAGGAGTAACTTCATGATGAGGTTACACCTTTTCTTATGAATAAATAGGCTGCTAGAGATTGTGGAAGTGCAAAGCACGAACCAATCTTTTGGAACCATTTGATGCCAACATTATTTCACTACGGCTGTGTAATTAATGGTGTTCAGTGGTGTTCCTTCCGCATCATAGAAGGAAACCTGGAAGGTAGTCTTACCTGATCCATAGAAGGTAGCATTGCAGGTACCTGATGCAGTAAACTCAGTAACATCAAATGTCACCATGGCCGGATCTGCATTTTCAATCACTGCTGTTGCTGCAGCCGTTCCATCCATCAGAACTTTTCCGGTAACAGTAGTTCCTGATGCAAGACCGGTATACTGTGTTTTATCAAAGGCAAATCCGTATTCAGATGTCTGGATATCCCACAAGGACGGATCTGTCACTGCTTCTGAATGAGCCGTTCCGTCAGCTGTCATAAACGCATCTTCACTTAATGTGATAAAGTATGTGGAATTCTGCGCCAGCGGATTAGAAAGGTATACAACTGCTTTCGTACCTTCTGTCCAGCTCTGGTCAAGCAGTTCTTCATCAGTCATCGGAGAAATAGCAGCCTTTACTGTGTCATTGAGGTTGATCGTTTCTACGATAGAGCTGTCTGCTGCATTATTTACTGCCAGCATACCTGTACCGGCTGTAATATTGCTTCGATTGATGTAAACAGTAAGCTCATCCTGTCCGGCAGCATAAACAGCATATCCTGTACGCTCGGAAGTGATGGGCGCGAAAGCCATCTCTGAAGAAGTAATCGGTGCAACGGTCTCTTCAGGTGTAGCTGTATCAGCCGGAACATCTGTTCCACCATCTACGACTACAGTATCATTTCCATCAACAGAAACATCTGTGGAAGTTCCATCTGTAATAATATCTGTGGAAGTTCCGCCTTCCGGATTCAAAATATCAATGGTATCAGAAGCTGCAGGAGTATCAGCCGTAGTCTCAGGGTTCGTATCGCCATAGGAATCTGATGTGGTGATATCAATGGTAGATGACGGTTCTGTCGCCTCAGTTGCCGGGGTATCACTGATAGTAGTAGGATCCGTAGCATCAATCACTACAGAATCACCAAGGGCCGCGTCATTTGTCTGGTTCAAGATACTGTCAGCAGCTGCCGTTTCCGGAGTCTCTGTCTCGTCGGCAACGGGGCCGTCACTGCTCTCTGTCTCTCCTGTCTGTGCAGCTTCCTGTTTTGCTGAAAGCTCATCCATATTTGCTTCTACACGCTCCAGAGTTTCTTTCATTTCATTGTAATCGTAATCCTGCTGCGCAATCTGTGTCAGAAGGTCTTTCAAAAGCTCCCGGTCTTCTTCTGTTAGGGAGATCTGCTGCTCCTCTGCCACTTCATTGATAATGATATCGATATCATTGTCACTTACAACATCGCCTTGAATCACCTGCATCTTACTGTCATTGACGATCTCTGTGGCACCAACCTGTCCGATGTTATTGGCGATGGTGGTGGTGGTGATCAGCTCCTGTGTCGCGATCTCTTTCTTTTCTGCATCCAGAGTAGTTCCTACAGCAGATTCATAAGCCATCAGAATACCGGTAAGGGCGCCTGTACCGGACACTTCAAATGGTGCAGCTGCGATCACGTCACAGTTTACGACACCTGATGTAGAAAGTGTAGAGGCGATCATATTACTGGTGACCCATGTAAGGTTCGCTGTCTTTACCTGAATACCGCCTGCATTTGTGGGGCAGACAAGTGCGCAGCTATAGGTCCTTGTACCGATCTGCTCCAAGGGCACGTAAGAGCCAAGGTGGTCACGTTCATCTTGATTTGTAATGGTAAGGGTCTGGATATTCTGGCCATTAACACCAAAATAATTCAGGATCGCTGTCCTTTGCTGCTCATCCAGATCAGCCCCCAGTGTAAGTACCTTCTGTCCATCAGCGAAAACTGTGGATGCAGGGATTGCTGCTGCCAGACATATCGCACTGGTAAGTAATGCAATAATCTTCTTTTTCTTCATATACGCTCCTCGCTTTCTGTGAGTTCTTATCTTTTTAGACGGCTTTTTATGATATTGTCCTTAAAACCGTCCTTTAACGAGATTATAACACCGAATACGTGTTAAAACAAGAAAGCAAAAGCGATGGAATTATTAACCTTTTCTTAAAGGATCAAAGGAAACATTTGTTTGCTTTTCCTGTGTTTTTATGGTATACTGAGGGAAACATATGTACGGGAGGAATTTTATGTCCGATAGAAAGATTACAGCAAAGCAGGAGGAAATCCTGAATTATATTAAAAACGAGATCTTAGAGCGTGGTTTTCCGCCGGCTGTGCGTGAGATTTGTCAGGCGGTCGGCTTAAAATCCACATCATCCGTCCATTCTCATTTGGAATCACTTGAGAAAAACGGTTATATCAGGCGCGACCCCACAAAGCCTCGCGCCATTGAGATCTTAGACGACTCATTCCAGATGGTTCGAAGAGAGATGGTAAATGTTCCTGTGGTAGGCACTGTCGCTGCAGGGCAGCCGATTCTTGCGGAGCAGAATATTGACAGCTACTACCCTATTCCAGCAGAGTTTATGCCAAATGAACAGACCTTTATCTTGAAGGTAAAGGGTGATAGTATGGTGAATGCCGGTATTTTAAATGGAGACAGCGTAGTTGTAAAGCAGCAGTCCACAGCCCATAACGGAGAGATTGTGGTGGCTCTGGTGGAGGATTCTGCCACCGTTAAGACTTTTTACAAAGAAGATGGCCATATCCGTCTTCAGCCGGAAAATGATACTATGGATCCCATCATTGTTGATGATTGCCAGATCCTTGGGAAGGTTTTTGGTGTATTCCGCTTTTTCTCATGATTTTCTGTAGACATTATTCTTACATACAATTTTCGTGTATAATTTATCAGATATCATTTGCTACAAATAAATATAAGAATAGCCGGTACTGTTCAGTTGATTGAATTTCATCTAACTGATTTCCAGTACCGGCTTTTGTTTTCTTAACAGCATTGCTTCATTTTATACTGTCTTATTAAAACGAATTCATGCCCCATCACACGTTAACATCAAAACGCTTTTTTAGGCCTTCTAACAGCTGCCTTTGCAAAGCAATATGAAATCCTCCCGGATTGAGTATAAATCCCTTGGAATCCTTTACAAGGATCTTAGATAGGTCTGTAAAGGGGATCGCCAATGCTTTGAATTTATTGTCTTTATTAAATTTTGCAAGCTCCATAGGATCTGTAAATATGGGCTGCATAATCTCTTCATTCTTATTTTTCAGGATCGGAAGCTTATATTTCCGGTTCTTCAGCTTTTCATTATCACTTTCCGGTCCGGCAAGAAGCTCGATGGGAACGATATATCTGCTCTTCACAAGATTTGCGGCAAACTCTTCTTCTAATTCCTTGAGGTTTTCCTTCTCCTCATTTGGAATGGGCCTTGAAGCTTCCTGCATAAAGTAGATACCGGTGAGCTGAAGCTGCTCATTCTGGATAGGCTGCTGCTCTTTTGGCAGCTTGGAATAATCCGGCCTGCGTACCAGATCTTCCAATTCAATGGTCTCTCTTCCAGATTCGCTGACAAATACCAGTTCATTTACTCCAATAGAATAAAGCATGGAGAAGAAACCAAGGAAGTTTTTATTGGGGTATTTCAAACCTTTTAACAAAATTTTCTTATCGGTATATGGTTTTGCAAAGTCCTGAAGAAGCTTTTCATTGTCAAATATCCATACTTGGTCGTTAAAGGTTTCCGGATCGCAGGTGACAAAGGGCATATTGGTGTATGCGCAGAACACAACGATCATTTCTTTTTTCTTCTGTATGCTTCTGATTAAAAATGTTTTATCTACAGTCATGATTCTTCTCCCGTCT
>JALEPU010000093.1 GCA_022766905.1 Lachnospiraceae bacterium
CTCGGCCTTCTCCCGGGCGGCCTTTTCACGCTCCGAGAGCACTTGCTCCTGCGCCTTTTTGCCGGTACGGCCCCGAAAGGGTCGGACGCCCAGCCAGATCAGCCCCACGCCCAAAGCTGCCGTAGGCAGTGTTAAAATGAGGCCCGTCGGCTGGCCGCTTGTCAGGCTCTCCCAGCTGCCGGCCGCGCCCACAAAGGCGAGATCCGCACCAAACAGCAACAGCAGGATACCGCACATCCATTTAACGATTTTCATACCTATCTCCCTTCCGCCGCCTTTGGCTGGCTGCACAGAAATCGGCTTAAATTCATGCCTGTTTTTTCACATTTTAAAATTATTATATTCATTGTCACGTATTTTGTCAATTATTGTCAATAATCACCCCAAAAGCCCTTTACATTTTAGACCAATTAGACAGAAAAAAACTCTGACAAAAGAGTAAATGTCAGAGCTTTCCTTCAATTAAATATTTTAACAATAGCGGTCGCGGTGTGACTTTAACTGTCCTTTAAGCGGAACAATATCATAATATTCTGCCTGATTTTATTTCTCTGTGTCGTACAGGCAGCAGAACTTCTGGCTGCAGTCGATTACGCCGTCAACCTGGTATTCTTTTACCATGCGGAGAATATCGTCGATACGTCCTGTATTCGGTGTGAAGCATGCGCAGTTGGTCTTCCTGGCTTATTTCGTTTTTACATTTACTTTCTTTCCAGAAAATGCAATTCCAAACTTCAAAATATCTTGAATTCCATCTTCTTTCATCTCAGCATCATATCTATTATCATCAATCTGAGCTAATGCTTCATCTGCAAGATCTAAAAGTTTATCTTCACTCAAATTCATTTTCCACTTTATCATTTTTGATAGCTTCAATAATACGCTTATCTCCATTGGAATTCTGAATTAAGAAATCAATTCTGTTTTTCAACTCTTTCATGTCTTATTCCTCCGATTGAATAAATAATTTATATGTTTTAATTCCAAGCGCATCTGCAATTAGCGATTCCATCAATCAATATCTCTACTGTATTTTGATCGAACTTAAATTTGGGTCGTGCTAAAACATCTCGGTACTCTGCTATTATTTCATCACTAAACAAAGGAATCAAATCACCCAAAAGTGCCTCATTGGCAATCTGTTCTGGAACAGACTGAAATTTGAACATTGCGGAGACCAATACATTTGTACCTATTACTGCATAATAGCGCATTGCATTGCCTCCTGTTATTTTGCCTTTCTAACCGCTTCAATTTCAGCATTTATTTCTTCCAATGACATTTCTGAGGTACCATTTTCCATCGCTGCATTGCCTAACTCCTGAAGGGCTCTTGCTACTCTTTCGGCCTTATCATCACTCTTTGGCAAAGTCATACTAAAAGGAACACCATTTACCATTACGGATCTTTTATTAACACACTAAGATGTCCCTCCGGTGTCGCAGACAAGCCTGCTTTTGCTTTTTCAACAATTTTTTCCAGATACTTCTGCTCCCGTAAAAGCATTTGTTTTAGACCTCGCATAACATCTTTCTCCTATTGATTTATTTTTGCTTTATTGGATTTACGGTCATCATTTGATGCTGACCGGGGTGACTTGATTTTGAGATTCTTGGGATTTCGGTCATTATTTGATGCTGACCAGAGTGACTCGATCCTGATTTTTGGAATTGCGGTCATTCTTCAGCGCAGAACAGAATGACCTGAATATAGAAGACTGAATTTTAGATCAATAATCTGACCAGATATGAAAAAATCCCGGAAACCGAAGTTCCCGGGATAGAGATCTTTTGGGTACCATTGGTGTCAGGCGTACCATTGGTGTCAGGCAGTGCGCTCTGTAAGGGATTGAACTAATACAGGTGGAAATCCTGTCTGGAAAGAAATTAACCACTCCACCAGAAGCGAGTTTTGAGTTTATGGTGGTATCATTAGTAGCTAAGCGTAAACAACGAGATAGTAGGGATATCTATTGAGCACCGAAATACCAATAAATCAGTAGGGCGATGCTGTTGTCTGAGCAGAAGCCAACATGTGGGTTTATCGTTATGGTGAGATTTCACACACTTCTGCGGTGTCGGAGAGACCTGTTCATGCTATACAAGGATTTCAAGTCAACAGGGGAGAACCTGTATCATCCACATCCAGTGTAAAATGTAGTATGCCAAACAACATGATCTCTCGGAATCCTGAGTGATCATCAAGGAGCGAAAGCTCGTCCCCGTATGGCACAGGATTTACATCATATAAAGGTGATAATACGCATATATGATTCTTTCTTCTCTCGCCATTATTCCTTCCTCCTTGATGCACGCTTTTTAGTTAACAGACCAAGATCCTGCATCTGTCTTCCTCGCTCATCATCCTTTGCTACAAGAAGGAAATCCTTATCCATATTTCCCAA
>JALEPU010000107.1 GCA_022766905.1 Lachnospiraceae bacterium
CAATTATGCCGGATGGGAATACATCGTAGCTCTGCTGGTATATGCCGCTCAGATGTACGGAGACTTCTCCGGCGGTATAGATATTATCCGAGGTGTTGCCCAGGTTCTGGATATTGATATGGTAGATAACTTTGAACGTCCATACTTTTCCAAAGATATCCCTGAATTCTGGAGAAGATGGCATGTGACTCTGGGTACCTGGTTTCGGGATTATTTGTTCTATCCCTTATCTTTATCCCACTATGCCCAGAATTTAAGCAAATTCTTACGAAAGAAAAAATGGATGAAAATGGCGAAGGTACTGCCATCTTATATCGTATGTATGATTCTGTGGCTGGCAAACGGAGCCTGGCACGGAGCAGGAACGCAGTTTATTCTTTTTGGTATTTATCATGGAATTCTGACTGTTCTTTCCATGAATTATAAAGCAAGATTGGTAGAACTGGGCAATAAACTGCATATTGACATGAAGGCAGACAGTTTTGAAGTTTTTCGGATTCTTCGCACCTTTTTCCTGGTTGAGATGGGACGTGTCATCTATATTGCACCGGATATCGGGGCAACCTGGCATATTTTCAAGTCTATTTTTTCTGCAAAGAACTTCTGGATTTTACTGGATGGATCTGTGTTTAATATGGGACTGGATACCAAAAATATGCTGGTACTCTTTTTGTCCTGTCTGGTACTTTTCTTTGTGGAATTTGCACAGGAAAGAGGAGTCAAAATTCGTGGATGGATTGACGAGCAGAATGCATGGCTTCGATGGAGCCTGTGGATTTTGTTGATTTTCGCTGTAATTCTTTTCGGTGTTTATGGTGCCGGATATTCTGACAGCGGATTTATTTACATGAAGTATTAAGGAGGAGAAAGATGAAAAAAAAGGTAATCAATTTTATTGCTTTCTGGCTGATTTTTCTCCTGCTTTTTCAGAGTGTGTCTAAAGTTCTGATTCCAAAATGGAATGATAAGACGACTTTGGTAGGAACCAGGATGGAGGATTTTTATAGTCAGGAAAAAAACACCATGGATGCCATGTACTTTGGATCCAGTTTTATCTATTATAGTATCTCACCGCTGCCCATCTGGGATAATTATGGAATTACCAGTTATGCGTTTGGAAATGCGGCACAAAGAATCTGGACTTCCTATTATTATATGGAAGAAGCATTTAAATATCAGAAACCAAAAGTGGTTTTTTATGAAGTGGGAACTGCCTATGTGGAAGAGCAGGCAAGAGAAGCATTGAATCGACAGAACCTGGATTATATGAAGATATCCTTTACCAAGCTGAATGCAATCCGGGATATTATAAAAGGTACTACGGAGACAACCGCTTCCTATCTGATTCCGGGACTTCGCTATCATCAAAGATGGAGTGATCTTTCGCAAAATGACTTTGACAGCAGCCTGGATACCAGTTATTATGGAAAAGGATCGGTGATGCGGTTTGGAGCAAGACCGGCAAGAAAAGCCGATCAAAAGACCTGGATGCAGGATACAGGAGAGACTCTTACTTTTCCGGAAAACAATGAAAAATACCTGGATAAGATGAAGGCCTTGTGTGAAGAAAACGGGGCGGAACTTGTGCTGCTTCGGCTTCCTAATATCAGATGGACAAAGAATCTTCATGATATGATACAAAATGTTGCGGATGAGAAAGGACTTACTTTCCTGGATTATAATACATTTCCGGAAGAATATGGCCTGGACTGGAATACAGATACCATGGATAAAGGCGATCATATGAATATCGTAGGAAATGAGAAAGTATCCAATCATCTGGGGCAGTACATGAAAGATCACTATTGTTTTGAAGATAAGAGAGAAAAGAAAGAGTATGCTTCCTGGGTAGAAAACTCTGAGAACTTCCAGAAGGTACTGGAAAAGAATCAGATTGCCAATATTATAGATTTGAATGAATATCTGGAAAAAATCAAAGAAGACTGTTACCTGGCTGTGATTACGGTAAAAGGAGATGCAGTCAAACACATGAAGCATAATACAAGAGAGATTCTTTTATCCATGGAAGTATCCAGAAATCTGTTGACCAAATCTGAAATGAGTTATATCGGTATTCTGGATCAGGGAAAAATCATAGAAGAAAAAGAAGGATTTGAACTGTTAGAATATGAGAATATGATAGATGGCATTAAGATAAAAGCTACCAGCGGAGGACGGCTCAACGGAAGTCAGGCCCTTACGTCCATCAATGGAGAAGAAGTGGGATCTGACAGTGAAGGAATCAATATTGTTGTTTATGATAAAGATTTAAAACGAGTGGTTGATAGTGTGGCCTTTGACA
Source organism: Lachnospiraceae bacterium (assembly GCA_022766905.1). Classification (GTDB taxonomy): domain Bacteria; phylum Bacillota; class Clostridia; order Lachnospirales; family Lachnospiraceae; genus SIG292. The sequence goes on from JALEPU010000107.1 coordinate 2,303, forward strand.
TGACGAAAAAGGACAACAAGATCAGCAGAAAACTGCAAAATAATGCCAATGATGATTTATAAAAATGAATAAGGCTTTGTATCCTTATCAGAATGGTTGGCAAAGCCAATGAGGAAAAGAAAGGATTGGAATAAAATGTCAAAAGTAAGAACCCGATTTGCACCAAGTCCTACAGGAAGAATGCATGTAGGAAATTTAAGAACAGCACTGTATGCTTATTTGATTGCAAAGCATGAAGGCGGAGATTTTATTTTAAGAATTGAAGATACAGACCAGGAACGGTTGGTAGAAGGAGCCGTTGATATTATTTACCGGACGCTGGCAAAGACAGGACTGATTCATGATGAAGGACCGGATAAAGATGGCGGCGTTGGACCTTACGTACAAAGCGAACGTCAGGCTCAGGGCATTTACTTAAAATATGCCAAAGAGCTGATTGAAAAAGGAGAAGCTTATTATTGTTTCTGCGACCAGGAACGTCTGGAATCTTTAAAGACAGTGGTAGCAGGAAAAGAAATTTCCCAGTATGATAAACATTGTCTTCACCTTTCCAAAGAGGAGATTGAAGAGAAACTGGCAAGCGGTGTTCCTTATGTCATCCGTCAGAATGTTCCGAGAGAAGGAACGACCAGTTTTGTTGATGAAATCTATGGCGAGATTACAGTGAATAATGATGAACTGGATGACATGATTTTGATCAAATCAGACGGTTTTCCTACATATAATTTTGCAAATGTAGTTGATGATCATCTGATGGGAATTACCCATGTGGTAAGAGGAAATGAATACCTGTCTTCTGCGCCGAAATACAATCGACTTTACGAAGCCTTCGGATGGGAAGTTCCTGTCTATGTTCATTGCCCGTTGATTACCAATGAAGAGCACAAAAAATTAAGTAAGAGAAGCGGACATTCTTCTTATGAAGATCTGCTGGATCAGGGATATCTGACCGAGGCCATTGTGAACTTTGTAGCTCTTCTTGGATGGAGCCCGGAGGATAACGAAGAAATTATGTCAATGGATGAGCTGATCAAAGCTTTTGACTATCATCATATGTCCAAATCCCCTGCCGTTTTCGATATGGTGAAATTATCCTGGATGAATGGGGAATACATGAAAAAAATGGATGATGAAACTTTTGTTTCCATGGCAACTCCGTATGTGAAAGAAGTAGTCAAAAAAGATCTGGATGTGGCAAAAATCTGCGCTCTTGTAAAAACAAGAATTGAGACGTTCAAAGATATTGCAGGCCATATTGATTTCTTTGAAGAATTACCGGATTACGATATTGCTATGTATACCCATAAGAAAATGAAAACAAATTCAGAGAATTCACTGGAAGTTTTAAAAGAGTTACTTCCGATTTATGAAGCACAGGAAGATTACAGCCCGGATGCTTTATATGAAGTGACAATGGCATATATCAAAGAAAAAGGAATTAAAAATGGCCAGGGCATGTGGCCGGTTCGTACTGCTGTATCCGGAAAACAGATGACACCAGGCGGTGCTTTTGAAATTATGGACATTATAGGAAAAGAGGAATCTTTAAGAAGAATCCGCATTGGAATTGAAAAACTGGAGGCAGCCAGATAATGGGTGTCTTTCATGAAGAACAGGCAAGGGCTATCCGACATATGGATGGCCCTATGCTTGTTTTAGCTGGTCCCGGTTCGGGAAAGACCCTGGTCATTACGTACCGCACCAAATATCTGATTGAACATTGGAAGGTGAACCCGGATCGAATTCTGGTCGTTACGTTTACCAATGCGGCAGCAAGAGAAATGAAGGAACGTTTCAACCGTATGACAAATGGCTCTTGTTCCGGGGTTACATTTGGTACGTTTCATTCCATTTTTTTTGGAATCCTTCGATGGGCCTATGGATTTACCGGGGATAATATTTTAAGAGAAGAAGAAAAAAAAGCAATTTTAAAAGACATTTGCAGTAAAATGGAACTGGATATGGAAGAGGCTGGAGATTTTTATCAAAGTTTGATTGGGGAAATCAGTCTGGTAAAAGGAAGTCTTGTCAATCTGGACTATTATTACAGCACGACCTGTTCCGATGAAGTGTTTCAAAAAATTATGGGAGAGTATGACAACAGGCTGCAGCAAATGAATAAAATTGATTTTGACGATATGCTGACTCTGACCTATGAGTTGTTTCAAAAACGGCCCGATCTATTGAAAAAATGGCAGGATAAATTTCAATATATTTTAATTGATGAATTTCAGGATATCAATAAGGCCCAGTATGAGGTGATAAAAAAATTGGCTGCGCCTAAAAATAATCTCTTCATTGTAGGAGATGATGATCAGTCCATCTACCGGTTCCGGGGAGCGAAGCCGGAGATTATGTTAGGCTTTGAAAAAGATTTTCCTGGGACAAAAAAGGTTTTATTGGGGATAAATTATCGTTCTACCGGACAAATTGTGGATGCTTCCGGAAGAATCATTGAACATAACAAGAGAAGATTTCCAAAAGAGATTACTTCCAATCGGGATGAGGGGGAAGAGGTAAAAATTGAAAAAGTGGAAGATCAGAAAGGGCAAAATGATAAGATTCTTGCATTGATCAGAGGATATCATAGCAAAGGAATCCCTTATGGTAATATGGCAGTGATTTACCGGACCAATACTCAGCCAAGGCCATTAATTGGAAAACTGATGGAATATAATGTTCCTTTTCAGGTCCGGGATACGATTCCCAGCCTGTTTGACCATTGGATTGGAAGAAATATGATTGCATATTTGAAAATGGCATTAGGAGACCGGAACCGGCAGACCTTTTTGTCGATTATGAACCGGCCAAAGCGCTATATTTCCAGAAATCTGGTCAGTAAACCTTTGGTGAATCTGGTAGAACTGGCAGATGAGGTCAAAGAAAAACCATGGGTATCACAAAGAATCGAAAAATTGCTTCTTGATCTGAATCGCATGGCTAAGATGACTCCTTATGACGCGATTTCCTATTTGCGTACCCAGGTTGGATATGATGATTATCTGAAAGAATATGCTTCTTTCCGGAAGATGAAGGAAGAAGAACTGTTCGATATTCTGATTGAGATCGCAGATACGGCAAAGGGATATCAGAAAATAGAAGACTGGTTCTTTTATATTGAAGAATATGAAGAGGAATTAAGAGAACAGCTTCGGGCAGGGCAGAAAAAGGCAGAAGACAGTGTGGTCTTTACTACCATGCATAGTGCTAAGGGGCTGGAATATGATGTTGTTTTTCTGATTGATGCCAACGAGGGAATTATTCCTCATAAAAAAGCATTGAAAGATGCTGATCTGGAAGAGGAAAGGCGATTGTTTTATGTAGCTGTTACAAGGGCGAAGGAATATTTACATATTTTCGTGCCAAAACAGCTGTATCAAAAAGAAATGAAAATTTCCCGTTTTGTAAAAGAAATGGGGATAGAAACCAGCCGACTGAAGCCTGGTACAAGGATTATCCACAAAAAGTATGGGTCTGGAACGATTTTATCCACAGATGAGCAGCGGCTAATGATTCAATTTGATCGGTTAAAAGGAGAACGCCGTATCAGTATAGCTTTTGCGTTAGAACATGATTTGATTCGATTGGAACAAAAGTAATCGTACAGCAAACAAAAAAGGGGATGTTGTAAAATAAAGAAGATCAATCAAGTCCTAAATACAGACCATATTATAAAGCAAATTTTTCGGAATTTATGAAAAGGCATCATCTGACATGTTTATCCACTGTCTGCTTTGAAACTCGTAGCCGATACTTGATCAAGTATCGGCTCCTCAAACAACGCAGCAGACAGTCATATATGCCAGATGATGCCTTTTATAAATTCAACGAAAAATGTGCAATATTTCAGAAAAG
>JALEPU010000110.1 GCA_022766905.1 Lachnospiraceae bacterium
CTCCATCGAGGGAGACTTTAACATGGTTTCTATGGACGAAGTTGCAAAATTAGCCGGAGGAGATGCTTCCGGACGTGTACAGAGATAATAAGGACAAACCACCTTATTTATAAGTTTAAACCAATGTCATAATTCATTCCAGAAAGGGGTCGTTGCAAAATAGATGAATAATCATCTATGGAGCAACGGCTTCCTTTTTATATCTAAAAATAGAAAAGCAGGTTCCAAAGAACCTGCCATCCATGGTATAATAAGATATGTCAAGTAAATTAAAATACCATAAAAATTATACCGAATTTCATGACAGTTATCAACTGGTTCTTCCATTAAATTTGGAAGGATTGGTTCCAAATGATGAATCGGTCAGACTGCTAAGCCATGTATTGGAGGAATTAGATTATCATGATCTTTATAAGGCGTACTCCCATAAAGGGAGAAATCCTGCAGTCGAGCCCAAGTTGATGTTCAAGATTGTGGTATATGCTTATTCACAGGGCATTTATTCCAGTAGAAAAATAGAAGAAGCCTGTCGGCGTGATATTAACTTTCTGTGGCTGCTGGCAGGTGCAAAAGCACCTGATCACAGCACGATCTCACGTTTTCGCAAGATGCTCCATTCCGGTATCTGTGAAGGTCTTTTCAGCCAGCTTGCCATCTTCCTGTTAAAGACTGGGGAAGTAACAGGAAAGAACCTATTTATTGACGGAACAAAGGTTGAATCCAGGGCCAACAAATATACTTTTGTATGGAAGAAATCAGTTGGGAAACATGAAGCAAGGATGCATGGCCAGTTGCTTGAAAAAGTAGATGAGATCAACAGGGAATACCTGAAAGGTTTAGGTTTCCATCCAGAAACCGCAAAAGAAGATCTGTATGCAGCCATAGAAGATCTAAAAACGACCATGGAACAACATGGGATCCAGGAAGTCCATGGACGTGGGAAACGAAAAAGTCAGATCCAGCGTGACAAAGAATATCTGGAATCATGTCTGAAAAGGCAGGAAAAATATGATATCCATAAAAAGAACTTCAAAGGGCGCAACAGCTATTCCAAAACAGATCCAGATGCGACTTTTATGCACATGAAAGATGACCACATGAGAAATGCCCAGCTAAAACCGGGGTATAACATACAGATTGGAGTAGACAGTGAATACATCATGGGTGTCGGCGTATTTGCAGATCGGAGTGACACCAATACCCTGATCCCATTTATGGAGAAGCTGGAAGAAAATCTTGGGTACAAATACGAAAGCATCACAGCGTATGCCGGATATGAAAATGAAGAGAATTACATATGGCTGGAAAAAGAACGGAAGATTCCATATATCAAACCGCTGACTTACGAGAAATGGAAAAAACGAAGCTTCAAAAAAGAGATCGGAAGGCGTGAGAACATGACCTACATAGAGGAAGGAGACTGTTATATCTGTGCAAACGGCCGAATTCTGTGGAACGTAGGACAAAGAAGACGGACAAGTGCAACCGGCTATATCACCAGACAGGATATCTATCGCTGTGAGGACTGCACAGGATGTCCGCATTTTGGTAAAAAATGCACTCGTTCCAAGAAATATAAGCAGTTGTATGTTTCAAAAGTGTTTGTTGAGAAAAGAGAAGTATCTTTAAAGAATATCCTCAGCCCACAGGGGAAGAAGTATCGTATGAATCGCTCTATTCAGGTGGAAGGTGCGTTCGGAGTACTGAAATACGACTATGGCTTCCGTAGATTTCTGATGTGTGGGAAAACGAATGTTAAAACAGAGTTTCTTTTGCTTTGCATGGGATATAATATCAATAAACTTCACGCCAAGATTCAACACGAACGATTGGAAAGTCATCTATTCGAATTGAAAACAGCATAAATTTATACCTTGATCAGCCAGGGCTTATTAAAGTACGCTAAAAATCCGGCAAAAGAACCGTTATACGGTTTCTTTGCCGGATTTTTTAACAAAAAGCAAAGGAGCTGTGCTCCAGTGGTGAAATCATTCAGATTTCACCACGTTTTGCAACAACCCCTTCTCTTTATTATAAAACATTTTATATACTTTTCACTTTTTCTCGATAATCCATCTCTGATTATCTACCTTCGTATAGTCAGACAAATATATCCCTTCTTCTCCATAAGTAAGTGCCTTATTTTCATTATTGACAAGATAACTCCACTTCCCGTCCCTTTCGATCGTCCATTGTTGAGCAGTTTCTCCTGTTGCTTCCCGCAATTCTAATTTGGTTCCGTTATGAAGATCTGCGCCGTCAAAATCCAGGGCTAATCCGGAATAGCTGGAAAGCAATGTATCGGAGCCTCCCTCATCTTCATATAAAATCCATTGATAAGGCTCTTCTGAGGTTTGAATATAAATTCCTTGTTCATCATTTACAGCTGATAAATAGTTCCCTGATAAATTCTGTAATGTTAAAACAGTTGGATTTAAATCATAAATCGTAATTGTATTTCCGGAACTTGTTTGATTTCCCCTCAAATACTTCCATGAATTCACAATATTTTTCAACACAACGGAACTGGTTTCATAATTACCATCGGCCCTTTTCTCATAAATTTTTTTATAGGAATCTCCCAGACTATTATAAATTGCACACTCGTCCGGATATCGTTCCGGTTCCTCCAGATACCTTTTTTTAAAAAAATCACTCATGATGAAATACTGTTTTGCTCCATGAACGATTTTCACTTTTACTCCATCCTTAGTTTTCGTAAAACCATTGACTCTTGAATATGGATCTGATAAGGCAAATGGAGTATACCCTTCATAATAGCTGTCTTTTTCTGTAATTCCGTTTTGTTCCATATATTCCAGAGCCAGCGCTCTCGTATCGGGAAGCGAACAATATTTCACCATACAAAATCCGGATAAAATGGTACTGAGCATGATGAATCCCATACAAACCTTTACAGCACTTTTACCAACATAATACCATACTTTCTTTATCTTTAAATACTTATCAATTGCACAGAAAATACCGCCGGCTCCGACAGCTGTGACAACCATATAAAAAGGATAGATAGGGAAACCCCATCTTAGCCAATGTAAAGAAAGGCTGCTTATACAAATCCAGTAAATCAGTCCGACAGACAGCGACAGCCATCTGCTGGATCTGTGAATAAACATATAGATAAGACCAGAAACGAAAAGCAAACTTGTAATAAGACCTATTTTCGAAGTAATGGCTTTGATATAATATATCATATTTCCAACAAATCCCAAGCCATCACTTCCTAAATGGGTCGGACGTGCCTCCTCTATAATATTCGTACAAACTGTAGAAATATCTGTAATCAGATTAGGGGCAATGACAAAAATCACAAAAAAAACGATACCGGCACATAGAAATCCATATTTTATGATATTTTTCGGTTGCTTCTCCACCAGACAAGCTCGATAAATCACCATGCCCGCCAGGAGGAGACATAAAATAGCCGCCGGATATTTTATTGTAATTCCTACTCCTGTTATAATTGTACATAGATATAAATACTTTCGATTGCCATTTTCTAAATAATCTATCATCCGGCAGGCAAACAAAACAACAAAAAAAGTCAGAACAATATCCGGGGTTGCAAGGGCTGAGTGCTGAACAAATATGGAGGGAAAAGCAACAAGAACCGCAGCACATAACTGAACAATTCTTCTGTATTTTTGCTCCATTGTTTTTACAAGCTTTCCTGCGAAAACGCTGATCAATGGAACCAGCGCTGTTCCAAACATCGTGGTATATAATCTTGCAAGAATATAAAATGTCATTTTATGTTCCGTAAATGCCTCATATGCCGGTTTATGATATTTCACCCATGATACAATCGAAAAAAAAACGGCATTGCATTTCATCTCAAAATGATCGGGACGATCATAAAAATGAGCTTCCCAGGAATGGCGTTCTAACATCTCGATTGTCCAATCAACGATTGCACTTTCATCGGTATGAAGCTGCATCGGTGATCCCCAGAAACAACACTTTACCCGCATAATCAAGGCAACCAGTGTAATAGTTCCAATTAAAAAATACATCCCATTTTTTTGAAAAAAATTCTCTTTTGCCAGCATATTTCTATCCCTCAAGTCTTGAATCATCCAGCTCCCAACGAATCGCCTTAAAATTTAATCTCTGCCATACAGATCTCTGGTATATACTTTATCTTGTACATCTAAAAGATCATCACTCATTCGATTCGCAATAATCGTATCACACATAGATTTAAATTTCTCCAGATCATTTACGATTTCATCTCCGTAAAATCTGCTTCCGTTTTCCAGTGTTGGTTCATAGATTACAACAATTGCTCCTTCCGCTTTAATTCTTCGTATCACACCCTGAATCGAGCTTTGTCTGAAATTATCAGAATTTGCTTTCATTGTTAAACGATGCACTCCAACTACAGCCTGATGTTTTGCTGTATGTCCGGCCATTTTAAGGACACGCTCCGCAATAAAATCTTTTCTTGTCCGATTCGCTTCCACAATGGCCTCAATAATATTTTCCGGAACATCTTTATAATTGGCCAGCAGCTGTTTCGTATCTTTTGGAAGACAATAGCCGCCATATCCAAAGGAAGGATTATTATAATGGGTTCCAATCCGAGGATCCAATCCAACCCCTTCAATGATCTGTTTTGTATTAAGGCCATGAACTTCTGCATACGTATCCAGTTCATTAAAATAAGAAACCCGAAGAGCCAGATATGTATTGGCAAATAATTTTACTGCCTCAGCCTCCGTTAAATCAGGGAACAACATTGGAATCTCTTTTTTCATAGCTCCTTCTGCCAGAAGTCCTGCAAATTCTTTTGCCACCTTTCCCAATCTTTCATCACCCTGTGGTGCTCCTACAATAATCCTGCTTGGGTACAGATTATCATAAAGAGCATGTCCTTCTCTTAAAAATTCCGGACTGAAAATAATATTATCACATTGGAATTTTTCCCGGACTGATTTTGTATACCCAACAGGAACCGTAGATTTAATAATCATGACAGCCTTTGGATTCACATCCATGACAAGTTTTATGACCGCCTCTACAGAAGAAGTATCAAAATAATCCATATCCGGATCATAATTGGTCGGCGTAGAAATAATGACAAGATCTGCCTCTTTGTAAGCCGTTCTTCCATCTAAAGTTGCGGTAAGATCCAACTCTTTTGTTGCCAGATATTCCTCAATCTCCCTATCAACGATAGGAGATTTTTTGTTGTTGATCATATTCACTTTTTCTTCTATCACATCTACCGCATATACCTTATTATGCTGTGCTAATAAAATAGCATTTGATAATCCAACATAGCCGGTTCCGGCTACAGCGATCGTATATTTCTTTTTTTCCATAAATGACTCCCTTCTTCCGGACTCTACATAAATCCAAACCCATTTTTCCGATGGTGCATTTAGTCCTCTTGCAGCATCAGTTCCAGGCTCAATAATTCTAACTTTGTCCCTTTTTTCACAGCAGTAATATATTCCAGATTATATCCATTTTCACTGGTTACAGAAAATGGTACAAATACTTCTACCGTCTGATTTTTCTTATAATCATCAGATTTTAATTGTTTGTAGCCCAATGAATTTCCATATCGTGTCACCTTTGCAGTGGCAAAATGTTCCTCTCCAAACTCTTCCAGACGATATGTGTATTTTAAAATGTATTTTCCTGGATTTAAGTAAGATTTTGGTCCCTGAATTGCTTCTCCGCTTTCTTCTCCCGTTACGTAAATCGTATTCCGGTCCGTAAGCTCTGCAGCACCTAAATCCAGTTCTTCCAAATCCACAGGAACACTGTTACTTAATTTTTCAATAAAAATTTCGTTCTCATACCGGTTGTAGTCAGAATCTATATAGCTGTCCAAAGTAACATAAGCAGCTGACTGATAATTGAAAATCTCATCAACGGCAATCCATTTTCCATCCTTTTTCTCATAATCGATCGTTCGGATCTCTTCATTGCCGTCATTCACTTTCAGATAACCGATTTCTTCCCTTTCCTCTTTCAGATCAATTTGAGAGGTAATCCGATAAGTTCCCAGCTGAAGCGTTGCTGCTTTTCGACTGGTTATTTTATTTCCATTCTGCTGACAATATAATAAATTTAATTTTTCTCCCTCTGACAGTATCCTTCCTCCGTTTTTCTCAACCTTTTCTCTATCCACCAGGTCTGATTTTTTCAGCAGCGTATAATGAGCTGTTTTTTGAATCACGGTATACTCCGACAGATACGGAAAGACTCTGTCTGTGTTATTTTCCATAAGAATGAGTTCCGGATTGAATCCTTCCACTTCGTCCGGTAATGCTTTGTTCCAGGAAATACCGGTTTGGGCATTCAAAAGACTCAGCTTTGTATTTTCCTTCTTCTCTCCATGTTTCAGCAGGACGACGCTGGTTCCTCCGGCGTGCACTTTTGTAATAAAATGAGTCAGTCCGTTCATCTCCTCTGAAATGCTTTCTCCCACTTCATGTTCATAGGATACTCTGTTATAATGCAAAGTTCGCAGTGCAATTTCACTGCCTTCCTGTGCGTATACCCGAAGTTCAAGATTATTGGTCGTTTCACAGGACACATCCATCTCTAATTGAACCCATCCCTTTTCATCCAGCATGTCGGACTCAATATTCACTTTTTTCAGAACCTGACCATCTTCACCTGTATAAATATCGATAAATCCAATATGATCCTGGGTATATTTTCGAACCTGTAAATAGGCTTCTACATGCAGTTTACCCGCTTCAAAAGAAAAATTCTGTTCCGATAGTAAGAATCCCTCTTCTCCATTGGATTTGATATATCCGGATTTTGCCTTCTTCGCAATCTCCTCATTCATTCCGATACGCATACCATTTAATTGCCGTGTTCTGATGTCTGTAAATTCATAACCCAGATCCCGGACTTTGTTCTGAAGTTCTTCGCCTTTGATCAGAATTCCCTCTTTTTCCTTTTCATCCGTTACAATTACTTGATACCCTTTCTTTAACCAGGAATCATAGTGAGTGTAGGAATTAGTTACCAGAATCACCTCATCTTCATCCGGATCCTGCAATTGAATACTATGATTCAATAAAAAGAACTGATAAACATAATAATCCTGATGGGAATCGTTGTCCCAATCACCGACATAAATATTTTGAGGTAAATCTATTTTCTCATCCAGGTCCATTAAAACAGTTAATGTTTTTTCTACGGATGAATAACTTTCTTTTGCTGTCAAAACATCCTGAAAATATCCTTCATACAGATATTGATAAGAAACAAAAATGCCGCATAGCAACAGCATTGCCGTATATTTTTGTTTTTTTGTAAATAGAAGGAAGAAGGCAAACACGGCAGCCGCAACAAAGCTTGCCAGTAAAAATGTATAAATATTGGTATTTTTCGTAACATTATTACCAAGAGAGAGTGGAAGATAAGCCTCATTGATAACCGAATTACGATATCCATAAGGCATGATACAAATATACCAGCCTGCCTGAAGTAAAATATAGCATAAAATCGAAGTCTTCCATACTTTCTTTTCTTTCACTCCATCAAGGATAACCGCTAATGTAATCAGCATGATAGGTCCGATATAAGGACCGGCATACCGGATATAAGAAAATACTTTCAAATAATAATTTGTATTATCAAATCCACCTTCCATTGCTTTTACTGCATTTGGGATCCAGGAGGAAAAACACTGGCCGCAGATCGTAATTGCCATACAGATAAAATAATACAGTAAAAGATATCCCTCATTCTCTTTAATTAATGCAGGATTTTTTTCGTAAGATTTCCATACTTTCCCGGAGATATTCTGTAGTAAAAAATAACATAAAATGACAAAACCAACTAAGAGAAGTCCGCCGGAAATGACTGTAAATGTATTAATCTGGCCAATAATGGTGTTAAAAAGAGCCAGCCAGTTTTTTGGATTCAACAGCAGATCTTTTAAACCTAATACTTCCAGATCAGCATTCGCCAATCCATAAATAGAGTTCGGTTTCCATACTTTATTCTGTACATATTTAATGAATATTTTGGCTAGTCCGAACCCGCATCCGCCTGTAATTACAAAAACAGGGAGGGATACAAGCCATTTCCTTTTATTGATATAAAAAAGGACCAAAACACAGGAAAATGCGATCCAAAATGTGATTGCCCTGGTGTGCAGGGTTAAGCTGTAGCTTAACACCAATGCAAGACAAACCGTGCCCACAATTTGACGTTTCCCGGAACAGCTTTGATCACTTAACGCCATTAAAATCCATGCAATCAGCCAGGCACATAAAATCAGACCGGTTTCATTCATCAACACGTTGGAACGGGTCACCATAAAAAATCCGGCAACAAATGCCATCATAAAACAATATTTCCGGTTTTGTATTTTTAAATACTTTCCGGAAATATGGTATGCAATCGGAGCCGCTAAGCTTTGTACCACAGATTGAATCAAAAGCATTCCCCGATAAATCCAAACCGGATTCTTAATGAGATGAAACAGGGGAAGAAACCATATACTTAAACCAAAACCATAATATGCTGTATTTGAAGTCACCGTACTCCAATCGTATCCTGCAAAGTATGCCGTACTGGCAATCATTCCATATTCGTCTGCTCTTACCTTAAATGGGCTGCTCAACAAGCATAAAATCACCCTGGGAAAAAAAGCAATAAGAAATGTAATAAAATAATTTTTATTCTTTTTGATTTTCTCTATCATCCGTTTCTCCTATTGTCTGTTTTTAATCTTTTCTATAAAATTTTTCAACTCATCCTTCTTTAATAATGTTAACACCACAAAAATATATCCGATTACCCCAACAATCACAATGCTGATTCCAAACTGCAGCCAGGTATCACTTGCAATAAATCGGCGCAGGAATAAAAATAACACCATGACTCCTGCGGTTACCAGAGAAGAGCGAATCAAAGGAGGATAAAACGTATACCAGGGGCATTTTAAAGTTTTTGCAGCGTAAATCGGATTGAAGGTCAGGTAACGAATCATTAATAAAAGCGAACTGATACCGGCTACCGCATACAGGCCTAAATGTGTCGTTTTCAATAAACCGATTACAATCAAAATATTACTGCTTCCAATGATAAAGCTTGCTGCAACAGGAGCTTTTAACTTGTCGGTAACAACACTAAGCTGTGCAAGCGGGAAGGTCAGAGCATTCAAAATAGACTGCATCATTGTCAGCACGGAAATAATCTGAAGAACCCGAATTTCTTCCGGGGTCTTATAAGGCATCCAGAGTGAATAAAACTCGTGGCCGAATACAATAAATCCTGTCAAAGGAACAATCAGAACGGCTCCCATCACGCGAACAGAAAATCCGGCTTCTTTTACTAAATCTTTGATTTTATTTTGCGCATAAAGTGTTACAAAAGACGGGGTAAATACCACACCTACTGTAGATACCAACGAAATCAAGGTATTCGGGATGCTTCTTGCCGCAGATAAAATTCCCATTTCCTTTACACCGATCATATAATTGGTAATCAACAGATCAAATCCGGTCATCAGGGTAAAACTGAAATTGGAAATTGCCATCCAGGCACCTGAAGACGCAAGCCGTTTTACCATCGTGATACTGAATTTTTTTATATTGAATTTAATTTCAGGAATTAACTTCTTTCGCAGGTTTACATTAAGGATTGCCAACACTACCGTAGATGCAACGGTGGCAATGGCCAAAAAATATAATTTAATGTCAAAACAGGTAAAGAGGAATACAATGACTGCCAATTTCATGGCATAGGAAATAATATTTCTGATTCCTTCTAAATCCAGTCTGTTTTTTACATAAGTCGATACGGTAAACACAGATGTCAGTACGACAAGAATATAGTTCAAAAATGTAATGCCGAACGTTAACTTTACATCTGTGACAAGATAAGGCGGAATCGTCACTACCTTTTCCAGATTTCCCACCAGAGCAATGCCAATTACCGCAAATAGTCCTGCCAGAATAAGATTGACCACAAACAAGGAACTAAAATACCGGCTTGCTCTGTCCACTTTATCCCGATGAAGCTCAAAGGATATAAATCTGCCTGCAACCGAATTAAAGACAGAGGAAATAATCGTGGCATAGGTAATAAAATCATTGGCCATACCAATAAAACCGTAAGCCTCATCGCCCAAAGCTTTATTTAAAATCGGAGTTGTCACAAAATTAATAGCAATTGATACAACAAAAGCAACAATTACCGATACCATATTCAGGGATAACTGTTTCTTATTCATCTTTTGCCTCCTATTTTACAATCAACACATCTTCCAATGGTTTTCTCGCAGAGCAGGCTGCATCAAATTCGTCTTTATAGTATCCAATGGCCATGAAAAGAACAACAACTTCGTTTTCAGGGATTTGTGCTGCCTTTTTCACCCCATCTATTTTCTTTCTGATTTCTCCTGCCTGTAAAAAGCAACTGCCAATCCCGTAATAATGTAAGGATAAAGCCAGACTCATGGCAAATAAAGCCCCATCCACATAAGGCTGATTCCGCTCATAGGCATTTGTATAGGAAGAAATATCAGCAGTCACAATCAAATATTTATCAGCATCTTCTTCAAATCCTGTATTGCCTGCAATGAAGCTGCTGATCTCTTTATTTTTTTCCCGATCTTTAAAATAATACACCTTCGGGGACTGGCGATTACATGCAGAGGGAGCTTTCATCGCCAGAGCAACTGCTTCTTTTATCAATTCCACTTCAACCGATTTTTTGGCAAATTGCCGGATGGAATGTCTGGACCGGAAAAATTCCGGGAAAGCCCCTTGTATCTGCTTTTCCAGTTCCTCTTTCTGAATCTTACAGATTCCACTTTCCAAATCTGCATTCATATAAACACGAAATGGTTCCAGTTCTTTCTCTAATTTTTCACAGGAAAAGCCCAGCTTTTTCTGAAATTCTACATAAGCATCCAGAGTATTTAACGCATTTACTACTGAAAATCTGGACATATCAAATCCTAACGATTGATATTCTCTGATATAAATCAGTAAATCTTCTATTTTTTTCTGCCCAAACCCTTTTCTTGGATGTTCAAGAGACATCCCTTTTTCTAAAATGTGGGTCTGCCGGATAATTCTTCCGTCCAGGCTTCCTTCTGTTTTACAGAAACTATTTCCAAAATTGTATTTGCTATAATTCCGATAATCCCCAAGACTCTCGGATAACAATCCTTTGTTGTTTTGCATCTTTCGAAAGCTTTTATAAAAAAAACTTTTTTTCACCTTATCTTTTATACTCATTGCTTCACCCATTTTTTCTTTGTATTTGTATTTTCACATTTATTCAACTATACATTATAATCAAATCCCCGTTGAAATGCAATGGTCAAATAGAGCCGGACAACATTGTTTTTGCAGAATCAAGCTTTGTTTTTTTCTTGCTATTTTCTGTCAATCGCATTACAATAGATAATAGATTTTTAAATTTTTAAGGAGGTTAAATTTATGAGAAAGAAATCTATTTATTATCTTTTACCAACGTTCTTACTTGCCTTTTGTCTACTGGCATTCTGTAAGACAGACAGCTCTGCTGCCACAACGCTCAATGTCAATGGTGGTTCTGTAACAGGTTATCAGTATGAGTATGGTTCTCCAGATTACTATAATTTTTATCTGCCCAGTGCCGGAAGAGTAAAGTTTACCATTACATCTTACATCGAATGCTATTCTCTTGCAATTTACGATTCTAACGGTGATTTAATATTAAAAGATGTAGATAATTACTGGAATGAAGATGCTGGTATGAAAATCAATCATCATACTTATGATTTAACAGCAGGCACTTACCGTTTAAAAATAGTTGCCAGTTCATATAATAGTAATACTGCATATCATAGCGGCAAATATCAGTTAAATTCTTCCTTTACCAGCGCCAATGAGACATTCAGTGAACCAAGCAATTCCTTTGCTCAGGCTAAATCCATTGGACTTGGTGCAACAATAACGGGACAACTAGCCGAGAATGACCGTTTGGATTATTATAAAATCTATCTTCCTCAGACTACCAGACTTCGTGTTTATTTCACATCCTATCTTCCAAATTTTGAAATATATCTGGATGACGCTGAAGGAAATGAGGTTTGGGACCCAAATGGCTCGTGGGGAAACGAATGGAATGAAGATGCCCAGTACAAAGCTTTTACTTTTGACAGTGATAAATACTTTTCTCCCGGTACCTATTATTTCAAGGTAGTACCTTATTATTACGACACAGGAAAATATCGTTTTTCTGTTTTAGGTCGTGATCTTACAACTACAGTAAAGAACGGCTGGCGGACAGAAAACGGCTATCGTTACTATTATGTCAATGGATCTAAAGTGACAGGATGGAAAACCATCGGCGGTTACCGCTATTATTTCTCTCAGGCTTCCAGCACACGAGGCAGAATGATTACCGGATGGGCTAAGATCGGCAATTATACCTACTACTTCTCCAAAGCTTCCGGAAAACAGGGCAGAATGATTACCGGATGGGCTAAGATTGGAAGTTATAATTACTACTTTTCCAAAGCTTCCAACAAATTGGGGCGGATGCTCACCGGATGGCAGGTAATCGGCGGTCATGTGTACTATTTTTCCAAAGCTTCCCAAAAAGCAGGCAGAATGTTAACAGGCTGGCAAAATATCAGCGGTCATACTTATTATTTCTCCAAAGCATCTGAAAAAGCAGGTAGAATGTTAACAGGCTGGAGAACCATCAGCGGTCACACCTATTACTTTTCAAAAGCAAAAAATACCTTTGGACGTATGCTCCGCGGCTATCAGACCATAAACGGTCATGAATACTATTTTAATTCCAACGGACAGTTGGTTTATCAGTTATATTAATTGAGAAAAATTTCTTACTCGCCACCTGAAAGGATGGGAGTCATCTTCCATCTGAGTAACCAATGAAGATAGAAAGAGTATGGATTGTTGCAAAGATGCATATCTTTGCAACACCCCATACTCTTTTTCTGTTTTATTCATTAAGATTTGCATTTGATTTCCTTATCCCCCGGATCAACGTTCCAATCAAAACAATTAAAATAAGAAGTGAAAAATCAACGAAAACTCTGCATCCTACGGAAACCGGAAAATAGAACGGAGTTCCTTTGAACTTTGCCAGAAAGCCCCACCATAATCCAAAGGGGGATCTCCAATCCAGGTCATGGATACATAGCAGGAGGATTGTATGTCTCCCAATAAAAGAAATACTTTTACGAAGCACCCTGTTCTTTTCCAGTTCCATCGCCAGAGCCATGATACAAACACTTCCACCGACGGCTCCGATACAATGAATCAACCATGGGGCATATACCCTGGCTGCCATTTCAAAGTTTCCACAAAACAAAGAAGCAAACCAGACGATCAGGCATCCAATGAGAAGATCCTTTTCCGGCTGAATCGAATAAAGTTTGATGCAATAACCGATATACATAAATCCCGCTGCAACAAGAGCAAGATCCAGATTCAAAGGAATCCAGCTTATTTCTGAAATCCTGATTCCCATCCACATCGCCAGAAACACCGGGATTGCTCTTATTTTCTCATTTACCTCTATGGAAAAAAGTGCATTCATGATTCTTCTGGCAAAAAACATGGTCAGCAGGAACCAGATTGCTCCAATGGATTGGATTTCATGATGAGTAGAACCAAATCCATAAAAAGCTGATTTTAGAATTGTTTTGAAGTTTTCCATGAAAAATCCATGACTTCTGAAAACGTTAAAAACCAATACAAAAATCACCGTTATGATATATGGAACAATTAATTGAAGGAAATCTTTTCTCACAGATTTTTCTTTTTTGTGATACGTATAGCCACTTAAAATAAAAAAGAAAGGAACGTGAAAAGAAAAGATGATTCTTCTCAGAGTAGACGGGATGCCTACACAATGCCCTACCACAATAAAAATCATTGCGATTCCGCGGCCAATGTCAATCCAGTCTTTTCTCTTGGATTCTGTTATATTCATTACCATCATTATATCCTGTCTCCTCTTCAAAAAATGAAACTGCTTATCTAGTTTTCCCACTCATCTGCGTCCATCAAAGCTTTTCTCACAGCCTTTAACATTCCGTAACCATAGGTTTCATCCGGTTCTAAATAACCGCCTTCTCCCCATTCATTCCAGGCAAACATAAAGAGCATATCCTTATGGTATACTTCCTTTGCCCGCTTGATCTGTTTTGTTAAATAATGACAGAACTTCTTTGGCGTCACTCCCAGATAGACATGAGCACCTCTTTTATATCGTGGTGTATTATCCCAGTCTACAAATGCGCCTGGCAGCATTTTATCATCCTTTGGCTGAATCGAAAGAATCTTCTTCCAGGCATCATCATAATCAAAGGTAATGGTATTTCCTTTTGTCTGTTTCATGCCCAGCTTTTGAACCATAATCTTATTTTTCAATCGTTTCCATTTCCAGGCCAGGCTTTTTTCCTGCATATGATTTTTTACCAATGCCGGCTGATATTCAATTGCATAGTCGAACAAATAACCTGTCTCTGCTGTTGTGTGGTCATAATCTGCCTGCTGATAAACAAGGCACAAATCCTCAAAGCCATTTTCCCGGGCAAGTTCTTTCCAGTAAGTTACCATCTCTTTAAGCGGGCCGATAATTTCCGGCCGGTACAAGATCAGCAATGGTTTTCCGTCTACTTTGATATAACGATCGTCTTTAAAAAATTGCAGGAAATATTCAAAATGTTTTTTCCAGTCTTCTTTATCCGCGTAAGTCTGAGAAATCAGGACTTCTCTGCTCTTTTTTGCCCAGGCCTTTGTCCAGTCTTCATTTGCCCAGCACATACAAAACGGTAAATCCACAGACTTATTTTCCAGCATTAATTCTGCCGGTTTTTCCATCAGCATATGGCCGTCAAACCAATAATGGTAGTAACAAAATCCATAGATTCCATATTTTTTGGCCAGCTTCGCCTGCCATTCCAGTGTTTTTACATCTGTAAGATCATAATAATTTTTATTTAAAGGCACCCTTGGCTGTTTATGCCCCTCAAATAAAGGATAGGCGCTTTTTACAGAAGTCCATTCTGTAAATCCCTCTCCCCACCATGCATCATTTTCAGGAAATGTATGAAATTGTGGTAAATAAAATGCTATGATTTTCATCCTTTTCTCCATTCTTCTGTTTTTTTAAGAAAGAGTGCGAAGGAACTCTCCTTCTTCTTTCAGCTCTTCGCTAAATTCCTTTGTTTTCCGATTCAGACATTCTTTGATTGCCTCTTCCTGGTCTACAATTTTTTGAAATGCTTCAATCAGTTCTTCTTTACAAGTTAATTGTTTTGAATCAAACACATAGTCCTCATAGCTTCCGAAAATATCTTTTGCAATTCCTTTTGATTTGATGGAGTAGCCTAAGGCTAAAGTCGGAACACCGGTAGAGTATGCAGCAATCACAGAATGGGTTCTGGCTCCGATAAAATATTTACATTTGGAAATGATATATTTTAACTGGCTGCAGTTATAGTGTTTCTTTACAAGTGCAACTCTTCCTGTATTTTTAAAATGATGATAAAGCTGTTCCAGTAATACCAGATCTCTTTCATCTTCCCAGAAAACATGAGGAATCAACATAATCTGATCGTTTGTCGTGTCCAGAATATGCTCCATAAATCCAACAATACTTGTAAATTTCCGGCTGGTCGTATCCTCAGATGCATTGGTATAACGACTGAAATTAATTCCGACGTATTCATTTTTTGCGAACAATTCCTTATACTCTTCTACTTCTTCGACCGGAAGTACAAAAGCAGGATCCGGATACTGTTTTACATTTTTACATCCATGTTTTTTCAAATACTCTGTTGTAAAACTTTCGCGAGGCAAAATATAATCGAATTTATTTAAAATATTTAACAGACCCTCATTTAATTTTTCTTCTTCAATGGAGCAGGCACAAAGTACGGTTTTCCCTCCGGCCTGTTTGACACGATCTGTTAAATATCCGATTCGGTCTCTTAATGTATCTCCGTAACAGAAAACATCGCCTCCTGTTGAAATACCCAGATCTCCTTTTTTCACCAAAGATAGAGCATCTTTATATTCATAAGCCGCTCTGGCATGTACATCTATCTTCAAATAGTTTTTCAGACGAGCCCAGAATGCAGAAATCGGGAAAATTCCTTTCGGGATTTCTTCTACGGGGACAATCTGTGCATATTGCTCTGTTCCGCACTGTTTTTCATCGTCTTTGTCCTTGGTATACAAAATCATATTATCTTTCTCACATTCCAGCATTCTGGAAAGAGATCTCGCTGTTGCCTCACAGCCTCTGTTTCCGCATCCAATATGTGTATATAAAATATAATCCTTTTTTTCCATAAACCTACCCTCTGTTTTTTAATCGATACATACAATCCAGCAAAAAGAAACAACGGTATTTTAATAAATAAACGCCGACTCTGACACTTGGGCGGAACTGTTTTCCATCCATACGACGGACTGCATGCTCGACAAATTTTTGATTTCGATAACGAAGAAATTCCTGTTTTCGTTCTCTGAAACAATCCGGATTGTCCTTATTAAAAATACTTCTTTGTGATGTATAAAGGAATTGGCGAATCGTATACAAATACAAATAGTTTCTCATCTCATTTTCTTCTTTTACCAGAGAATACAATTCTTTTATCATCATTTTAAAGTAATGCATCGCATCTTTCCGGTAACTGTTGGAGATGGAACCGGACTGAATCCGATAGATATACCCGCTTTCCTTTATGATTTTTATTTTTTCTACCTTTGAAAACAGTGCAAAATTAAAAACAAAGTCTTCTCCCCAGGGAGTTGTCTCCGGAATCATCTGACCGCATTCTTCTATAAAACTTCTTTGATAGAATTTATTCCATAAAGCAATATAGTAAAGAGGCGAAGTTTTATAAGGCCGATATTCCTTATCATCTACATTTAAGAAACCTTTCTGAATCTGTTTGATCTGTTCTTTTTCCAGCACATCCGGAAGTATTTCACTGGAAAAATGGCCTTTTCTCCCCTGTTCATCCAATGTATCATACTGAAAAATGCAAATATTGTATGCATCATCCAAATGGCTTAACACGTTTTCCTCGAAATTCTCCTGCAGACAATCATCTCCGTCTACAAATCCAATCCATTTTCCTGTGGCTATGCGAAGTCCCGAATTTCTTGCAGCAGAAACACCCTGGTTTTCTTTATGGATGACCTTGATCCGCTCATCCTTTTGGGCATATCTGTCACAAATCTCTCCGGTACTGTCTGTAGCCCCATCATCTACCAAAATAATTTCGATATCCGGCCTTTTTATGGCACACATACTTTCAATGCATTGAGGAAGATACTTTTCTACATTATAAGCAGGCACAATGATACTTAGTGTAACCGCCATTATTTATTGACCCCCATTAACTTTTCTGCCAAAGTATTGGCCTGATAGAGAGCAAAGAGCCCTAATCCGAAATCCAGTCTGGCACACAGCCATACCATTTTTAAGCGGAACTCCAGATTTTTCACATTAACTCTGGTAAAACTTTCTGCATACGGGCTGGTTTTTAAAATTTTGCTTACATATCTTAATTTTTCTTTCAATGGCTTTTCATTCTGTTTATTGAAAAAGCACAAACGACAGCAAATACTAAAGGATTTAATTACCCGGGCATAAAATGCCTGTTGTAATTTTCCATCTTTTTGTTCTTTTACAAATTTTTTTATCTCCCGGAAGGTAATACAGTCCAGTTCTACCCGGTTTGGTTTATAGGCATTTGTAATGGAAGTTGGTACCATGCGATAGTGATAAAACGGTCTTTTCAGATAGCAGACTTTTTTTGCTGCATAAAATGCATGCATATTAAATACCATATCATCCAGTGTTTTCAAATGTTCGGTAAAATGAAGATTATTTTCCCGAATAAAAGAGGTTTTATATATTTTATCCCATGGGGCTGCCAAAGGAATACCGGTTGGATGCGGAGACATAGGGAAATACAGCATAGCACGTCCAAGCTGTTTGATTGTCTCCTCCTCTTCTGTTACAAAATCATTTTGAAAATGATTCCATGGTTTTGTCTTATCCGGGAAATTCTGAAATCCATCAAAGAATACAATATCAGGATGATGCATTTCTCCCCGATCATAAGCGCGCTCGAACATATCCGGCTCCAACCAGTCATCCGAGTCAATAAAAGCCATCCACTCTCCCTGAGCAATTGCTATTCCGCTGTTTCTTGCAGCCGCAACTCCTGCATTTTCTTTATGAATTACTTTTACTCTTTCGTCCTGATTTGCATACTCATCACAGATTTCACCGCAACGGTCCGGTGAACCGTCATCTACCAGAATGACTTCTATTTCTTTTAAAGTCTGATTTAGAATAGAATCTACACATTGATGAATATACTTCTCTACATTATAAATCGGTACAATCACACTCACTTTTACATTAGTATCCATAATCCCTTATTTCCTTTCTTTATATATCTCTAAAATTTTATTTTTTAATGCTTCTGCATCTCCTCTTTTTACATAAAAAATATCATTTCCCTCTTGAAACAATTCTCTGTTGGCATCACTGTCCCCCAAAATAATTGGCTTTTGTAATGCCTGATAGATATAGGTCTTTCCCGGAATTGTCCGATTCGCCTTGCCAATCTTCGCAGAAAAATGACCGGCCAGACATAAATCGGACATGTTAACGTAATGAGCCAGTTCCTGCTGGGACAGCCAATCGAAATAAGTTACATTTTCTGTCTCCGGCCGCTTATACTTTTTCTGAATTGGCCCAATCATAATAAAATGTATCTTTTTTTCATTCCGCAGTTTATAAATTGTTTTCAGAATCACTTCCACTCCCTGTACCGGAAGTATGGAGCCAAAATACACAACCAGATATTGATCCTTCCATTCCTCCGGCCGTTCTATCTTTTGAGGATAGTAAATTCCCGTATTTGCTTCCAGATACACAGTATAAAACCTGTTTCTGTCAATCCCGAATTCTTTTGAAAAATAGTCCGCATGGGCGTTTGTATCTGCGATGATATATTCCGCCTTTTTTATGGTCATCCGGTCTATCATTTTTACCAGTTTTGCAGCTATACTTCCCTGCTTTAATTTTTTTCTGTCGTCTACCAGGGTATCAAAAATTGAAATAAAGAAATCCAGTACTACCGGTTTCTTTCGAAACTTCCAGCTCCAGAATGGAAGAATCATCTGTCCCATAAATCCTACCAGAATCATATCATATTTTTTTGCTTTTTCTTTGAATAATGCAACATACACTTTACAGATTCTCTTCAGATAACCGGAATCCGGATATGCAATCATCCGATAGGAAGCAGCATACTTTTCCAGCAGCTTTTTCTCCTGACTGATGCGAATATAATCCGAATTTTTTGTTGCAATAAATAAAATATTTTTTTCTTTTATGATTTCAATGAATTCTTTTTCTGTCTTCATCTTACCTGTCCTGCTTTTTCTTTTCATAATACTGAACCATGCAAATTGCCAGAAATCCTATTACAGAAATCATAAATCCGATTTTCAGGCTGGAAACCTGATATACTAATTTTACTTTGTTCCTGCCATTTTCCAGCGGAATCGAATACATACAATCTGCAAAAAGTTCTGCATTGATTGGTTTCTCGTTTACCGTTACTTTCCATCCATCCTCATAAGGAATGGAGATATAGAGATTTTCTCCTTCCTCTCCGTCAATTTCAAACTCAGCATATCCATTTTCTACAAGGGCTTTCTTTGAAGCATGTTTCGACAACTCATTTTTAATTCTGGACATTTCATTCAGATTCAATCCATAAAATTGTTCCTCCAGAATGCAAAATTCATCTGATACCAACTTAATATCAGCTGTAGTATTCTTTTTGTTTGTCGGCACATAAAATACAGAAGATGATAACCATCCGGAATATGCAGTTGAATATTTTTCATTTACAAATAAGGTAGCCTTCATAGTTCTTTCCCAGGGAAGATTTCCATATATTGCATAATCGCCCTCCGGCAAAGTTAATTGATAGTTCCATATTCCTTCTTTTTCTTCCTTCGTATAAGAGACCGGAACATAAAGGGTGATTTCTTCTCCCATCAATTGACTGTATAAGGCATTCTGATATTCAAATGGATTATTGTAATCATTGATTGTTTTTGGTTCTGTTTGTCCGTCATATTTAAACGCAAATGGTAGACAATAGGGATTTTCAAAAACTCTCTTTCCGTTATATCTTGGAATTTCTTTTTTCATTTTTAATCCCTTAATCGGATATTTGGACAAGATATAACGAACCCCTAACAAAGAGTCTGCACCCAGAATGCAATCATTCACAATACAAAAATTGGCACCACATTTTGCATAACCTAAGCGATTCAGGAAATCATTCTGCAATTTGTCCGGGCTGGATGTATAACCGGCAATGGACCAATAATTAAGTGAATAGGCTTCATTATAATAGGATGTCACAGGATGCATGCTGACTGTATTTCTGGTAGAGGTCTGCGAAATCCGATAAATATCCGAATCCATCTCTTTGATTTCATTGATCTGCTTTTCTCCCTCTGATAGATACGTCCGGAAGCTGTCTGCATCTTCACAATGATACCGGTCAAAAAGAACTTTTGCATTATACCCCAATTCCACTAGGGTAAAAGCAAAAATCAACATATAACATATGCTTTTTTTCAACCAATTTTTTTCTTTCCCATCGTCCACAAATCGGGAATAAAAAACGGCTGCCAGAAAAATAATGGTAACTATCCCTATATAAGAATACCGATACCAATAACTGGATACCTCTTTCAATAAGGAAAAGACTCTATACCATGGATTCCAGTAAAACAAGGCAATTACCGTAAAAAGCATAAATCCAATCCATACTTTCAGTCCTTTTTGAATTTTAGAACTAAAAAAGCATCCCATGCACCCAATACAGGCTACAGCCCCACAAAATAAAGACACATTTCCATAACTGCTCACAGAACCGGCCGTCATATTAAGGAATATAGATGAAATATTCCCGATCCAGGAGGTATCCAAAAGCATATCGAGCTGCAAGCTGCCTCTCTCGCTATTTCCCAGCACTGAGATTGTCGGAAGAAACAAAGCAGCACTTAACAAAAGCCCTAAAAACATGGCAAAACAATAACGGAAAAATTTTTTCCCGCTTTTTATGATCCATTTTTTTCTGTTCTTTTGTGCAGGCTCGATTTCATAATAGAAAAATACAAGTTCAAAAAAGAACCATATCATCGAAAAGATACAATTGATTCCTCCCGTATACCAATTAAAAAGAATCGACATTCCTACAAAAACAGATAATTGCCATCCTGTTTTCTCATATACGATTCGATGAACTCCTGCCAGAATTAACGGAAGCATGTAAACGCCATCCAGCCACATAATATTACTGCTTTGTGCAATACAGTATTGGCTTAGCGCGTAACTGATTTCCAATAAAAGAAACATACCTCTTTTTTTCTGATTTGGAAACACTTCGTTTAAAAAAACAGAAAAGGTCAAAGCTGTCGTTCCAAGCTTTAATACTACTAACAAATCAAAAAAAGTATGCAAATTATTCTTTGAAAAAAATACAACCAGTAAGTTGAACGGGGACGCTAAATAATAACTAAAGACCGCTATATTATTGCCGCCTAAGGTTTTTGAGAAAGTATAGAAAATATCATTTTTCCCTTTTAACACATCCTGCAGATATGCAAAAAAATCCAAATATTGAATATTGGCATCCATTGCCGCAAGGGAATTGGTTCCAAATGGCGCATAGGACAATCTCTGAAATAAAAAAATCAAAACACCGGCAACGAAAAAAAATGCCAGAAATCCTTCTTTTCCCCAGCCGGTCCATCTCTTTTTCATATTTTCTCCTTACTACTTTTTTACATAATATTTCTTATAGCATACCAGAAATTCACCTTTTTTACAACGCTTTTCCCAGTCTTCCTTTTCTCTCAGATATACTTCATAACTGCATCAAAAAGATCTCTTTTCCTCTGTTTATCATTTCATTTCTATACATCATTTCTTTCCTATGTTATAATATTGATAAGAAAAATGATCGGAGGAAATATCATGAAACAACACTACGATTATGTCATTGCCGGCAGTGGATTATTTGCAGGAACTTTTGCATATCTGGCAAAGCAAAAAGGAAAAAGCTGCCTGATTGTGGAGAAACGTTCTCATCTTGGCGGCAATATTTATTGTGAAAAAATAAAAGATATTAATGTGCACAAATACGGAGCTCATATTTTCCACACCAGCGATAAAAAAATCTGGGATTTTGTCAACTCTTTTACCGAGTTTAATCGATACACAAATTCCCCTATTGCCAATTATCATGGTGAAATCTATAATATGCCCTTCAATATGAACACATTCAGCAAGATGTGGGGAATCAGTACACCGGAAGAAGCCAAGGCTATCATAGCAAGTCAGCGTTCTGCCATCGAGGGAGAACCTTCTAATCTGGAGGAACAGGCAATCCGTCTGGTCGGAAAAGACCTTTACTTAAAACTTGTAAAAGGCTATACAGAAAAACAGTGGGGAAGAGATTGTACCGAGCTTCCTCCATTTATTATCAAGCGGCTTCCTGTTCGTTTTACTTACGATAATAATTATTTTAATGATTTATATCAGGGAATCCCAACCGGTGGATACAATGTCCTGATCGATCAGATGTTTGATGGCTGCGATATTATCCTTAACACAGATTTTAATGAAGAAAAAGAACGATTTTTCGCGTTAGGTGATAAGGTATTATATACCGGAACCCTGGATTCTTATTTCCACTATTGTTATGGAAATCTGGAGTACCGAAGCCTAAAATTTGAATCAGAACTATTAGAGCAGGAAAATTATCAGGGAGTTGCCGTAGTCAATTACACAGACCGGGAAACTCCTTATACCCGAATCATTGAACATAAGCATTTTGAATTCGGCACTCAGCCGGATACTGTAATCACACGGGAATATCCGGCCACCTGGGAACCGGGTATGGAACCATATTATCCAATTAACGATGAGAAAAATCAGTCTTTATTCCAGAAATATTCAGCCCTTGCAAAACAAGAAGATCGTTTACTTCTTGGCGGCCGTCTTGCTGAATATACTTATTATGATATGGACAAAGTAATTGCTTCTGCCTTCCGCCTGGCAGAAAAGGAATTGGCTGACTAGAATTGACTGATTAACAAAGAAAAGAGCAGGTAAAGTCTTTGAATATCATCTTTACCTGCTTTTTTGTTTGTTATAATGATTCATGATTCAGGAAATGATTATTTTTCCTCATCATCACTGTAATCCAGTTTTCTAACTCTCTTCTGAATATCTTCCAGAATCTTTCGATTCGCAGAAATGACATCAGCCAGCAATCCGACAACACCGGTCATCATGCCCATCATAATCAACATACTTGCAAGAATCAGGGATTGAATATGTCCGGCTCCGGCTCCCTGTGCAAAAAATACAAGGAAACGAACACCCAGTATAATTCCAACCAATGCAATAATACTTCCAACTGTTGTAAAAAACATCAGCGGCCGATACATCAAGTAGGCCCGGATAATCGTAAGCATGGATTTTTTTACATAACCAAACATACTGCTGAACAGTCTGGATGGACGAAGTTCTGCATTGGTGCGGATCGGAACAGAAGTAAGCGCTACTTTATTACGACCGGCCTGAACAATTGTCTCCAGAGTATAAGTATATTCATTGACTACATTAAGGCTTAACGCGGCCTCACGACTGTAAGCACGGAATCCGCTTGGTGCATCCGGTATATCTGTCTTGGATGCTTTTCTTACGACCCAGCTTCCCAGATGCTGAAGCTTCTTCTTCAGTGGGGAGAAATGTTCTGTCTGGTCAATAGGTCTTTCTCCGATTACCATATCGGCTTCCCCATTTAAAATCGGACGCACCAGTTTTTCGATGTCTTCCCCGCAGTATTGGTTGTCTGCATCTGTATTCACAATAATATCTGCTCCGTTTCGAAGACAGGCATCCATTCCTGCCATAAAGCCTTTTGCCAGACCTTTATTCTGCTTGAAATTGACAATATAGTGAACGCCCCAGTTTCTGGCTACCTCTACCGTATTGTCTTTACTTCCGTCATTTATAATTAAATATTCTATCTCATCGATTCCGTCAATGTGCTTCGGGAGGTCGTTTAATGCAACCTCCAGTGTTTCCGCCTCATTATAACAAGGCACCTGTATAATTAATTTCATAATACTCCTCCAATTTCTTCATGACGCCACTATTGTAACATCCTCCGCATGACTTTTCAAGTAAAAAAGACGAAAAAAAGTCGGTTTTGTTACAATTTTGTGAATTATCTGTGACGTTTTTTATCTGAAAATCCTTTTATCCTCTTTTATCTTCCAAGAACCGCTCTTACTTTCATTTTCTTCACTTGTTCCTTCGTCCATTTTCCCTGGAATACATAGGCAGTTCGTTTTGTAACTGCTGCTTTTACATATGTTTTTTGGGAAGGAACATAACGATAGATAATATAATATTTGGCATTTTTCTGCTTTTTCCAGGTTAATTTATAGCGAAGATTTACTTTTTTCCCTGATTTCTTTTTTACTGTATTTAACTTTACATTTTTTGCTCCAACTGTAATGTCTTTGTAGTAATCAGAAGGAGAACTGATGAGTTTTTTCAGACCGGATGGTGTTTTGGGATTTTCCTTTACGGTTCTTAAAATAATCTGGGCTAGCTTTTTTGCCCCTTTGTTATTAAAGTGGGTCTTGTCTATATAGCCTGCAGGATAATTGGGATATTGTCCCGGACTTAAAAACATGTAATAATTTTTTGCAGCACCCTCTCCAATTGTATTCATAAACTCTTCTATCGCTTTTCCTGTATCTACAAAAACAGCTCCCGATGCCGCTGCTGCACTTTTCATTGCTGCTTTATAGGAAGGTGCTGTTGTAACAATCTTTTGATTGACAAATTTATATCTTGGTACAGAAGAAAGGAACACACAGGCGGCTCCTCGTTCTTTACAGCCTTTTGCAAATAGGGTCAGATTCTTCTTATACTGTTCCGGTTTCACATAATATCCAAGTCTTCTTGTATTACTATCGTTATGACCATACATAACTAACACATAATCTCCCGGTTTCACCTCATTTAAAACAGCATCCAGCCGGCCTTTTTCCCAAGAAGATTTTGTACTTTCTCCGGAAAGAGCCCAGTTTGCCAGAATCAGTGATTTCATCTGATATTCTGTATGAGATTTCATGGAATCGCCGTTATATAATTTCTTTTTGCTTAATACCTTTCCATCTCCCAGGTTGTAGCAGGCTTCCTGCCCCCAGCCTTCCCGGGGGAAAACATCTGCACTTTTGCTGTCTGTAATTGAGTCACCGATCAAAAATATCGTAGGAACCGTTCCCCTGTTTTTACCGGGCAGAGTTTTGATGGAAATACTTTCTATATAGATTTCTTTATATCCGGCACTTCTCTCCCTTGCATCTGTTTTAGGATGAAAAAACAATTTTAAATTGCCATCTATGACTGAAACCTGAAATTCTTCTTTCTGTTTTTTTCCCGGATATACCGTTCTTTCTTTTGTCTGTGCCCCTCGCTCATCCCAGCATCTTACCTGATAGGAGTTTTGCGTCGGATTGGTAAACGTAACGGTAACGGTGTAGTTTTTCGATGGTAGCTGAAGAGAAAATCCCGTTGTATCCGCATAGGTGAATTTGTAATTTCCCGTATGCATCTCCGTCCAGAAATAGCCTCCAATCTTCCAACCATCCGAGCCATTTTCAGAAAGATAAGTAGCCTGATTTTGTCGCAGAATCTTTGTCCGTTCTGCTTTTACACCTGTAACACCACTAGGTTTTTCTGAATAAATGCTATCCACGTATCGATAAGAAACAGTAGTTCCATCCAGTAAAACAGATGGTGTTATGACATCGGATTCTTTTGTTTCTATTGTACTGATATGCAAAACTTTTGTCTCCTGCGAGGCTGTTTCCTGTGCATAGGTTTGAACATGGCAAAAAAGCATAGCTAATAAAACCATATTCAGCCATATAATCCTTTTCTTCAATGTTTTCCCTCTTTTCTTTCCCTCTTTTTTCTATTCTTCTCTTATCCTCTACATTCTTCCTCCACATACTCATCTGCAATCCGAATGATTTTTTTCATCCGTTTTGCTGTCTTTGGATTCGTATACGGAATCCGATCTGCCGTTTTGTGGATATAGTCTTTTTCTTTGATTAGCTGAAATGTCTCTGTAAAATTCACATCAAAGATCTGTGCCAGATAAGAAACCCACATATCCATCGGGGTCTGTCTTTTCGCTGACAAAATACATTGATGAGATTTAAAATCTTCATATATAACATCAGAGATTTCATAACTGCCCAGTTCTTCCGACGGAATCTGATAAATTAAATTTTCAATTCGTTCTGCCAGTCGAACCCTGAAATTATCCAGTTTATCCGCATCCCGAATCAGGCGGGCATGAAGGAGCGTGCGTTCTTGAAGTCCCGGAGCAATGGCATATTTATTATGATTGGCGATGGCCTGCCGGATAATCAAATCATATTTCCTGGATTCTACAAATTCTTTGATTCTTCTTTGACGGAAGAGAACCTGGATACTGAAATCTGCATGATCCATCACAGCATCATTGAACTGGTTGTGAACTTTTACCTGCTCAAAGCGCCCAATATCATGAAGCAGGGCAATGACACGAGCAAGTTCCATATCTTCCTGGGAAAGACCGATTTTATTGCCTAATACTTCGACACAATGTACCACGCCATAAGTATGAACAATTTTTAATTTGTTTTTTTCATCTTCACAATCATATTCTTCCAGGTATTTTTGGAATGCTTCCCTGGCATATTCATAATCAATCATATTTTTTCTCCCTCAGATTGAAAAAAGGGCACAGCCACTTTTGCCATGCCCTCCTGTTACTTATTCTTTATTCCGGTCACTCTCCCCGGCGACCTGTTATCTTGGTCGCTCCGGTTCGTTTAAGTCTACATAAAAATTCTTCACTTCTCTCACATCTTCTTTACGCTTATCCATCTTCTTCATCATAATCTCATAATCTTTCTTATGTTTCATGAGGAAGGATCTGGATACTTCCATCTGATACAGATTCTTGATGAGAAGTTTGTCCAGATTCTTTGCACCTTCTATTTTTTTCAAAGCACCTTTTCTTGGTTTCTGCTTATTTGTAAGACCATTTACAATCTCTGTCCAGCTTTCCTTGACTGCTTTATAAGTTTCCTGCTGTTCCGGAAAACGCTCCAGAATCATCTTATTACACTTATTCAGGGAAAAAATACGCAGTTTATGAAGAGAAAGCCGATTCTTCATGAGATTCAATCTGGTATAATCATACCAGGTCAGCCTGTAATCAATATAGTATTCGCCCAGGCCTTCCTCATAACGGAAGAGTCCCTTTGAAAAGTTATAGGACTTGTTGTTCCTCTTTACTTCATATACATAATCCTGAATCAAATAAGTGACAATAAAACTTATCTTATTTCTTAATGAAGTATACTTATTATAAAATAAGTAGGATTCTTCATCGATCTCCATCTTACGAAGCCGTCTTTTAATTAACCGCTTTTTCATAAGGTGTAAGATAACCACTACCACTAATAAAAGCAGAAGCGCCCATCGAATGGTAATCTTCCATTTCGAACGGAAAATAAAATATGTAAAACTTGTATATAGCAAAAATGCTATACCCGTCATTATCGCGACAAGAAACTCATCCAACTACTCTCGCCCCATTTCTCCTCTTAATTTTACCTTTGTGTCTCATATTATTTCTATTCTAACACAACCCTGTCGAAAAAGGAATAGTCTTCTCTTGCATTTACTGGTAGGTTTTTGCTACCTTGGGTTCTGAATCCTTCTGGCAACACTTAACACCAGGCCCATCTCAATATAAATAAAAATCAGAGAACTTCCCCCGCCTGAGAAAAAGCACAAGGTAATTCCAGTGTTCATAATGGTATTGGTTACTACCATAACATTCAGCACAACCTGGGAAGCCACATGAAGCATAACACCACTACAAATGTAAAATCCAAACCTGTCCGGTGCGCTAAGGGCAATTCGAAAAATTCGACTAATCAGGTAAAAAAACAGAAACAGTACCATGCCGGCTCCAAACAATCCCATTTCCTCACAAAGGACAGAAAAGATCATATCATTGTATGGCTCCGGTAAAAATCCCTGTTTTAATATACTGTTGCCAAGGCCCCGTCCGAAAAGTCCTCCTGTTGCAATTCCATAAAGTCCCTGACGGACCTGGTAGGAATTTGGATACTTTTCGTTAAATGGGTCAAACCAGATTCGGATTCTGGTATAACGGAAGCTTTCACCGGGAACATATTCCTTAATCTCTACGATATAATAAATCATACCGATTGCTGCCAGGATAAGCAGACCGGCAATCACAAGCAAAAGCCGCTTATCGGGATAAGCCAGATAAATCATTCCATAGCCCATTACAAAAAGAATCATGGCGCTGCTTAAATTTTCTGTGATAAGAAAGGTAATGCCAACCGGCACTATCACAACGAGAAAAAGAAGTATTATCACAGATAATTTTTTTAATTTTTTATGATAAACAGACAAAATACCCGCCAGCGCCAGAATCATAGCCAGTTTCACAAATTCGGCAGGCTGGAAAGTCGTAATCTTTAAATCGATCCATCTTTTTGCTCCATTTACTTCGACGCCTAATCCCGGTACAATTACCAGCATTGTCACCGCTAAGGAGAGAAGAAACATCGGCATAGCAATCGGTCTGAATATATGATAATCCAACTCTGTAAAGATAATCATCAGTGCCAGTCCGGCTACTGTAAAAATTGCCTGTTTGATCAGCATGGAGATTCCTTGTGAATAATAACTGGAAGAGTAGAGCACAACCAGCCCAAAACCTGCCAGCAAAATAACACATGCTATTAACTTGTAATCATAATCAGCATTTACTTTCAGCTTATTTTTGTTTTTTTGTCCGGCCCGTACTGTTGTTGCGCTCACGTTTACCCCTCATTTCTAGCCCAAATATGCCTTTAAAACATCTACCTTATCTAATCTTTCCCACGGAAGATCCAGATCATTTCTTCCAAAATGACCATAGGCTGCCGTCTGTTTGTAAATCGGTCTTCTAAGATCCAGCATCTTAATGATACCTGCCGGACGAAGATCGAAGTTTTCTCTTATGATATCTACCAACTTTTCATCAGCCAGTTTACCGGTACCAAAGGTATCAACCATAACAGACGTCGGCTGCGCTACTCCGATTGCGTAAGATAACTGAATCTCACATTTATCTGCCAGTCCTGCTGCTACGATATTTTTCGCTGCGTAACGAGCTGCATAAGCTGCAGAACGGTCTACCTTTGTACAGTCTTTTCCGGAAAAAGCTCCGCCACCATGGCGAGCATATCCGCCATAAGTATCTACGATAATTTTTCTTCCTGTCAATCCGCTGTCCCCATGAGGCCCTCCAATGACAAAACGGCCTGTTGGATTAATGAAAAACTTAGTATTCTCATCTACCAGATGTTCCGGAAGAATTTCATCGAATACATATTTTTTAATATCTTTATGAATTTGTTCCTGGGTCACTTCCGGATCATGCTGTGTAGAAAGAACAACGGCATCCAAACGAAGCGGAGCACCATTTTCGTCATATTCTACCGTAACCTGAGTTTTTCCATCCGGTCTTAAATAAGTCAAAGTTCCATCTTTTCTGACTTTTGTAAGCTGTAATGCCAGTTTATGAGCAAGAGCGATCGGATATGGCATGTATTCTTCTGTTTCATTACTTGCATATCCAAACATCATACCCTGATCTCCGGCACCAATTGCTTCAATCTCTTCATCTGACATTTTATTTTCTTTTGCTTCCAGGGCTTTATCCACACCAAGTGCAATGTCAGATGACTGTTCATCCAGGGACACAATAACGCCACAGGTAGAAGCATCAAACCCATATTTGCCTCTGGTATAGCCAATCTCTGTAATCGTATCTCTTACAATTTTCTGAATATCCACATAGGCATGAGTCGTAATCTCGCCCATTACCAGTACAAGGCCGGTTGTGATTGCAGTTTCACAAGCAACGCGGCTCATCGGATCCTGTTCCAGCAATGCGTCGAGTACAGCGTCAGAAATCTGATCGCAGATTTTGTCCGGATGTCCCTCTGTTACAGACTCAGAGGTAAATAATAATTTCTCCATAATTGTTCCTCCATCTTAGAAATGTGTTAATAGTTGACTCTTCTCTCACGGATTGTTGGAAAGCTATCTATAAATGAAGAAAGGTCCGAAGACCGGACCTAATCATTTCGTTCCAATCCTCCTTATTGTTCGATATCTCTATCGCTTCGGCCGGCACCTTCCAGATCTTTGCTGGGGTTGCCGCGACTTCACAGGCCCTTGCGCCTCCATCGCTCTGAATAAGAGAAGTATTGTTATATCTATCTAAAACCGATTCTCTCGGTCAAAGATCTACTCTTTTTGTTCACTAATCTGCTCCTGAAAATGATTGGCCTTATCACTTTCTGTAAAAAGGAAACGACGAATCAAAAATAAAATTGTAATTCCAAGAATACAGAATAAATTTTCAAAAGAACTGGTATGTTCCACAACCATCTGTCTTGCCATGGCAAACATCAATACCTCTACCACCGTAGCCGGGGTATGCTTGCAAAGCATCTTAATAAACTCGATTCCAATGACAACCTGGAACGCATCCCCCAGAAACGTCGTAAACAAGATAACATCGTCATATCCGCTTTTGATAATGCAATATAAATCTTTCATCAGCCCAACGGAAAAGGCAAGAACTGCCACAAGCATAATCATGGAAATGACAATCTCAATCACTCCTGATAACTTGTATACTTTCTTTTGATAGTCTCTTTGTTTCATGACACCTTCCTTCTAGCCAATGCGAAGCTTAAACTTCTGTACTTCCCGCTCTGTATCTGCAATTTCAATCAGTCCGCCTAAAGATCTTAATTTCTCGTCAAATTTCTCGTAGCCTCTTAAGATATATCCAATCTGGTCAATGGTAGAATATCCGTCTGCTGCCAGAGCAGCGATAACAAGAGCAGCACCTGCCCGCAGATCCGGAGCACTCATTCTGGCTCCCGTATATCTTTCCACACCCATAATAATGGCTGTATTACCTTCTGTCTTAATGTTAGCTCCCATCTTGGTCAGCTCGTCCACATAGCGGAAACGATTCTCAAAAATACTCTCTGTAATTACACTGGTACCTTTGGAAAGAGCCAGTGCAACTGCCATCTGGGGCTGCATATCCGTTGGAAATCCCGGATATGGAAGAGTCTTAATCTGAGTAGACTTTAATCTTTTGGATGCAACAACCCGGACAGCATCATCAAACTCATCCACCTCTGCTCCAATCTCAATCAGCTTAGCGGAAATTGCCTCTAAATGCTTCGGAATTACGTTGCGGATCATAATATCCCCTTTGGTAGCAACTGCAGCCGTCATAAAAGTTCCGGCTTCAATCTGATCCGGAATAATAGAATAGCTGGTATTATGAAACTTCTCTACCCCTTTGATTCGGATTACATCCGTTCCGGCCCCTTTGATATTAGCTCCCATGCTGTTTAAAAAGTTAGCCACATCCACAATATGAGGCTCTTTGGCTGCATTCTCAATAATGGTGTTCCCTCTGGCAAGAGAAGCTGCCATCATAATATTAATGGTTGCTCCTACCGAAACTACATCCAGATAAATATGAGTTCCCCGAAGTTCTTCGGCTTCTGCAATGATCATTCCCCGGCTGATCTCTACCTTTGCACCTAAAGCTTCAAAGCCTTTAATGTGCTGGTCAATGGGCCGGCTTCCAATGTCGCATCCACCAGGAAGTACAACCTGTGCCTTTTTATATTTTCCCAATAAAGCTCCTATCAGATAATAGGAAGCGCGAATCTTACGAATATATTCATTATCTACAATCAAATCTCCGCTGCCGTCAATAGACTGTCCACTGATGACTACTTCGTTGGGTCCTTTTCGTACAATTCTGGCTCCAATCTGTTCCATCGCCTGCAGCAAAACATTAGTATCTCTTACATCCGGCATATTATCAATATGACATTCTCCATCAGTCATAATGGCTGCTGCTAAAATTCCTAATGCTGCGTTCTTAGCGCCACCAATTACAACTTCTCCCACTAAAGGGTTTCCACCCTTGATGATATATTGATCCATCTTACACCTCATCTATCTATTATAAACGCTGTTTTTCAGCTTTAAATTATCAACATCAATACATACTGACTCTAGTATATATTAAAACTAATTATATCATATAAAATGCATTTGTAAATTGTATTTTTTCACCATTTTCCTAAAAAAATCTTAAGATTTTCTGTTCTTTCTTTTCTTTTTTACGGAATATCCAAATGTTCCTAATTTTTTTCCTGTTTTATAATATCCTCCATGGGAATAGACAAGAGGTCCTGCCTGATTCAGATCAAACTTTCCTCCCTCTTCCATATATTTGTCATCCACATTTACATTCACCACATCGGCCAGAAACATATCATGCGAACCTAAAGGGATAATTTCCCGCACCTTACACTCAATATTTACCGGACTTTCTCCAATCATCGGACAGGAAATCACTTTCGCTTCTTCCTTTGTCAGCCCGGTTTCCTTGAATTTGTCCACCTGGCTTCCGGAACGGACCCCGCAGTAATCTGTTGCCTTTACCAGGGCTTCTGTTGTAAGATTTACCACAAATTCACCTGCCTCTTTGAGCAGATGATATGAATAGCGTTCATTCCGTACAGAAATATACAGCATTGGCGGGTTGGTGCACACTGTTCCCGTCCATGCAATAGTAATGATATTATCTTCACCGTCTTTTCCTCTTACCGTTACCATAACAGCCGGCAAAGGATAAACCATATTGCCTGGCTTCCAGCTTATTTTTGCCATACTCATTCTCCTTACATACAAACAGCGCAGACTTTTTTGTATGTCAAAACACAAATCTGCGCTGTAAAAAGTAAATCTTTCTCATTTACTTTCTTTTTTACGTTTCCGTTATTTTGATTTCTTACAGTTCTTTCATGGCTTCTTTGATAGAGTCACAGACAGTCTGTGCTTCTCCGTCTTCATAGCTTAAGGTTTTCCATGGAATTTCCACCTGATCTTCCTCATAACGTGGAATCAAATGCATATGGAAATGAAATACCGACTGTCCTGCTGCTATTCCATTGTTCTGCAATACATTTATACCGTCACATCCAAGGGCTTTCTTCTGTGCTGCCGAAATTTTTGCTGCCAGACCTATTACTTTTTTTGCTTCCTCTTCTCCCAATTCCCAAAGGTTATCATAATGATTTTTTGGAAGAATCAGAGCATGCCCTTTTGCGGCAGGCGCAATATCTAAGATAACGCGGAATAAATCATCTTCATACACAGTGGCAGATGGAATTTCTCCATCCGCTATTTTACAAAAAATACAGTCATCTTTTTTCATGTTACTTTTCTCCCTCTTTCTTTTCATTTTTCTTTTGCATCGTTCTATCAGTATATTCAAATACCAGCATACCAAGAGGCGGAAGATCCATCTCTATGGATTGCTCTTTACCGTCCCATTCTATTTTCTTCGCCATCTGAGATTCTTTGGTCCGGCCAATTCCATTACCTCCAAACTGTTCTTCGTCACTGTTCAGAATCAGTTTATACTTTCCGGTGTTTGGTACACCGACCCGGAATCCTTCTCTTGCAACCGGAACAAAATTGCAGATAAAGAGCAGGCTCTTCTTTCCGTTCTTTGTTCTTCTGACAAAGCTTACATAACTCTTTTCACTATCATCACAGTTGATCCATTCAAAGCCATAGGAATCATAATCTCCCTCATAGAAAGCCTTATAATCTTTATATAAATGAAGCAGATGACTCATATAATTCTGAAGTTTCTGATGCATATCTTCTTTTAACAAATGCCAGTCCAGACTCTTCTTTTCATCCCACTCTGCCCACTGGCCAAATTCCTGACCCATAAACAAAAGCTTTTTCCCCGGATGGGCAAACATAAATCCATATGCGACCCTTAAATTAGCGAATTTGTCGAAAAACTCTCCCGGCATCTTGTTAATCATGGAGCCTTTCATATGTACCACTTCATCATGGGAAAGAACAAGAACAAAATGCTCCGAATATGCATACATCATACTAAATGTTAATTTATAATGGTCATATTTCCGATAAATCGGATCCTTACTCATATATTCCAGGAAATCATGCATCCAGCCCATATTCCACTTAAACTGGAATCCTAAGCCGCCACATTCAGGCGGAACACTAACTCCTTTCCATGCAGTTGATTCTTCTGCAATGATATATCCGCCTTCTCCTTCTTTCGTCACCATGGAAGTCAGATGTTTCAAAAACTCAACGGCTTCCAGGTATTCATTGCCGCCATACTGATTTTTTACCCACTGTCCTTCTTTTCGCCCATAATCCAGATAAAGCATGGAAGCGACAGCATCTACTCGTATTCCATCAATATGGAATTTTTTCATCCAGAACAAGGCATTGGCAATGAGGAAATTTCTTACTTCATTTCTTTCATAATTAAATACAAGCGTATCCCACTCCGGCTGCTCACCTTTTCTTGTATCCGGATGTTCATAAAGACAGCTTCCGTCAAATTTGGCAAGGCCATGACCATCTTTTGGAAAATGCCCCGGAACCCAATCCAGGATAACACTGATTCCATGATTATGCAGATAATCTACAAAATACATAAAATCTTCCGGGCTTCCATAACGGGCTGTAGGTGCATAATACCCGGTCACCTGGTATCCCCAGGAGCCATCAAAGGGATGCTCTGCAATTCCCATCAGTTCTACATGGGTATATCCCATCATCTTTACATAATCAGTCAATTCTTTTGCCAGTTCCCGGTAGGAAAGCATCTTTTCTCCGTCTTTTCCTTTTCTTTTCCAGGAACCCGGATGCACTTCATAAATAGACATCGGTTCTTCATAGTAACGACCCTTTGCCCGTTTTTTCATGAACGGCTGGTCTGTCCACTGATGTTTGCTTAAATCAGCAACAACAGATGCTGTCTTCGGTCTTAACTCGCATGCATTTCCATATGGATCTGATTTTAAGAAAACATCGCCCCGTTCGGTCTTAATCTCATATTTATAGATTGTTCCTTCCTCGACTCCAGGAAGAAATACTTCAAAGATTCCAATCGAACCCAGTCTTCTCATCGGATAGACCCGACCATCCCACAAATTAAAATCTCCTACTACACTGACTCTTTTTGCGTTAGGTGCCCATACAGCAAAATAAGTGCCTTTGACCCCATCAATTGTCATAGGGTGAGCGCCTAGTTTATCATATATTTTATAATGTGTTCCTTTTCCAAATAAATACATATCCAGATCTGAAATCTGTGGCTCAAAGGAGTAAGGATCTTCTGATTCCAGACTATGTCCATCTGAAAAGCCCATCTCAATTCGATAAGGCAATACTTCCTGATGTGGAAGGAAAGCAGAATATACCTGAGTTCGTTCTGCCGGTTCCATCTCATACTCTGTTCCATCTGACATTTTTACTTTCATCCATACTGCATCCGGATGAAACGCGCTGATTACCTGTCCGGAGCTTACCATATGCCTTCCCAGCACCTCATGAGGATTATCTGTGTCTCCGTACTGAATCCGGTTCACATCCCAAATCTTTATCTTTTCCCCTATTTCCTGTCTCATACTTATATCCTCCATTTTGCTGCCAAATAAATTTTTTCATCTATCATATTATTTTACCACATTATTCCCGAAATGACAAATGAAAAGACAAGAAAATCCAGTTACGAGAAAACTGAATTTTTCTTGCCCTAATCTTTTTTTGCCAAAAAGAGGAATATTTTGTCATATCTCGCATTCTTATTCCTCAATTTTAATTTATGACGAATTGTTTCTTTTCCTCATACTATGACAGCAAAATTTCTGTTAGTCACCAAAGGAAATTCCCAGATGTTTTGCCTGTTTTACAATATCACTATCCGGTGACACATATTTTAATTTGCCGGCTACTTCTCCAAGTGGAGTCGTAGTAATCTCGTATCCTTTCATTGATACCATCTTTCCATAATCTTCTGCTGCAATCAGCTCTGCTGCTTTTACACCAAGACGGCTGGAAATGACACGATCAAATGGACATGGCTGTCCGCCTCTTTGTGTATGTCCCGGTACCGTTACTCTTACTTCGAAGTCTGTCATCGCTTCAATCTGAGCTGCAAGCTCATAACCTACGGTTGGATATACTCTGTTTTTCAGTTTTTCTTTATATTCTTTCTTGGAAAGTTCGGAATCTTCTTTGGAAATTGCACCTTCTGCTACTGCAAGAATAGAAAATCCTTTTCCCTGTTCTTTTCTTCTCTCCAGCGCACTGATTACATGGCGGATATCATAAGGGATTTCCGGAATCAGAATAATATCGGCTCCTCCTGCAATACCGGCATGAAGGGTAACCCATCCTACCTTATGTCCCATCAGCTCTACG
Source organism: Lachnospiraceae bacterium (assembly GCA_022766905.1). Taxonomy (GTDB): domain Bacteria; phylum Bacillota; class Clostridia; order Lachnospirales; family Lachnospiraceae; genus SIG292. The sequence continues at coordinate 36,577 of JALEPU010000110.1, forward strand.
ATAAAGACTCTGTTATGAGAAGCTGCTGTTGTATGAATACAGTCAATCGCTTCTGTTGCCAGGTCAACGGCACTCTGAAAACCAAAAGTCATATCAGTACCCCAAAGGTCGTTATCAATTGTCTTTGGCAAAGATACGATATTAAGACCTTCTTCTCTTAACAGATTTGCTGTTTTCTGACTTCCATTTCCTCCTAAAATCACAAGACAGTCCAATTTCAGGTAACGATACGTAGATTTCATTGCTTCTACTTTATCCAGACCATTTTCATCCGGAACTCTCATCTGTTTAAATGGCTGTCTGGATGTTCCTAAAATAGTACCCCCTGTTGTCAGGATACCGGAAAAATCTTTTCCGGAAAGTTTACGGTAATTTCCATAAATCAACCCTTTATATCCATTTTCAAAACCGTAGATTTCTACACCTCCGGCTACCAGTTCCTGAAGCCCTTTTACGACTCCACGCATTGTAGCATTCAAACTCTGGCAGTCTCCTCCACTTGTTAACATTCCTATCCGTTTCATACTTGTGTCACCATAACCTTTCTTCTTATTGTTACAATATGGTTTTAAGAAACCTTGTATCATGGGTTATATTGCCCTTTATAATTCAACCCGGCCTTCTAAGGCACGAAGAAGAGTTACCTCATCGATGTATTCCAGATCGCCGCCGACAGGAACTCCACTGGCAATCTTGCTGATCTTGATTCCGGTTGGTTTGACAAGCTTTGTAATATACATTGCCGTCGTCTCCCCTTCCAGGCTGGAATTAGTTGCAAGAATTAATTCTTTTACATCTCCCTGCAGACGTTCCATCAGCTCTTTTAGTCGAATGTCTCCGGGTCCTATGCCAAGCATCGGCGAAATTGCACCATGCAGAACATGGTAGACCCCGTCATATTTCCCTGTTTTTTCATATGCCGCCAGATCTCTTGAATTTTCCACTACCATAATGGTAGAATGATCTCTTTTTTCACTGGCACAGATCGGGCAGATCTCTCCATCCGTTAACGTACAGCAGCATTTGCAATACGCTACTTTTTGTCTTGCCTCCAGTATGGTACTGGATAGTTTCTGCACCTGATCTTTGGGCATATTGATAATGTGAAATGCCAGTCTCTGAGCTGATTTTGGACCAATACCGGGAAGTCTTCCCAGTTCCTCAATAAGGCTGGAAATCTGGCTGCGATAATAATCCATTAGAACGGAAAGCCTCCTCCCAGGCCGCCGGTCAGTTTACCCATCTTCGCCTGAGCATCTGCCTCCATCTTCCGAAGTGCTTCATTGGTCGCTGCAACAATCAGATCTTCCAACATCTCAATATCATCCGGATCTACAACTTCCTCTGCCAGTTTTACAGACTTCACTTCTTTTTTACCGGTAATGACAACGGTTACCACACCGCCGCCTGCAGTTGCCTCATATTCTGTTTCCTGCAATTCTTTTGTTGTATCTTCCATCTGTTTTTGCATCTTCTGTGCCTGTTTCATTAAATTGTTCATGTTCCCAGGCATACCTCCCGGAAATCCTCCACCACGTTTTGCCATATCTGATTCCTCCTGATTGGTCTTTTTCTTTTATTCTTTTATAATTGACTGGATGCCTTTGCTACTCAATGGTAACCGGCATCTTAATCTTACTTAAATCCAGGATTTGATCCTTTTTTTCTTCTTCTTTTGTTAGCTGTCCTGTCTCAAGTTCTACTGCTTTTTCTGTCAGTTCTTTTATTTTTTCAATCAAATCTTCTCTGTGATTTTCCCTGTCAAAATATGCTTTTGCAAGTTCTCCTTCCGAAGAAACCGGAAATAAAAGCCTAAGCCCTTTTCCATCCTCTCTGGCCATGACAACTGCTTCCTGAAGATATGTTTTCATTGGAAATCCTATGGATTTTAACAGGTTCGGCCAGCCGGATGCAATTTTTTTCACTTCCTGGGCGGTAGCCGGTTCATATCTTTTTTCAATTTCTTCCGGACCGGATAATATCCCCGTTTCTTCCGGAATCAGGTTCTGTCTCTCTGGTTCAGATGCTTCCTTCTTTGTTACAAAAACTCCTTTTTCCAGCTTTTCTTCCAATTGAATGATTCTTTGAAGCAGACTGGAAGAATCGGTCTCCATCTGCGGCCTTGCCAGTTTAATCAACCCAACTTCCATAATGACTCTTTTTTGTGTTGAGTATTTCATCTGATTGAGCAGTTCTGATACAACTCGGATATACCTCATCAGCACTTCTTCGTTCAGCATTTTGGATTCTTCTTCCAGGAGTCGTCTGTTCTCGGCGGACAAATCCAGACTATCATCTGCTCCATCACAGGTCTTTAGTAAAAGCAGATTCCGCAGATACCAGAGAAAATCTGTCACAAACTGTGTCAGTTCCCTGCCTTCCCGCATAACCTCATCTACCAGATTCAGAATTCCCTTTGTATCCTGTTGATGCACCATGCGAATCAGCCGGCTGAATACCTCCGTATCAGTTGCTCCAAGGACTTCCAAAACATTCTCATAGGTCAGCTTCTGTCCCAGGTAAAATGCAATGCATTGATCCAACAGACTAAGCGCATCACGCATAGAGCCATCTGCAGCCTTTGCCACATATCGGATTGCCTTTTCTTCGACTTCAATCTGTTCTTTTTCCATCAATTCCATAAGACGGTCAGAAATGGTATCAATTGAAATCCGACGAAAATCATACCGTTGGCATCTTGACAGGATTGTCACCGGAATTTTATGAACCTCCGTTGTTGCCAGAATAAAAATCACATAGGATGGCGGCTCTTCCAATGTTTTTAACAAAGCATTGAAAGCTCCTATCGATAGCATATGGACTTCATCGATGATATAAACCTTATATTTTCCTTCTGCCGGAGAATACTGGACTTCATCCCGGATCTCTCGAATATTATCGACGCCGTTATTGGAAGCCGCATCAATCTCAATGACATTCATAGAGCTTTGACCGGCAATTGCCTTACAGGCCGCACACTGTCCGCAGGGGCTTCCGTCCACCGGATGTTCACAGTTGACTGCTTTTGCAAAAAGTTTGGCCACTGTTGTTTTCCCGGTTCCTCTGGTCCCACAAAACAAATAGGCATGACCGATTCGATCTGCCTTGATCTGATTCTTCAGTGCTATCACAATATGCTCCTGTCCTTTTACGTCCTCAAAAACCCCTGGTCTCCATTTTCGATAGAGAGCCATATAAGACATATGCTCACCCCATATCTGATTGTTTTCTCAGTCATTGTACCATATGTTGAAAAGGATGAAAAGTTTTTCTTTTTATCAAAAAAATGATTTTACTTTGATTTTTCCTCTTACTTTCTTTCATCCTGCCAGATTTGGGCGATATTTTTCAGACGAAAAGTTTTGAATCCCTTTCTTTTTCCTGATACTCTGAAAAGGAAGAAGGATTTTATGCTTACGTAAAAATCTTTTAAATCGCAAAAGGGGGACCATCATGTCAAATACATCGAAACTCAGCCATGAAATCAACAATTACCTTTCTGTCATCTGCAGCGAAATGCAACTGATTGAGTCCAAATATAAAGAACTTTCCCGGGACAGAGACTGGATTGCCATGAAGCAGGATACCTGGCAACTTGGCAATATGCTGGATTCCTTTTCCGACCAGGCCGCAGCTTCTGTTGAAACAGAGCTTTCAGAACTTCTTCCCAATCTTTCCGGAACAAATCAGATTTTAAAATCTGCCTCATTTAGCCCTGAACATAAACAGCAGACCGAAGAACTCTTTTCAATACATAATCTTTTACAGAGCCTTTCCCATTCCTGGAAACTCCGCTACAGCAAAAAGGGATTCCGTCTCACCTATATCAACCAGCATCAGGAAACACTGCAAATGAGAGGAACCCCCTTTGAAATTGTTCAGATATTCAATAACTTGCTTTCTAACAGCTATGATGCACTAAGTGAAAAAAAGAAAGCAAAAGGAAACAGCCAGACCTGGTTTCCGGAAGCCCGTCTTATCCTTTGCAATAATCAGAATCAGATTGTGATCAAACTGGAAGATAACGGTTTCGGCATTCCGGAAGATACATTATCTCATATCTTTGAATATGGATTTACGACAAAAACCAATGGCCATGGCATTGGTCTGTCTGTCGTTCAGGAACTGGTCAACAAACATCATGGACACATCTATGTCCATTCTCACCAGAAAAAGGGCTGTGATTTTCATTTAATCTTCCCTGCAGTTTTTGTAGAATAAAAATCCAAGGAGAAAACCACAGATCAGGCCACCGATGTGGGCAACATTATCTACACCGCTGGACGTCAGTCCATAATACAAGCTTCCGGCAATCATAATAATCACGCCACTCAGACCAATTCCTTTAAAATTACCTTTATTTTTTAGAACGACACAAAGCAGTCCTCCTACCACTCCAAAGATTGCTCCGGAAGCACCTGCTGAAACTGCCTGGGTCTTTAGCAGCGTATCAACCGCCAAAGAACAGAGACCAGATCCTACTCCGCATAACAAATAAAAGATAAAATAACGGACGCTTCCCATCGCTTCTTCCAGGTAACTACCAATTAAAAACAAAAAAATCATATTTTCAAAAATATGCTCAAATCCAAAATGAAGAAACATAGAGGTAAAAATACGATAATATTCTCCGCATTCCATAATGCTTCTCCATTCCATAGCACCATGCTGTAACATAAATCCTGCTGATTCCGTATCACCAAGACAACTTAATATCACAAATACTGCAACATTGATTCCAATTAAAATTGTGTTAGAAGGTGTTAGCTTCGGGTCCATAAGATACCTCCTTCCCGCCTTCCTGCTTATAGGCTATTATAGGAGATTCTTAAGGTTCCTTCAAGGTGTTTCTGCTTTTTCTTTTATTTCTTTTCTTTTGTTTTCCAATGTTTTCTTTCACTTTTCTGTTTTTATATGCCTTTCTTTTTTTCAGACCAAAAACGAAATCTTACATCGGCAATCATAACCTCATCACCATCTTTAAGTCTTTGTTCCTCTGAACCTATTTTTTTCCCGTTTACAAAGGTACCATTGGTGGAATGAAGGTCTTTGATTCTATAAAAATTTCCTTCTTTTTGTATGACTGCATGAATCCTGCTTACCTGTTTCAGATTCATCCGGTAATCTGCCTCACTTCCATCGCTTCCCAAAACAAAAGGTGTTTTGAAAATTAAAATATCTGACTGATACTCCATCCCCAGGCTTTGAAGGATTGCTCCACTTCTGTATTGTCCAATTGGGGCTAATACGGTTGTCTCTCCTTCTATCTCTCCCCAATATCCTTCTTTTTTTTCTACCGACAAAATATCTTGCTTCTCGAAAATCTGTTCCAGTTTCCGCCGCTCCTTCTGTTTTCTCCACTGTCTGAAAAGCAATAATAAGTCTGCTGTCATGCACACAAGAAGAATTAATAAAATATTTCTTTTTCCTTCCTCGATTCCATATCGATAAATGTCAAAAAGAACCCAGATTGTCCCGGCTGCCAGGCCAAGGAAAATAAAAAGACAGCCCCCTGTTTTCCATGACAGAAATCCTCCTGAAACAAAAGTTTTCTCGTTTTCTTCCTCTTTCTTCTCCTGTATGGTCTCTCTTTCATCTTCTTGTCCTGAGAAAGTTGTTTCTCTGTCAATCATCTCTTCCTCATTTTGACCCTCTCGATCCACTCTTTTGTATTCCAGGCATGCTCGAATTTCTGCAAAATCAATGTTTTTTTCTTTTAAAAGACGGTGGAGGCCATAGGCACACATAATCGCTTCCATGTCTTTATGATGAATCCGTTCCAGAAGATACTCCATCAAAAACATCATCTGCTTTCGAATATCTTTTCCATAACCAGGCACATAGAGAAAATGAAGCTGGAAACAATTCACGTCGATAAAAAGACATTCCGGATCCAGAACCAGATTGTCCGCCGATAAAAAGTATCGGTTCAATTCTTCAATCGTAGAAAGTAAGCTGTCCACAATGGAATAAAATTGGCAATTATCTATCCACAGTTTTTCCACCGTCATCCAGAATGGTTTTGTATCCTGCACGGAATAGACCAGATATTTCGTCTGATTCAAGGTTTCAATCCGAACGGGGAGAAGATTTAAAATCCTGTTTTCTCCAAGCATCTGATATTCAAAGTTTTCTCCGCCTATCGCTTCCACTTTCATATAATATTCCAGCCCATTTCTCACATACTCTTTATTCAAGCTGATCCCACCTTCTCATCTGTTCCGCATTGTTTCCATTTTCCACGGTTACCGTCAACTCATTTTTCCACCATTTCCCGATCCATTCTCCGATTGCCGGCACCGGAACCTGAAAAGATAAACAAAGCCTCCCTGTTACTTTCTTTTGTCCTGCATAAAATTGCATCTCGTTTACTTTCGACACAATCAATGTTTTTTTCAGTTTTTCTGTTAAAAGATTTTTCGCTTTTTCTGCCTGTTTGGGATATGACTGCTGCAACAGATAAGTCACTGATCTTGTCTCTAATTCATCTGAGAAGAAATTCCCTGTCTCATTTTCCCCATTGGTTTTTATCACATCGGAAATCTGTACCACAGACTCATTCAAATAACTTCTGGCTGTTCCAAGGTCATAAAAATACAAACTTACCAGAAATACTCCCAAAACACAAAAAATAAAAGCAGGAATCAATAGACTGGCTTCTACAGTCATATATCCGTCCTGATTGTTTTGAAATAATGTCACTTTTCCCCTCCTGTCACTTACCGCTGCAATGGCTGCATGGAACCTTGTCACCTGCATCTTCTTTTTTCACATAGTGTACTGTTCTGGTTAAGCCGCTGCAGGATGGATCACTATGATAACAGTCTCCTTCTTCCGGAATATACAAAGTACCTGCTCTGACACTTTTTTCAATACAATGTTCACAGGGCCGGTATTTCGTCTTTCCTTCATAATAAGCATCCACCTGTTCTGTTGGTTGAATTGTAATATGTAAATGATAACATTGACTGTCCTCATGATAAACAGAGCCATCTTCTGTCACATATACATAGGATCTGTCACCTGTTTTTTCCTCGCCTTTTGCAGGTGCATAACCATTCCAGGCCTTTTGAATGATTCCGCTTCTTAACCGTATCTTCCATGTTCCGAAAAGCATGGTAGGGATTTTAATGGCATATCGGACCATTAATTGAATTTCTTTCGAATCGGTCTGGTATCCGGAACCTCCGAAATAAAGCTCTGATATGGACAAACCTTCCCCGGCATCCCCTTGTTTTCTTACCGTTTGAAAAATCAAAGCTGCATGTCCTACGCTGGCTCCTTCCTTTTCCTCTCTGGAATACAGATATTCCTCTCTGGCCAATCTTCTTCCCGTCTCTAACAGGGACGTCTCTACTTCCTGATTTAAAACCAGAACTTTTGCCCATAAAAGGATGCCAAAAAACACACAAAGCAAAAGAGGAAGTACCAGAGCCGCTTCCACAGTCATGGAACCACTTTGGGAGGCAAACAGTGATGTTCTTTTACCCTTTTTTGTTTTTTTGCAGTGTAAATGTACCCGGAGAGGATTCTTTTTTAATTGATTTATATTTCTATTTATTTTTCCGTAAAAGAACATCACTGTTTTCCCCCCTTTTTGTTCTTTCTTTAATAACTAAACGTTCTCTCATGATCAATAGGATAAATTCCATGTCCAAACCATGTCTGAATCTGTAACTGAGTCTTCATTGAAAATCCGAATCTGCAATTTTCTATGAGAAACCCTGGTTGTTCCTGCATAATATTTACCTGCATCAAATCTTCCATCCTCAAATAAAGCAGATTCCGGTTTGTCCGTAATGTAAGCAATAAAATCAGATACTCCTCGTAAGAAAGTCCTTTCTTACTTTCGTTTTTTCCATGACTATCCAGGCCACCTGTTCCATTCCAGGAAAAATTCCAATCACTTTTTGTTTTTAAAAGAGGAACCTTTCTGCCTTCTATCAGGTTCCTTACATCCAGCAAGGCTTCCCCGAAACTGACAGCTCCCAAAATCATATACTTTACACCTTCTACCAGAGGAGTAATTCCTGTTGCTCCGACAAGTGTAACAGCAAGGGAAAGGGCCTTACTATTAAGCTCCGGATCTTTTGCTGCATATAGAAAATCAAAAGCAAAACGAGTCAGAATTAACCTGTTCACCGTATATTCCAGATTCTCTTTATCAGATAACCGGCCACCCAAAAGATATTCCATCTCATAATCCATAAAGGTGTCTTCTATATTTTCTTCTTTTTTATAGCTATTAAAATATTTTCTGATATAAGCATATGTAAATATTTCATCGCTTAGGTTGTTTGCCCTTTTCTCCCATTGAAATTCATGGAACAATTCTTTCATAGAAGATAAAGAGGAAAAAAGATTGCCTGAAATTGTCTTGTTTTTTTCTTTTTGAGAACCGGAAGGAAGATGATCCGGAATCATTTTTTGATCAGAAATCACTTCTCCATCTGTCACAAATTCCAGCACACCGTTTTTTATAATTTTATGGATTTCTTTTCTCGGATCTTGTTTTTGGGCGCTAAGAGCCGTTTCCTTTTGTCCCTTCTCCTCAGCAAGGTTAGGAGGCGTTTGAGAAGAAGAATCATTTTGTTCCTTTGAAATCGACTCTTCTTTTTGTCCGATCAATTGCTTCATATCCCGAATTTCCTGGTTCTGCTGGTTCATTTGTTTTGTAGCCTGGTCAATGATATTGGCCAGTATTTCTTTGGAAGAATCATATTTCATATATTCCCGGATCTGATGCCTGAAATAAAGACAATTCTGTTCCTGCATGGTCCCGAAACCTGTTACCTCTACGTTTTTTACGGCCAGTTTTAATAAAAATCCTGTCCGCAAGAAAGCAGATGACGTGGGAGAAAAGCTTTCTTTATAATAGGTCTTAGCCCTGCTTTCCAACTTTCCTTCCATCTGCGGATCCAAAAAATAAACGTGGTATCGTTTTGCAAGGGGTACATTATAATTGGCCAGCAGATGTTCTCCTGCTCCAATCTCTGCCATTTTACTTTTTCCCTCTCCCTGGTGAATCACAATCCCGTCCAGGCATAGAAAAATCGCACCGGTCATAACGAGAAATAAGAGACAGGCAAATAAGGTAACATAGCCGTCTTTTTTCCAAATCAATCGATCAGAATGCTTTTTTTTCATTCTCTTCCTTCCTTTCTCTTTTTAGTTTACTTTGGAAACTCCGGAATTAATCTTAGTGAAAATCTTAGAAACGACAGATTTAATGTTGGATTGGAAGATTACAACTAATCCGATTAAAACGACAATAATCAGGATTACTTCCACAACACCCATTCCGGACTCATCTTCTAAAAACTTCCGAAGCATCATATCACCCCCTTTCCAAAAGCAGACAAATATATATGTTTGCTCCTTATTATTCGCTATACTAATATCCCTGAAACTGAAAAATGGCAGGGACCATGACAATCACCATGACAACGATTAGTAAAATCAGCATAGGAAACAATAACTTTGTCCCCGCTTCTTCTCCCAGTTTTTTAGCATGTTCCAACCTTTTTAGGAATGCTCGTTCCTCCTCATCCGATAATGCTTTTAAAAGACCTGCATTTCCTTTTTGTAGATTCTGTACAATGAGGGACATTAATTTTAAATAACAGCCCTCTCCCATTCTTTTTCCATATGCTTCGTAAGCTTGCTTTTCTGATATGCCTGCCTGCATCTGATTCATCATCACATAAAGCTCCTGGTATGCATACCGAAATTCACTTTTTCCTTTTTGCCTTCCCTCCTGATATTCTTCTGCAATTTTTTGAAATGCACCTTTTAAATTCATTCCGGCTCCCAAATATAAAGTAAGCTGATTCACAAAAATGGGATAATCCTGTCGTATCTGATCTTGTCTTTTACTGATCTGTTCTTTTAATCGATTACTTTTCTGATAAGAGAAAAGAATAAAAAATGCCGGGATCAAGATCAGGATTCCTGCTATCTGCTTTCCGGATGAATTCTTTTCCAGCTTTACTCCTTCTAAAACAGCAGGGATTGTGAAGCTATCTTTCGTTCGGGTCTTTTCTTCCTCCTGACTGATGTATTTTTTTATCTTCTTTTGCAGCTTTTCCTTCCGGGACAAATTCTGTGCACAAATCGTAACATATAGTTCCTGTTTCTGAATCTCTTCCTGGCAGGAAAGAAGTAAGGTCACCATAACCGTCTCTTTCCTGTCGGCTTCCCAATCATCGTTGCATACAGTTCCATCCTCCCGAAGCAAATCCGGATTGGAAGAAATCCATTCTGCCGAAAGGCCGCCTGGAACCTCTGTCATAAAAGAAAGGGAAGTGGAGACTTCTGCCGCAGAAGGATTCTCATTGAGCATCTTCTTTCGTACCCAGGAAAACCCTTCTGCAAAGGCCTGATTCAGTTCTTCCTTTGTATATTCCCTGGAAGAGACCGTAAATTCCACAGCATCCTGCTCTTTTGGATAAATTGTCTCCTGACTGGAATCTTCTCCATAATCATTCCTATAAATCACAATAGGCTTTCCAGGCAGTAAGAGAAAAACACCCGCCCCTGTCAGTATCACAAAAAATATCAGAAAAAAAGAAATAGCCAATTGAATCTGCTCTTTTCTATATTTTTCTACCATAAGCAGCAATTCCTGTTCCGATACGGGATACACAAGCCGTAATTTTATCATTAATTTCTGATCAGCTCGATACCCTTTCTTTTTCCATATCTTCTGATAGCAATTCTCCGTCAGCTTGTGAAAAAACTGCCATCTCTCTCTCCTTTTTCTTTTCTGTCTTCTAAACCTCAATCTCTATCACCCGATCCGTCCACCAGTCAGCAGCATAAATTGCTACAAGACATACTGTCATACAAAATGCTCCGTAAATGTTATGAAATAAAGAACTCATATAATCCGGATTCGTCAGTTGCAAGTAAATCAAGATAAAATAGGGCATGCAGAACATGATATTCTTCTCCAGCTTTTTCCCTGCAATCACTTGCTCAATCTCCATCTGAACCTGGATTCTCTGATTGATATGATCAGCGGCTTCCCTGCTGATACTAACCAGATTACCTCCCTGCTTCCTTGCTGTTGCCAAAACAGAGGCGAAGCTTCGAATCTCTTCCAGCCCGGAGCGCTCCGCAAGCTCACAAAAAAGCTGTTCCACAGGAACCCGAATGTTAAGATTCCCCTGCATCCAATAAAGTTCTTCCATCATCGCTCTCTTCTCTCCGGGAAAAAGCCTCCTGAGATCTTCCAGAGCAATGGATATGGTTTGTTCCAAAGCATATCCGGCATGAAGAGAATCCGCAATGGAAAGAATCACTTCCCGAAAATCCAAACGCAATTCGGATAATTGCTGCTTCCCCTTCTTCTTTTGCCGCTTTTTTAACTGCCAGAACAAGAGAGGAGTCAAAAAGAGGCACCCGATCCAGGACCGAAAAAATAAAATACCGGTAAAAATCACCTGACAAAGTGCCAGCAAAACTTCGCCTGCCAGTTCCATCTTTCCAAATTGATAGGAGTGATAATCCTTCATCCATTCTGTCCCTCCAATTGTTCAAATTCTTCCAGATATCCGGAAAGCTGAAGCTTCGTACGATGAAAAAGAGGGTTTATTTTTTGCCAATGTCCTTGGATTCTGCCTTCCCTTTCACCTGTCTCTTCAAAAAGGAACAATGGTTCCAAAAGAACTTCTCCCTGTTCTTTGCCTATCACTTCTGAGACTTCCACCACTCTTCTGGATCTGTCTCTTAATCTGCCCAGATGAATGAAAATATCAATTGCTGAACTGATCTGACTCCGAATTGCCTGAAGAGGCATCTCGCATCCCATAAGAACCATCGTCTCCAGACGACTGACTGCATCCTGACACGAATTGGCATGACAGGTTGACAAAGAGCCATCATGACCGGTATTCATGGCCGCCTGTATCATAGGAAAAGCTTCTCCACCCCGAACTTCTCCCACAATAATCCTGCTGGGCCTCATGCGAAGAGAGGCACGTATCAAATCCTGAATCCGAATCTGATTTTCTCCTTCTACATTCGCGTCCCGGGTTTCTAATCGAACCAGGTTGGGCAGATTCCTAAGATTCAGCTCTGCCGAATCCTCAATCGTTACAACTCGTTCTTCTTCCGGGATAAATTCAGATAGCAGATTTAAAATGGTCGTCTTCCCGCTTCCTGTTCCACCGCTTACAATTATGTTATAGCCTGCCAGGACCAACAACCGAAAATACTCTGCTAAAGTTTGATCCAGAGAACCCATCTCAATTAATTTATCCATCGTCCAGCCTCTATCCGCAAACTTTCGAATCGTCATCGTCGTTCCATCTAAAGCGACCGGTTCTAAAATAACATTCACTCTGGAGCCGTCTATCAGTCTTGCATCCACAATCGGAGAAGAACGATTCACAATCCTGTTTGCTTTGGAAACAATCTGTTGTACAACGTCTTCATAACGCTCCCTACTGGAGAATCTCTTCTCTGATTGAAACAACCGGCCATTCTTCTCAATAAAAATACAATCATATCGATTCACCATAATCTCTGTAATTTGATCATCTTCCAGAAATTCCTGCAGAATATCCAGCCGCCTTAAACGATTAAAAACACGTTCTCTTATCACTGTCTTCTCCCGAACTCCTACATGAAATCTCCGATCCTCCCGCAAGATTACTTTATCAATGCAGTCATATACTTCCTGATCTGACATTTCTCTGGAAAAATCCAGTTCTTCTCTTACCTGAGTACTGATTCTATCTTCAATACTTCTTTGCCTTTCTGCCTGTCCCTGCTCATATGACTGATCCGGTCTGTTCGACCTTACTCTTACACCCACCCATATTCCTCCTTATAGCTATGTTCCTGCAAATCAGTTAGGAAACTTTCATCCTTCCAGTCCCTGTCCGGTACATGAATAATTCGAAACCTGTCATCGATTGTTCCATATACCTCTAGAAGAAGATTCCAGAACTTCCGAAGCTTTCTCTCCTCTGTGTTTCCTTCCAGAACAGGAACATACACCTGGTCAAATAATTCCAGAAATGAAAAATCCGGCAGGCAGCCTGTACCGATATCAAAAATCACAGAAGGAAACTCCTTCTCTTTTCTCAGGCAGTCAAAAAACCATCTGTAATCTTCCATATCCACCAGCTTCATATCCTGAAAAAAAGGTGCGCTTCCAATCATCCTGATTCCCTGCCTTTGTTCTCCCATCTGGCAAAGAAGACGTCCGATTCCTTCCTTTCTATTCTGGATATAGTAAGCTACTTCTCCCATATTATGTTCAAATTCTCCTTCTAATCCATATTCTTCCATACTTAAGTAAAAAAAAGAATACTTTCTGGCATAAGCCAAGGAAAAAGAGGTCTTTCCACACCTGCCAAGAGGAGAATATACTCCATAGATGCGAATGCCTGCTGTGTCGCATCCTTTCTTTTCTGATTGAACTGCCAAGACATAACTCATCATAATCTGATAAAGCTGATCTGCAGGCTGAAATTGATAGATGCCTTCTTCTATTCCCCGATCCGGTCTTAAAAAGACCTCCTGCCCCTGATACTGTACCTCTTCCGCAAATCCCTGTTCCCGGAAAAGAACAGCAGGCCGCTTCTTCTCCAGGGCATCCTTCAGATATGCTTCCTCCGTACAGACAAAGGCTTCTACTTCCCCCTGTCCATTAATATATTCCATAAGACGGCTTCCATATCCATCTTCCCGACAAGCAATTCCAATCATCTTCTTCATCCCTGCCACCCTTTCTTCCAAACATACTTCACCGGTTAAAAATGCCCAAGCCACAATCTTCCAGCCAGATATCCGGCCAGGATTCCCCAGGAAACATGAATTCCTCCTTCCTCTCTATCACTGCTTAGCACCGGATCAAAAGGATAATCCATACATCCGGTCTTTCTCAAATTGGATAAATAAGAGAGAAAAACCTCTATTCTCCTTCTTCCATTCCTTCGGTACAAAAGGAGAACGATGCATAAAATAGCAGTACAGACAGCACTATCTATCAAAAAACACATCACCTTTCTTCCAAGAAAACAGGCTGCCATCATAACGAGCTTCACATCACCGCCTCCTATTACGCCAATCTTCCAAAAAAGAAACAACAACCCATGCATCAGTGCCATCCAGACCAATGCCTCCAGACAGCCCCTCATACCCAGAATCTTATAGGTGAACAAAAGACCGGCTGCACTGCCAAAAATCCAGATTCCATTGGGAATCCGATCTTCCTTCCAGTCAAAATAAGCACTAATTCCCAATAAGAATAACAACAGATTCAGTACCATCAATAATTCCTTTCTATTACAATATTTGTAACTTTTTTAATAATATACCATATATTTTCCGGCTTGTCTACTATAATTTTCCATTTTTGTATTTTTTTAATTGACATTTTTCGATGAATTTATTTCGTTCTACCCTCGTCATCCATTTCATATATTAGACAAAAGGAAAATCCTCTCCAGTACACTAAGTCACTGCTCCATCCAATGTGAGTAATCCGGAACATTCTATTTTTTTTATTATTTTGACTGAACAGGAGGAACCAGCATGGGCCACAAAATCATACTTGCTCTGATTTTTCTTAGTTTTCTTACTTTCTGTCTTTTCAAAGTCATAAAAAATAAGCCGGAATACCTTCTTTTACTTGGCATTCGCGGCTTATTCAGTCTGCTTTTTATTCAATTCATCAATTACCTGTGTTCCCTCAATCAGATTTCCTCCGTTGTGGCAGCCAATCCGGTCAGTCTTGCCACGGGAGCCTTTCTTGGAATTCCAGGCATTGTTTTATTATATGCTTCTAAAATCTATTTGCTCTAGTTTATATGATGCCAGGGTCAAAAGCTTTTTACCCCAGCATCGTTTATATAATTCTACATCAATCCATTCTGATTTTAGAACTTGTTTTCCACTCTCATTTCCCCTAAGTCAAAGAGCAAAAAAAGAATTATCCTCTTGTCTTTCCTCCTGCAACATTCACTGTCACACCATGTACATAAGATGCACGATCGCTGGCTAAAAAGACACACATATCAGCAACTTCCATAAGTTTTCCGGAGCGTCCAAGAGGGATTGTTGATGTTTTGGAATATCCAGCTCTTAAAGAGTCCACATCAATTCCTCTTGTATAAGAAAGAGCTTCTTCATATGCCAGAGTACGAAGACCGGTTGCCTCCATAATGCCAGGTGCAACGCCTACTACACGTACCCCCTGTTTTCCCAGTTCCTTTGCCCAGGATCTTGTAAGAGAATTCACCGCATTTTTTGTGGCAGCATATACGCTCTGACCCTCGGAGCCTTCCAGGCCGCTTTCTGATGACATGTTAATAATAACACCCTCACCCTTTTTCACAAGCACTCTTCCGACTGCCTGAGAACAGAAGAAAACTCCTTTTAAATTTACATTGCATACTTTATCCCATACAGCCTCATCCAATTCATATTTTCCGTATGGTTCTTTGTTGTCCACTAACAGACGAGGGATATTAATTCCGGCATTATTAATAAGAACATCCACTGTTCCAAAAGTATCCACTGCTTTTGTTACCATTGCTTCTACATCACTTCTCTTTGTTACATCGGTTTTCACATAAAGTAATGTTCCGCTTCCCTCTTCCATTTCCGGAGCCTGATCGGCCATATCAGAGATGACTACATTGGCTCCTACATTGAGAAATCCCTGAGCCACTGCTTTTCCGATTCCGGAGGCTCCGCCTGTTACAATCACTGTCTTTCCTTCTAATCCTAACCATGTGCTGTCCATTTTATTCTCCTTTTTTCCATACAAAAAGGAAGCACTTTCCTGATGCTTCCTTTTACATTCCTTATATCTTTTCTTCTGCAACAGATTGTTCATGAGCCGCCACTTTTTCGTAAGAATCTCTTTTGGTTGAGAACAGGAATAGAAACAAGCTGTCAATCAAAGCCATCGCCGCCATTCTCGTAAAACTGATCTGGCTGTGGAATACATTCTCCCGGGTTGCGGTTAAAAGAAGATAATCGCTTGCCTCTGCAAGGGGTGACGTATATTGATTGGTAATCGCAATGGTCACAGCTCCATTTTCCTTTGCAATGTTGACAATATCCAATAATTTCTTGGATGCACCGGAAGCAGAAATGGCAAACAGCACATCGCCTTTTTTTAAGGTGCGGGCAAATGCCTCCTGACTTTCCCATACGGTAAAACTTACTGCCTGTAGTCCCAACTGGTTAAATTTATACGCCCCATCTAAAGCAATTGGTATTGTATTTCCCATAGCCGCAAACTCTATCACTCCGGCAGAAAGAATTATTTCTATGATTTCTTTAAACTCAGCCGAATTAATATTCTGAAAAGTTGCTTTAATCTCTTCCGTCTTATTCACCATGATATTCTGAAGGGACTGTTCCATGTGCTCCATATTAATCTCATTGGATGCTTCCTGCTCTCCCTGTTGTCTCATCTCTCCGGCTAATTTAATCTTAAACTGATAAAAACCGGTACAGCCTACTTTCTTACAAAATCGCATGACCGTTGCCTGGCTTGCTTCACAGTGAGAAGCAAGTTCGGCAATCGACATCTCGACCACATCCATGGGATGAGCAATAATATAATCTGCTACTTTCTTTTCTGCATCATATAAACTTTCATATGTTGAAAATATTTGATTGTTGATCGATATTTCTCGGCTCATAATACTCCTTTCCCTAGATTTTCGGAGCATTTTTCAAGAAATACCTTTCTGCTTCACAGCTCCATAAATATCCATGTTTTTTCAAAATTGACTCGAGTTCTTCTACCATTTTATTATTATTGATTTCACTTGCATTGTCAACTTCCATCAATGGAAATTTATGATTGGTGTACACAATTTTTTTACCGCCGCCAATTTGTGGCAGTTGTTTTGTAATATCTGCTGCATGATCAAGACCCAGAATATGAGTTACGATCTTGGCTCCATTGACAACTTTCTTTTCAATCAGTTCAATGGATCTTTTCATATCCTCTGTATTTCCGCCGCTGGTTCCCACAATATGTGTGGAATTATAATGAACATTATAGAAATTAATATTGGCGGAAAATTCTGTATCAGCCGGACCGGAGAAGAAATTCAGGCAGCCGTCAAAGGCTAACATTTTAACTCCATAAGATACCATTTCCCGGTCAGGAGCAAATACAAATACATCGTCATATCCATAATTTTGTTCTGTAAATCCACGCAGTAATCCATTGACATCATTTACGTCTCTGGTATTGACATAGATTAAGGTAACCCCTTCTTTTCTAGCTTCTTCCGCAGTATAAAGTCTTGATGCCATGTCCAGTTTTTCCTGTGTTCTTCCTGTTACAACCAAAAGAGACGGTTTTTTCGGACCATGAATTGCATAATCAATTGCTAAAAATCCCATCGGACCGGTTGCTCCCAGGAGAGCCATGGTACCCCCTTCTTTGATTCCCATCACATGTTCATAACTGTACATTTTTTTCAAATGGTATTGCGCTTCAAATGCTCCTACCACACAGGAAAGAGGTTCTACCAGAGATCCCTCGAAAAAAGAATCTCCGTTATATTTCAATAAAGACCCATTTTCCATGACCTGATTGGAGAAAATGATTTTTGTGGCATCTCCTCCCATGTACCGGAAAGAATAGCCCGGTGCATACCCTTTCAGATCACCGATATTCGGCTGAATCACAAACTTATCTCCCGGCTGATAGAATGGTTTCCATTTTTCTCCTACTTCCCGGATTATGCCACAAAATTCATGGCCTAAAATAATAGGATGTTCAGTGATATCTTCCGGGACTTTTTTATGATTTTCTCCCTGAGAAATGGCTTTGTAGCTGGACATACACAGACTGTCTGTTACCACCTCTGCCAGAATTTCATCCTCTTTTATCAGGGGCAGTTCAAACTCGTCCAGTCTAAGGTCCATCACGCCATGTAATCTTACTGCCTTTGTTTTCATGCTTTCCTCCTTTTGTTATGCCAGGATTCCCAGTCCATAACCTACGATACCTACTGCAAATAAGATAAAGATAATCGCAATCGGACTTACATTTTTCTTTAACAGTTTAGACACGACTAAAGTCAGAATCAGTGCCAGGATTCCCGGTAAAAGCTGATCTAAAATATCCTGTACGGTTGTAATCGTTGTCGCACCATCTGTGGTTACCTTTGAAACAACCAACGGAACATTAATTGTGGTCCATTTGGATACCAGCGCACCCATAACGAACAGACCTAAAATAGAAGCTCCTTCTGTTACCTTCTGAAGCATGTTACCAGCCAGATGTTTTACAAAGTCAAGACCTTTCTGATATCCAAACTCTAATCCAAAATATAAGGCTGCCATTCTTACCAGGTTAAAGGCAAGGAAAAATAATACAGGTCCAAGAAGGCTTCCGCCTAAAGCAAGGGAAGCTCCGATTGCTGCTGTAATTGGTCTTAAGGTTCCCCAGAAAATCGGGTCACCAACTCCGCAGAACGGTCCCATTAAACCAACTTTAATACTTCCGATAGTAGATTCATCAATGTCAGCTCCGTTTGCTTTTGACTCCTCTAATGCTGCTGTCACTCCAAGAACAGGTCCAACCGCACCTGGTGTTACATTGAAGAAGGTAAGGTGTCTTTTTAATGCTGCTACCCGTTCTTCTTTTGTATCGTATAATCTTTTAATTGCAGGAACCATATCAAAAGCCATTCCAAGGCCATGCATTCTTTCGTAGTTAAAAGATGCCTGCTGCAGATTGGTTCTCAGAAACATATTTACCCGGTCTTTTTTTGTTAATTTCTTTTCGCTCATTTTAATCCTCCCTCTTACAGTTCGTCATCTAATTCATCATCCAGGTCATCCCCTGCCGGCCCTGAAGCAACTGCCGGTGCAGCTTTTACTTCTGCAAATTTAGGGTTCAGCTGTACATAGATAATGGCAAATACCGCACCCATAATTCCGAAAGCAACCAGGTTGAAATCTGTAAAGGCTGCAATGACAAATCCAAGGAAGAAGAATGGCATCAGATATTTTGCACCCATCATGTTTAATACCATTGCATATCCGACTACTACGATCATTCCGCCTGCTACGGTAAGACCTCCTGTAATTACCTCTGGAATACTGTCTAACAGAGTCTGTACACCGGTTGGACTTACAACTGCTGCAACCAGGAAAGTTGGAATTGCAACTCGAAGTGCCTGTACTACCAATGCTGTCACATGGCAGACATCAATCATTTTGAAATTCGCTTCTTCTGCATATTTATCTGCTGCATGCTGGAAAAAGATCGTTACGGTTCTTGCAAATACCGTTAATACCTGTCCTGCAACTGCAACAGGAAGTGCAATGGCAATTCCGGCTGAAATAGACTGTTTTCCTACAATAACAAGGATTGTGGAAATAATACTTGCCAACGCTGAGTCAGGAGACTGAGCAGCTCCGATATTCATCCAGCCAAGGGCGATCATTTCCAGGGTTCCTCCAAGAATGACACCTGTCTGTACATCACCTAAGATAAATCCTACGACGGTACATGCAATCAAAGGACGATGGGTCTGGAAAGAGTCCAGTACGCTTCCCATTCCGGCAATACATCCAAACAAAACTAATCCAATAATCTGAACTGTTGATAATCCCATTTTTTTCGTTCTCCTCTCCGTTTTCTATTCTGTAATCTTACTCATGAGATCTACTTTTTTATCGGTAGCAATCGGACGGATTTCCAATTCGATTCCCATCTCGTGAAGTTTTTTAAATGCTTCTACATCGCTGTCATCCACAGAAACTGCTTTTGTAATCTGGCGTTTTCCTGTTTTGAAAGACATACCGCCAACATTTACGCTTTTAATCGGAACTCCGGCTTCTGCCATTCTAAGGACATCCTGGGGGCATGTATATAAGAAAAATACGGTGTCCTTTTCATATTTTGGATTGTTGTAGACACGAACTGCTTTTGCTACATCTACTACACTTACCTTAATTCCCGGAGGGCCTACCTGTAACAGTAAGCTCTTTCTGATCTGATCATTTGCTACTTCGTCACTGCATACGATAATTCTTTCTGCATTGGCTTCCTTTGCCCATACGGTTGCTACCTGTCCATGAATCAAACGGTCGTCAATTCTGACTAAATTGATTTTCATAGTTCATCCTCCTCTTCGGCTTCTGCTGCGTTTGCTTTTAACATGTTTTTACATGATTTGATATAAGTATCTTTTCCAAGGCTCTCGTATACTTCCTGTGCTTTGATCTCCTCATTCATCGTGCGAAGGCCGATGACATCGATCAGCATTGGAAGGCTTAATCCGGTAATAATATCCATTCTCTCCTGGTTTGCTGCAACTTCAAAAGCAGCGTTGTAAGGACTTCCTCCAAACAAGTCTACAAGAAATAAAATTTCTTCATCTGCTGCCAGCGGATCAATAATTTCGTGATACTTCTTTTTTAATGTCTCTGCATTCTGTCCCGGTTCAAAAGTAACCACATCAAGATGATCGATCTGTCCAAATACCAGATTTGCTGCATCTACAACTCCAGGGGCCAATTTACCATGGGCTGCTAAAATAATATTCATCCATCTTCCTCCATGTTGCATAATTTTTTATTTTCTTTTCGCGCGAAATTTAATTTTGTGATTTGATTATATTAAGAAATTTTGTTTTTGTCAATAGGGAATTTACGAAATTTTATTTCGCCCCTCATTTTTCTTTTTTTGTCCGGATTTCAATCAGGTCCTATTTCTCTCCCGGTGCAAATTGTCTTGCTTTTTCATTTCATGTTCAGCGTATATTCGCAATTCGTTTCCCTACTTGATTCGGTTAAATATTTTTTCATAACAAAAAAGCACCATCAGCTTCCTGTTGATCGTGCTTTTCTATTTTTTACATATATTTATTTTTATATTTACAGGAGAATACCAAAGTCAAATCGGCATTTCCAGGATTTTAACATTCTATACGCTCTAACAAGGGCAACAACCCTCTAAGATCACCAATGACATAATCGGCTCCTGCTTTCCGATATTTTTCTTCTGCTATATGCATGTATTTTGTTTTTTGTCCCACTGAAAGAAGGTCAAATTCCTCTTTGGAAAGTCCCAATAGGGAACTTCCTTCCAGAACACCAATAGAAATTAGTCCTGCATTTTTTCCTTCTTTTATATCGGAGATGGTATCTCCTACTTTGATTGCTGCTTCTACAGACGGTACCTGCAGCAATATCGTCGTCAGGTGAAACTCTTTGGCAATGGTCTTTATCCTGTCTTTAATGGATTCCTTGGTTACTCCATCATAGGCCTTTTTGACATGTTTAAGTTCTAACATCCTTTCATCCTTTCTCTTCACTGGCTTCTTCCGGCTTCCAGTCATTTGTTTTTTTGAACAACGCCATTATAGCAATGAGATTTTTTTGGAACAAGCAAGTCGAAATTAAGCCTGTGTAATCTCCAGGTTAAATAAGAAAAGGGGACATTGCATTTTTTTTACAACCCCCCAATCAAAAAGCCGGAACTCACCTAAAGTGGTAAATTCCAGCTTTATCAATCATTTTTTTCTTTCTTTTATTTTTCTTCTTCCGGATATTTCATTCCCCAATCCTTTCGAATCCGGGTCATCAGATCCATCACATCTTTCGTATAGGACAGTTTCATTACTGCTTCATCCCCGGAAACTGCCTGTTCCATATCTTCTACTTCATAAACCAGTGCATCTTCTGTGCTTCCGGCCCGAATGGTTTCTTTTTCCCCGCTTTCCGTATAAGTAATCACAGCTTCTTCCCCGCGAGGGTATTCATAAAGTTCCACATAACCCTTTTCAAAGGCTATGGTTCCCCTCTTTGGCTGTTTTGCATGGAGAGATAAAATGACGGATGCCATCTCTTCTTCCTTATTTTTCAACAGAATAGAGGCCTGTTCATCTACACCGGTTGGGGCATAGCGGACCTGGGACAGAACCTCCTCCGGTTTGGAGCTCATAAACCAGCGGACAAAGGAAAGTGCATAAACTCCGATATCCAACATTGCTCCTCCTGCCAGGTTCCGGCTAAAGAACCGATTATTCATATCGTATTCTTTGTAACTTCCGAAATTCATCTGAATCAGTTTTAATGCGCCCAGTTTTCCGGACTCTATGATTTCATTTAACTTTTTATAAATTGGCATATGATAGATTGTCATAGCCTCTGCCAGAACAACCTGATTCTTCTCCGCTAACGAAATCGCTTCTTCCAGCTCTTCACGATTCAAAGTAATGGATTTTTCGCAAAGCACATGTTTGCCGGCGGCCAGCGCTTTTCGTAAATATTGAATATGTGTATTATGAGGGGTGGAAATATAAATAATATCTACCTTATCATCCAGAAAAACATCCTCCATCGAATCATAGACCTTTTCCACTCCATATTTTTCTGCAAATTGAACAGCTTTTTCATAAGTACGGTTTGCAACTCCGTAAAGCTTCCTTCCTTTTTTTGCCATAGCCTGAGCCAACTGATTGGCAATCACGCCGCAGCCTAAAGAAACCCAACGATATTCTTTCATAATATCTCCTTCCTTTTTGGCGGAATTTTATTTTGTTATTTTGTTTATTGCGATATTATATTTCTTATACTAGCATAAAATAAAATTTTGTCAATACGTTGTTGAGAAATAAGAAGGAATCCTGCCGGCAATCAAAAAGTTGCTCCGTAGTAGTATCTGTGATACGGTCCCGGTAATCATATTGCACTTTTTCGCTGAATTTAAAAAGGCGCAATCTGGCAGTAGATTTACATGCCAGATTGCGCCTTTGTCATAAATTCCAAAAAACGTGCTTTGATTACCGGGACCGTATCACAGTTATTTCTATGAAAGCAGCCCCATAATTCCATCAATAATACTGTTAATTACATTCTTCACTTTCTGCCAGAAACTTTCGGAAGTAATGTCAATTCCCATATCGGAAAGCTTCTGATAAATCTCTTTTGCCTGTTCTTTCAGCTGATTAGCATCCAGATCCAGATCTGATATCTTCTGCATCAGATCTTTGATCAGCTGTTTATCATCATCCGATAAGGTAACTTCAAGTTCCTTACAGGCATCCTCGATCGCATCCATGATTTCTTCTTCTGAATCCAGATTCTCTGATACAACCTTTTCCTTAATCAGGGCAAAAAGCTGTTCCGCCTTGTCGTAGTCTCCCAGACTGCCGGCAATCTCACCGGTTGCCACCAGCTCATTGGTAGCAGCATCTTTACTTTCCTCAGAAATCTCTTCTCCGGTCATCGCCTCATAGGCTTTCATTACGCCGACCAAAGCTGCGGTACCTGTTATATTAAAAGGTCCTGCAACCTTAATGGTCGCATCTGAAATACCTGCTGTAGCAAGGGCATTCCGATACATGCCGCTGGTACAATACGTAATATTACTTGTCTCAACATCAATTCCATTTCCCTCATCCTCTGTTACTACAAGAACAGAAGACAATGCTCGGGATCCAATTACACTGGCTGATACATAATCATCCAGATAGTCATGTTCTTCTTCGTTGGTCACAGTGCCTACTGTATATTCACCCAGATCATCTTCATCCACACCAAGCAGTTCCAAAACCTTTTCTTTTTCAGAAGCGGTCAAATCAGCTCCTAAAGATAAATATGGTTTCTCTGTTACCGCATCCGCAGATACAGAAAACCCGGGTAAAACAGTACCGGCTATGATAACTACCGATAAAAGAAACCCAAATATTCTCTTCATCATACTTCGCTCCTCATATTGTACTATTCTAGTACTGCATCTCATACTTCCTTCTTGTAACTGTGATTGTCAAAGCCAGGCAAAATCTGTTTTGACTCACTTGGGCTAATTATAACACATCTATTTCATAATGTCTTAACTTTCTTTTAAAATTTCTTTCCAATTTCACAGTCAATTACAGCATTTTCCTGAAAAGGTGTTTCCATTGATGGAATTCTCCTCTTCTTTTTCTGACGATTTACAATCTTTCTGCGATAAAGCAGGTAAACGATAAGACCGAGAAGGGTCATCAAAAGGCCCTGATAAAATCCTGGTGAAACATAAGAAAGAACGATTTCATGAGCACCGGAAGAAGCTTCTACCGCCAGCAGCCCGTCTGCCACCGATACCGGATCCATCTCTTCTCCATCTAACGTAATCTTCCAGCCCTCGTCATACGGAATGGAAAATAAAATAAGTCCTTCCTCATCCAGCGTAATCGTTCCGGACAAAGAATCACTGGTATACGTATCAACCCGAAAACCGTTTTTGTTCATTTTTTCTGCCACCAGATCAAATTGTTCCTGGTCAAAATCTGCCGCTGATAAACGAACAACCCCCTCCATCACATCATCATCCGCAAGCTGCAAAAGTACCTGAACAACGTCTCCCTGCTCAATCAGTCCCACATGATAAATCTCGGAATTGATTTTTTTACAAACTCTCACTTCCTGATTTACTTTTACAATGGCATTGGTCACCTGGCTGCCATCGTAATGAATATACAGATCCTCCCCGCCATAGGTCGGAAGGGTAAAGACCATATTATCCGACTGGCTGCTTGTGTTTTCAAAGGTATACTCGCCATCATTGGTCCATTCTATTTCACAGTCATTGGTCTCCGGATCCAGAATCGGGATGTCATGGAAAATCTCATCCATGCCATAAGCCTGTTCGACAAAGTCATTTTGCACCCGGAACGGATAAGCACTTTCATAAAACCAGTCTTCCAGGTAACCCTCTACGCCATACCCGATGAAGGTTTCATATGGATTTTCCAGCAAATCCATGTCGTCGTAACTTTTTACTACTTTAAAACCATTCAGATTTTCGTCATCGTCCCGCCGGATATTGTATTTTACGTGAAAAAGCATATTTGTAAGAGGAGTTGCCCCTTTATATAAATATTCATTGGCTCCTGTAAAAAATCCAAAGTGATCCATCATGGAAACGGCGCCTCCATTGGCAGTAGAACCAAACATGGTCACACATTTCAGATTATGCCAGATCTCTTCATCCAGCATTTTGCTGGAAATCAGATCTGTTCTTACCAGTTCATCACCTATCTCTTCTTTTACTTCTTCGATTGCCTCTGTATCACTGAAAAACTTCGGCACATCAATCTGTCCGTTTTCATCAAAACCATAAAAAGTAAGGCTGGCCGCTTCTACCAAAGCCACCAGGGTAAGGCTGACCGCACAAACTTTCCAGGCGATTTTTCTCTTTGAATAAAAAAGCAGAATCAATCCATAAAAAACAATCAGCCCCATCGACAGCCCCAAAGAAAGATATCCGATTTCCTTGTCGCTTTGCCAGTAAAACAAGCCAAGCAACAGAAGCGATGCACAAAGTGCCAAGGCTACATGGCCGATTCGCATTGCTTTGATCTTCTCAAAAGCCTCAAATCCGGTAAAAATAATCAAAAACAGGTATAAAAATGCAAACCGGTTCGGAATTCCATACTGATCGTGGAATCCATGCCAGATAAAGTTCAGAATCTGTTCATTGAAACTGACAACAAAAATCGCCAGAAATCCGATTCTTTTTATTTTACTCCAAAGAGAAATTCTTCTCCCAAACAAATACAAAAAGACAAGAAACAGGGAGAGCATTCCTACATACAAGTTGGCATTTCCGTCAAAATTATCATTGGTAATCGGCTTCGTCACCGCCAGATGGGTAGACAGAATATCCCACAAATTGGTATACCAGCTATGTTCCGGCAAGGTCATAAGCTCCGCAGATGCTGTATTCATAATTCCAAGGTAAGCAGGGACCAGACCGATTCCCGCTAAAGCCGCAGCAAGCAAAGAAGAAAATCCAAAGAGCAGCCCGCCCTTTACAAACTGACCCACACTTTTGTGGTCGTAAAAGACAAACCAGAGAACCAGAAAAATACAGATCATAAAGGCCATATAAAAATTGCCGATCATGGCAAGAGCCAAAGTCCAGCAATAAAGCCTTCCGTCTCTTTTTTTCATAATATTGTCAAATCCCATCAGAACCAGTGGAAACATGACAATAGAATCCAGCCACATCACGTTCCAGCTATAGCCAATGATATAGTTGGAGAGGGAAAATGCCGTAGAAAAGGCCAGAACCCTCCAGTTCTTTTTGTCCGATCTGGAAATCAAAAAGCAGGTTGTGGTAAGGCCGATCAGACTGATCTTTAGTACAATCAAAAAACTGACTGCCATATTAAGTCCGGTCTTTGGCACAAGCAAGATCAAAAGGTTCAGAGGACTGGAAAGATAATAGGACCAGAGCGATAGAAAGTTATACCCAAGACCTCCGTTCCAGGAATAAAAAAAAGAATCCAGATGTTTTAATTTTTCCTGATACTCGGAGAAAAAAGGCATATACTGATGGAGTCCGTCAATAATCACCAGAGACCGGTCTCCGAAAGGCTCTACCCCGCATACCATGCATACAACAAGCATCACCAAAAAAGGAATGGAAAATCCCGCTATGTATACCCAATTTTCTTTTGCCCATGCTTTTAACTGTCCTGTTCGTGTCATACTATGAATTCCTTTCTAATCAATGCCCCATCTGATATAAATCCGGGACTCGTTTCAATACTTCCCGGCTTCCGATTCCGATCAAAAGTCCGGTCATAATTCCTGCCACCATTAAAGCCGGAAAATAAAAAATAATCCTGCCATTTTCCATCAAAATGACTGCCGCACCGATTTGTCCCAGATTATGGCTAACCCCTCCGGCTATACTGACTCCCAGAATACTGAAGCTTTTCCGGCGTTTGAAAAAGCACATCACCAGAAAACTTAAGATTCCTCCGGCCAGACTGTATAAAATCGAAAAAACATTGCCAAATAAAAATCCTGCCAGCAAAATCCGAAGAACGGAAACGAAAGCAGCATCCTTCCATCCACACCGGTAAAGAACCACTACCGTTACCAGGTTTGCAAGGCCTAACTTAATTCCGGGTGCTCCAAAATATACCGGAATCAAAGATTCCACATAGCTGGCAATCAAAGCCAGGGCCACAAACATTCCTAAAAATGCTGTTTTCTTCCTCATCCTTCCTTCTCCTTCTTTTTCCGTTCTCTGTTCCAGGAAACCACTGTCGTCAGCATATGAAAGCGTTTTTCCAGCATAAAAAAGAAAGAGCCATGGTGCATCTCGGTTACATTGGAGCTATGCCTTCTGTATAAGATCAGCGGTTCTCGAATCAATTCTACCTTTCCTACCTGTTCCGCTGTTGCTCCAATCCAATAATCATGCATATAAATAGATTCCGGAATAGGAAAAATCTGTGGAATCAGTTCTTTGCGGACTGCCATACAGCATCCGACATAGGAATTTCTCCATAAATTTTTCAAAAAACCGGTCTCAGAATGACGCAGTTTAAAAAAGGATGGTTCTACCTCATTCAAATTCTCATCCACAATCTTTGCATCATGCAAAACGGCCATCACTTCTTTATCATAAAATGCTGCCTTTACTTTCTCTACTTTATCCGGCAGCCAGACATCATCCTGATCGCTTAAAAAAATAAGGTCACCACTGCACATGGAAATGGCATGTTCAAAATTCTTCACCACTCCTCTGGCCGGACCATTCGTCAAAAATATTCTTTTATCTTGTGCTTCTCGTTCTTTTAACAAATCCATAGAGCCGTCAAACGCCCGGTCTACAGACAATACAATCTCATCCTGTTCGGAAAGCTGGCTTAAAATCGAATCCAGCTGAGCTTCTATATACTCGCCTCCATCATAATAAGCCAGCGCTACTGATATCTTCATGTCATTTCCCACCTAATATAATACGATATCTTCGTCCCTTGCTTTTTTCTCTGCCAGATAAGCTTCCCTTTCTTCTTCCGACATTTTCTTCAATCTTTCTTCTTCATCTACGCTTCTGGACAGACCTTTTTGAAAAAAAATCTTATCTACCTGACTGTCCAGTTTTCCTATTACTGATGATGCCATATCATTCATCCCTTTCTTTTTTCTTTTTCCTCTTTTTCTCAATTGTAAAGGCTCTGTTTTTGCCTGTCAACTTACAAAAATCCTACAATTTTCTTCCGTTTTTTCCCTTCCTTCTTAGTATGGAACCAAAAAGCCTTCTTTATACGAATTGTTTTCATAACCCGGAATCAATGATAGGAACGAAGTTCTTTTACCATACGAACCGCACTCATATCGCTCCAGTCCATATATTCCGAGTGAAAAGACTCTTTTAACAAGGCATTATATTCCTCTTCTTTCATTCCAGGCACCCGGTAAAAAAATTCTGTTCCGAACTCATGAATGATCATCGTGGAAGAACTTCTATGATACCGGATACTGCTGGTCTGAATCAGCATCATGCTCTGATCATCACTGTCTTTAATTAAAATCCTCATCTGCTTTCTCCTTTTATTTTTTTAACAATCCCTCTAACTCTTTGAGCTGATCTGCAAACTGACTCTTTAAAGCATCCAGCTGTCCGCCAATATCCTGCTTTTCTTCTTCGGTAAATTCATGATAGCCTTCCAGATGACTCATTGCCGGTTTTCCGGGTTCTTCCTTTTTTACCGCTCCCTTCCCCGGGACAAAATGCTGCATAGCCTCGCCCGGAATTTTCTCAGTATAAAAATAATCCGGCAGGCTTTTTCCTTCCTCATATTTGTTGCACTTTACATAATCCGGATGATAGGTACTGTAAAATCCAAGCAGCACCAAAATGCCTTCTTTTGATTTGAAATCGATTGGCTGATCCAACTTTTCGTCCAGATAAAGTTCATACTTATAAAAAAAAGGATATTGTCTCTGTTCTACCGTCATCACCCTTTTCACCCCGGAAATATCCATCGATAAAGTCCGAAAAACAGAATCTTCTTTTCGGGTTTCTGTCACATCCGAAATCTTCTCAGGACTGCATTCTTCAAATAAATTCTGTGCTATTTTTAAAACAAACATCTTCCTTCTCCCTTTTTTACAGCAAAATTCTTTTTGTTCTTTCCTTGAGAACATAGATCTTTTTGTTGTTATTTATAGGTCAAGTATAGCTGATTTTATTGGGAAAAACAATATGAAAGGCCATTTGTCCTACCTACCTGTTGAAAAAAATATCCTTGACAGCCTGCTAGAATCATGCTAATGTAAAACCAGATTCAAGTAGTAGGTATTACCTATTACTTATCCTGCAACCAGGAATTATTGACAAACATGTAACCTGCCAATTTTACACGATTACAGAAAGGAATCCTTATGAAGAAAGAATTTGTTGTCGAATACGAAGAAAACGAATCCTACAAGCTGAGCGACTTAAAGCCTTTCGAGGTTGATCTGTTAAAGAGAGTCATTGAGCTTTGCTGGGAAGCAAGAAACAGCGGCAATCATCCATTCGGATGCCTTCTCGCCGATGAAGAAGGAAACATTTTAATGGAGCAATGTAATGCAGAGGTAACAAACCATGGAGATTGTACCGGTCACGCAGAGACTCAGTTAATGCGTCGCGCTTCTCAGGTATACTCCAAAGAAGAGATGAGCCATTTTACCATGTACAGCTGTGCCGATGCCTGTTCCATGTGTGCCGGAGCCATTTACTGGGGCAACCTGGGCCGCCTTGTTTACATTGCAAGAGAATCTGAACTGAAAAAGTATACCGGAGATGATCTGAGAAATCCAACGTTGGATCTGCCAAGCAGAGTCGTTTTTGCCAGCGGCCAGAAACATGTTGAAGTACTTGGACCATTTTTAGAGCTGGAAGATGAATTTTTCAAATGTCATGAAAATTACTGGCATCCATCCACAGAAAGCAAAGGAGAATAAAAACTATGAAAAAGATAATTGCGTTATGTATGACACTGATGTTAAGCCTTTCCATGCTTTGTGCCTGCGGCAGCAACAGCAGCAAATCAGAATCCACAACTGCAGGAAGTGAAAGCAATGCTTCTTCTGATTTAAAAGTAGCTGCTATTTTCAGCGGCCCAATCAACGACGGAAGCTGGAACGAATCCCAGTACAACGGCTTAAAGAAAATCGAAGAAGCAGGTGCTACTATTAACTACCTTGAAAATATCGGAGACGCTGATTCCGCAGAAGGTGCTCGTGCCTACGCTGCAGAAGGTTATGATTTAATTTATCTGACCACAAATTCTTATCAGGATTACTGTACTTCCGTTGCTTCTGAGTATCCGGACACCAAATTTGTCCAGATCAACGGTACTGTTATGACTGAAAACTTCATTTCCGTTAAAATTGCAGATGAACAGCAGGGCTTTGTGCAGGGTGTCATCGCTGCTCTTTTAAGTGAAACCGGAAAAGTAGGTTTTGTCGGTGGTATGGAAATCAACCCTATTATCTTAGGTTCTTCCGGATTTGCTCAGGGTGTTGAATACGCAAATAAAACCTACGGATTAAATGTAACAGCAACCAGAGTCAACACCGGCGATTTCACTGATGTAAATAAAGCAAAAGAAACAGCAATCGCTATGATCGATGCTGGTGCTGATGTGATTGCACCAATGGTAGATGATGCCAGCAGTGGTGTATTAGAAGCAGCAGAAGAAAAACAGATTAAAGCTGTGGGAAGCGGTGCCGGCCAGGAAAGCTTTGCTCCAACCGCTCTTATGACAGCTGTTATCAAAGATGTTGCGGTTGCCTATGATGCTACTTTCAGCCAGTTACAGGCAGGCACCTTAAAAGGCGAAGTCGATGGAGAAGTTGAAGTCGTTGGTGCAGCAGACGGTGCTATCGTTCTTGCTGATTGGGCAGATGGGGTAGATGCTGATATTCAGGAAAAGGCCGCAGATGTCCTTGCTAAGATTGCAAGTGGCGAAATCACTGTAAAAGCAGAATAGTTTCTGGGAACAAATCCATTCCCTTGCAGAAAACCCGGATTTATGTTACATTACTTTACAGAAGTAAAACATAAATCCGGGTTTTCTTTTACAAGAAAGAATCCGGGGTTGCAGGATACGAATACCTAAGTTTCAACAATCTATAATCCTGTAACAAGATAAAAACTGGACGGTGAAAAAGATGACACAGTTTGTTAGCCGGGTCAATCAGAAAAATCTGAAATCTCAGGCAATTGATGAAATATTACGTTATATTGATACGATGGATTTATCAGTCGATCATAAACTTCCCAAAGAAGATGATTTTTGTAAAATATTAGGCGTAAGCAGAGTGACTCTACGTTCTGCCCTGGAAAAGCTGGAAACCGAAGGATTAATCTTTCGAAAAAGAGGAAAGGGTACCTTTGTCAATGTCCACTCCATCCATCTTCCAACGAAGTTTACTCCGGTACAGGAGATGAAAAGCCTGATTCGAAAAAGCGGGTACACTCCAAAGACCATTCTGGTCGATTATCATATAGAGGAAGCCAATGAAGAGGTGGCTCAGAAATTGGAACTCTCCACGAAAGAGCCGGTTTTTCTAATTGAAAAAGCTTATTATGCAGACAATGAATTCTGCGCTTATATCAAAGATTACGTTCCTCTTGCCTATCTCAAGCCGGATGGACTTGGGAAGGAAGATTTCACTATGCCAATCTTTGAATTATTACAAAAAGAAGCGGACATTTTAGTTCCCTGGGATAAGGTCGATATTCTGACCTGTCTGGGAAAAGACATTCCTTATATCAAAGAACTGATTCAAAATAATCTTTATGAAAATAAATCCCTGCTGCTATTAAAATCCGTATATTATGACAGCAAAGACAGACCTATTTTTTATGGATGGGAACATATTGATACAGATGTGATTCAGTTCTCCATGATCCGTACTCATGAATCTTAAGAAAGAAGGAATCACTATGACAAGGGATGAAAAATACATGAAAGAAGCCATCCGGCAGGCAAAAAAAGCAGCTGCGGTTGGAGATGTTCCAATCGGCTGTGTCATTGTTTATGAAGATAAAATCATTGCCAGAGGCTACAACAAAAGAAATGCCAAAAAGACAACCCTTGCCCATGCAGAGCTTCTGGCAATTGCAAAAGCCAGCAAAAAACTTGGTGACTGGCGTCTGGAAGATTGTACCATGTACGTTACTTTAGAACCCTGCCAGATGTGTGCCGGTGCTATCATTCAGGCCCGGATTCCCAGGGTTGTCATCGGTACCATGAACCCGAAAGCCGGATGTGCCGGTTCTGTGTTAAATCTGCTTCAGGTGGAACATTTTAATCATCAGGCTGAAATTGTCTATGATGTCTTAAAAGAAGAATGCTCCACGATGTTATCTGATTTTTTCAGACAGCTTCGGGAGAAGAAAAAGCAAGAAAAAGAAAGGGTGTTAGAAGGATGAAGGTATTGTTATTAAACGGAAGTCCACATGTAAAAGGCTGTACCAACCGGGCATTAGAAGAAGTTGCAAAAGAAATCCAGGCTACAGGCATTGATACGGAGATTTTCCATATTGGTGCAGATCCGGCGAAAGGATGTCGTGGATGCGGTATGTGCAGAAAAAATAAACTGGGCAGATGTATTTTTGGAGACGATAATGTAAACGTCGCGTTAAAAAAGATGGAAGAATGTGATGCTCTTATTGTCGGTTCTCCGGTTCATTATGCTGCTGCCTGCGGCGGAATCACTTCTTTCCTTGACCGCATGTTTTATGCCAGCGGCGGATTTCCTTACAAACCGGGTGCTGCTATCGTAAGCTGCCGTCGCGGTGGTTCTACTGCTGCATTGGAACAGCTGAACAAATATTTTACAATTTCCAACATGCCTCTTGTATCTTCCGCTTACTGGAATATGGTGCATGGCAATACTCCAAAAGAGGTAGAGCAGGATTTGGAAGGTATGATGGTGATGCGGACTTTGGGCCGTAATATGGCATGGCTTTTAAAATCCATCGAAGCCGGAAAAAAGGCCGGACTTACTCCTCCTGAGTCAGAGGGGAAGATCCGGACCAATTTTATTCGATAAAGGTTTGTATACACCTCTTTTTTATTTTGATTTGATACTTTTTTTACTACTCCAGGATCCGTATACCTTATCGCCTGATGTGTCCAGGCGATAGGTTCGTACCTGGATATAATATTTCTTTCCTTTTTTCAGTTTTTTCAATGTAATCGTTGTATTTTTACTTAATTTTGTATTCCCGGATACCTTTTTCCCTTTTATTTTCTGAGTGTACCAGCCTGTAAATGTATACCCTTTTCGTTTCGGTGTCGGTAACGTTCCGATTTTACTTCCGGCCTTGATGGTCTTTGTCTTTTTGCTGGCGGTTCCCTTGTTTGGCTGGAAGGTAATGCGAATATTTTTTGTTGTTACACTGGTTGTCCCGGTGGTAGAACCAGTGCTTGTATTCGTTGAGCTGCCGGTGGATTTTTTCTGAACGGAAAGTTTTTGGGTTCCAACAGAAACATAATAACTGATTCCACTCCAATTTACATCATCACTGTCATAATAAACCGAGATATATTCCCCACTGTCTCCTAACGCCGCATTCTTTTTGTAAATATGATAAGAATCTGACTGTTCCGAGTCCGCGGGAGAAAACCATTGCGAACCGGAAGAATCCATTAAGCTCAAGGTCCGGTAAGTACCATCCGAATTTTTTCCAATCTTATAAATACTGCTTGAATCTGTCGAAATTAATGTCCGGTATACATAAAATGTGACCAGATCTCCTTCCTTTGCTTCCGATGGTTTGATATATAAGCTATTATAGGTGTCATACCAGGAATCCGATATGACATATGGAATGGATATTGCATTCAATAAACCTTTTTTGTCAACCATATTTTCCGGAAGACTTGCCGGATCCACACTGTTTTCAAAACAGTTTTTTGTTGTATTTACTTTCCAGGAACCTTTTACAGGAACCGATGCGGTATAGCCGCTTTCTCCTTTCACCGTTATCTTCTGAGGTAAAATAGCCGCTACTTTTTTCAGGAAATCATTTTCTGCTGCAGATTGATAAATAACATAATTTTTAATATCCGGAGCTACTTCTTTTACATAAGTTGCAGCATATGGTTTTATATCTACAAATTGAACCGTATATTTTATAACTGCTCCTTTTCCCGTTAAAACGTCCTTCAGGCCTGTAATAGAAACTTCATAGGAATCTGTGTAATAACCGCTTCCTGCGTCAGCAGGCTGAGCAAATGCAATTACAGACGATATGGATGCATTGCCGATTGCCTCGCTGCATACATAAGATTTTCCTGTATTTTTGTTAGTCACTTTAATCATGACATCAGAAGAATTTTCAATTGTAATCGTAGACGGATTTAATTCAACGGACCATGCACTAATCCCCGGACTGATCAGGTGATTTGGCATATATCCAGGAGCCGGAAATGCTGTAAAAGCTTCTTTTCTGCTGTTTCCATAGCTGGCATCATCTCCAATGGCGATGTAACCGGAGTAGCCAAAATTAATCTCGCTTAACATACTTCCAATTAAGGCCATCCGATGTCCAATTGTATCAAACTGTTGGGTAGACAGCCTGTATCCTTCGTTCATCCATCCGGTAATCGCTCCACAAGGCGTATAATATCTGGCTAAAATATTATGAGTACATTCAAATCCTTCTGCCCAGAGGCTCTCATCCATATCCTCCGGTTTTGAACTATTACTAATATAATGATTAAATTCAAAATTCCGGTCCAGTGCCTGTGCCTGCAAAGAATCAGAATGGGTAGAATATGTTTTTAATGGTTCTGCTCCTGCCAGCCAACGGTAAAAATTGGTCATCTCCGTCATTGCCTTGTGCGTTTCCGAAGAAAGTTCTCCATAAGCATAGGGTGCCTCTAAAGATGCCGGAATTTTATACCAGGTGGAAGAATCACTGTCACTGTAAACATCAGAACAATTTTTTGCGGCAGCATATCGGTCTGCCACATCCTGAATGGTTCTGTTCTTAAAGGTTGTCATCGAAGAAGCATCATAAACGACCGTATCTTCCTGGGCAAAAGCTTCTTCCTGCGCAAAAACAAAGGAACTTGCTACCATAGCAAGCAATAAAAATCCCGCCAATAAACTACATCGTTTTTTCTTTCTCATAAAATCTCTCTTTTCTTCTTTATTTTTTATTATCCTTCTTCTGCAGCAAATCCATCACTGCTTTTTTTAATTCCTCTCCGGTCCTTACCTCCATGGTTGCACTGTTTCTCTCTTCCGGACATTCCCGGTTCCGATGATTAAACCAAATAACATTCCAGCCGGCATTACGCCCACCTGTTACGTCTACCTCATAAGTATCCCCAAGATACCAGATTTCTTCCGGTTCTGCATGAAAAGCCTGTTCTACTGCCCGAAAAATCCGAAGGTCCGGTTTATGCCATCCAACATCTCCGGAAATAAAAATATGTTCCTCTCCAAACCATCGCTTTAGATTTAAAGCATCAATCTTGGCATATTGACCTTTATGATTTCCATTAGAAACGATTCCCATGGGGATTTTCAGTTCTTTTCCACAATTCAGAATATCTTCCATGTCAGGATTAACATGTATTACTTTTTGTGCACTTCGATAAATTCGCTCAAATTCATTCCCTTCTTCCCTGCTTACCACAATGCCGGCATCCTGATAGGTTCTTTGGATTCTAAGAAAAAAGCAGTCTTTTGAGGGAATCAGACCCTGCTTTTCTTTTTCCAGAATCTCATCTGAATAAATCCTGGAATTCATGAAAAGCGTGACACAAGGCATGTCCGTCCTGGTTTCAAAGATCTCTTTA
This sequence comes from Lachnospiraceae bacterium, assembly GCA_022766905.1. Lineage (GTDB taxonomy): Bacteria > Bacillota > Clostridia > Lachnospirales > Lachnospiraceae > SIG292. The sequence goes on from JALEPU010000110.1 coordinate 72,183, forward strand.
TGGGCCTTTTCGAAAGGTTCCATTAAATCATAAATGGTATCATCAATGTCAAAAATAAGAATCATACTTTTTTCCTCTTTGCTTTATTTGTTTCATTTTACCACACAAAAATATCCCATACAACCATAAGAAAAGAAGCACCGGACCACAGATTTCTGTTTTCCGGTGCTTCACGTTTATTTTATATTTTTTATAGGAAGAAAAAAAGTAGTAATTTTATTTACTCAACATCTTTCAGTGCTGCAAAGTCTTCTTCACCAGTACGTACTTTTACAACTTTCTGGACATCGTATACGAAGATCTTACCATCGCCAATGTGGCCGGTGTAAAGGGCTTTCTTCGCTGTCTCGATTACTTTATCCAGTGGAACGTTACCGATGATAATCTCAAGTTTCATCTTAGGCAGTACGTTGATATCCATTTCAACACCACGATATTTCTCGCCGGCACCTTTCTGAATACCACAGCCCATTACCTGTGTGACTGTCATACCGGTAATACCAATCTTATTCAGCTCGCTCTTAAGAAGCTCGTATCTGGAATGTTTTGCAATGATAGATACTTTGTACATACCGGTCTGGTTGCCACCAACTGCTTCTGTTCTTGTAACAGGAACTGCTGCATTAATCTGCTGATCGGTTGCTTTTACATAATTATCTTCACCAAGGTCAGTGTTTTCATTGACTTCCATACCTGTTGACATATCAGTAATGTTAAATCCGGCATAAGCACTTACAAGACCATGTTCATGATAATCAAGACCTTCAATTTCAACTTCTGCCGGAACACGAAGACCAACCAATTTATCAATCACTGTAAAGATGATTGTCATGGTAATTGCAACCCATGCGATAACAGAAACAACACCTAATACCTGCACACCAAAGAAATGGAATCCGCCGCCATAAAGGATACCGCCTTCTTCAGCAAATACACCGGTTAAGATTGTACCGAAGGCACCACAAACACCATGTACGGAAATAGCACCAACCGGGTCGTCAATTTTTACAACGTTATCAAAGAATTCAACTGCTAATACAAGGGCAATACCTGCAAATAAACCAATGAAAAATGCTCCTGTTGTTGTTACCATATCACAGCCTGCGGTAATTGCTACAAGGCCTGCCAACGCACCATTCAAAGACATGGATACGTCTGGTTTTTTGTAACGTAACCAGGTAAAGATCATAACGGTACAGGTTGCAACAGCTGCTGACATGTTGGTATTCATAAAGATTCTGCTTGCAGAAAGCATATCTGCATCTGTACTCATTGCTACTGTGCTGGCACCGTTAAATCCAAACCAGCAGAACCAAAGAATAAATACACCAAGTGCTGCTGCTGTCAGGTTGTGTCCCAGAATTGCACGAGCTTTTCCGTCTTTTCCATATTTTCCAATACGAGGTCCTAAGATTTTAGCACCTACGCAGGCAGCTACACCACCTACCATATGAACGGCTGTACTTCCTGCAAAATCATGGAAGCCAAGGCTTGATAACCAGCCGCCGCCCCAGATCCAGTGACCTGAGATTGGATAAACAACCAAAGAAATCATAGCACTGTATAAACAGTAAGCTTTAAAGTTTGTACGCTCTGCCATGGAACCACTTACGATGGTAGCTGCTGTGGCGCAGAATACAGTCTGGAAAATCACATAACAAAGAACCGGTAATGATCCAAAATCATAATCGCCACGAATAAATGGATCAAATCCTCCGATCAATGCTCCGCTTCCGCCGAACATAATACCAAAACCTACAAACCAGTAAGCCGGGGTACCAATGCTAAAATCCATTAAGTTTTTCATAATGATATTACCGGTGTTTTTCGCACGAGTCATACCACTTTCACAAAGTGCGAAGCCTGCCTGCATAAAGAATACGAGCGCTGCTCCAATTAAAGTCCACATAACGTCTACAGATGAATACATAATGAGTCCCTCCTCTTCGACAATAGTATTAGTTATGTATCTTTCTCTTTCCTTCGAAAGTATGCTTTGAATGTTCGCTTTATTAATGTATTTTGTATACGTTCTAAAGAAAGAAAAAGAAAAAGAGCACTGAAATTTTTTCAGCGCCCTTGCTTAGTTACGAATTATAGCGACAGGTATTTTATTTGTCAAGCAACTTTCCTGAAACCTTTTTTATTCATTTAAATTCCCATTTGCACTTTATTATTTTATGAAAATCAAGCATATTAGCTAATAATCTATACTCCCAACATTTTTCTCTCCATTTAGGTATCAAACGGTGATTTCGACTTATTTCGCTGCAAACAGCTCCACAATCCTTTTCACCCTTTTACGTTAAAGAAGTAATCCAGTAGCCTTCTCCTCCGGTTTTCCACTTCCCCTGTTCTTTTGGTATGTAATCAAAAAATCCAAAAATTCCCGCCAGATATTTTTCCCGGTTGTCATAGATTCCAGGCACCCCAAGAGCCCACAAATTCTTGTTTTTCCCCATCTGGATCCTCAGCAGAATCAGTTCATGATAGTTTTCAAACCCCTGAAGTAAAAATGGATTACCGGCCAGATGCCAGCTGCGAATGGGAAACTTTGCAATATCTTCCGGCATAATTTTCACTGCTTCTACCAGACCGGTATCACTATCAAGCACAACCGGCGGAAAAGAACCAAAAATTTTTTCCAGTCCTCTTTCCTCAGCGTCCACTTCCTGTCCGGCAATATTCTTTTCTTCAACAACAGGGCTTTCCGGCACCGGCTCCTTTATTTCAACAGCCGGACTTTCCGGCACTGTTTCCTTTTCCTGCCCGGAATCCCCGGAAAGCTCAATGGGTTCCTTTCCCAGCTCTCGTTCATCCCAGCAGGTTCCGTACCAAAGCTCTTCCCCTTCATAAAACACCATTCCATCCATCTTGCCAAGACCCAAAAAGCCCGGTATCTCTTCTTCTTTCCGAGTGGTCTTATATTCACAACACCCTCTGGAACAAAGAAATTTATCCACAAAAATCCCTTTTTTATGCCCATCCTGATGGAAATAAAAATAGGTAGAAAGGTTCCTTTCATCCATCATCCGTAAATCCCGGATATGAAAAAAAAGGCGAAGTCCGTCCGGTCTTGTGTCAATCCGCACAAAACCTACATTTTCGCCTTTTTGACCATGTCTGTATTTATATAAATATGAAACGATCCGCTGATACTCTGCCATACACCATTTCCCCTTTTTCATTATTGTATGCCGGGGAAATGGATTTAGAACATACGGCTTTTCTCTACTCTTTGCAAAGCAAATCGGAAAGTTTCGCATATTCCGAAAGACTTAATTTCTCTCCTCGTATGGTCTCTGATAATCCCATAGTCTGCAAAGCATCCACAATCTCCTCTTTGGTAAGAGAAAGCTCATTCATATTGTGCAGGGCATTTTGCAGCGTCTTTCTGCGCTGGTTAAAGGAAGCCCGAATCAGCCGGAACATAAACTGCTCATTTTTCACCTGAACCGGCTTTTCTTTGTGGCGGGTAAGCCGTATGACGGCGGAACCCACCTTAGGTCTTGGAATAAAACAGTTCGGAGGCACATTTGCCACAATATACGGCTCGGCATAATACTGTACTGCTAAAGAAAGGGCACCGTAATCCTTACTGCCCGGACCTTCCTGCATCCTTAACGCAACTTCTTTTTGCACCATTACGGTAATATTGTCAATAGGAACATTACTTTCAAAAAGTCCCATTATGATTGGAGTTGTAATGTAATAAGGCAGGTTAGCCACCACTTTAATCGGTCTGTCCCCATTATATTGTTCTACCAGAGCCGGAATATCCACTTTTAATATATCCTCATTTAAAATCGTGATATTATCATATTCTCCCAGGACTTCCTGTAAAATCGGAATCAGGTTCTTGTCAATTTCAACAGCAATGACCTGTCCGGCTGCCTCAGCCAGCCTTTTTGTCATTGTGCCGATTCCCGGACCAATCTCCAGCACACAATCATCCGGACCGATCTGGGCGGCCCCAATGATCTTATCCAGGACTCTTCCGTCAATCAGGAAATTCTGTCCGTACTTTTTCTGAAATACAAAATTATATTTTTTTATAATTTCTATGGTACTTTGTGAAATATTCTGCTCCATAAACGCTCCTATCTGTTATCATCATTTTTTCTATGAAATCCGGTACATTTTTTTTGCATTGGTCATGGTAGCGGCAAGCACTTCCTCATAGGAAATTCCCTTTAATCTGGCAATTTCTTCTGCCACATAAGGCAGATACAGGGAAGAATTTCTTTTTCCCCGATACGGAGTCGGCGCCAGATATGGACAATCTGTCTCCAGAACAAGCCGATCCAACGGGATATATTGAACCGCTTCTTTTAATTTTCTGGAATTTTTAAAGGTAACAACACCGCCGATTCCAATATAGAATCCCATATTCAGAAATTCTCTGGCCATCTCTTTGGTGTAGGAAAAACAGTGAATCACTCCACCGCAGTCGCCTGCATGAAGAGATGACAGCATGTCTGCCGTATCTCTTGCAGCATCCCTGCTGTGGATTGCAATGGGAAGTTTTACCTCTTTGGCCAGTGCTACCTGCATCTCCAATGCCTTCTTTTGCACTTCTTTTGCCGGTTCCGGCCAGTAATAATCCAGTCCAATCTCGCCAATGGCTACTATCTTATCATGACCGGCCATTTGATGCAACTCTTTTAATGTCTCGTCATTCATCTCCTGGGCATCACTGGGATGTATGCCCACTGCACCATACAGAAAAGAATATTGTTCACAAAGTTCTATGGTTTTTCTGGAAGAAGCCATATTCGCCCCAACATTTACCACATAATCGATGCCGGCTTCTTTCATCCTGTCCAATAATTCTTCTCTGTCTTCGTCAAATGCCTCATCATCATAGTGGGCATGGGTATCAAAAATCATTCTTCTTCCTCCTTTTCCAACCATTCCTCCGGCATAAATTTCCGGAACACCCTCATCAGAAACCAGGAACTAAAATAGGCAAGCAGTCCAAATCCAACCAGCACAAAAACCGGAGTCAGCACCGACTGAAAGACTGTCCATCTGGAAAAAAGGACGAAAGGACTGGCCCAGATCAGCAGAACTGCCACCGTATAAGGAAGATGGCTAAGGCTCATCAAAAGGGCATTTTTCATTGTGTTTTTCACTGTATTCTCGAAAGTTGCAAGAATCGGAAAAACATATGCAAATACAAATCCATACAAAAGGCACAGCATATACCAGCCATAGCGAAACAGGCTTCCCAGCTCTTTTCCAAGGACCCCGATGGCACGATAGTCCGCATACAAAAGCCCGCTCAGCAAGGCAAGAATCAGCCATACAATGGTCGCCTGTTTGATATTTTCCCGAAATCCTTTCCAGAACGTCTTAGAAACAGAACCTTCTTCCTGGCGCATCATTTTTAAAGATACATAATAAAGTCCAGTAAAAGATGCCCCTATGGTAACAATGGGAAGACAGCCCAGGATAAAAAGCAGATTTAACACAATCAGATCTGCCAGCCGGCTTAAAAACAGCATCCATGGGCTTTCCAAATCAAAAATCTTTTTTAACATAAATTCATCTCCCTAGTGATTTTTCCAAAGAAATGGAATTTTGGCGTAACAGCCATTTTCGCTGACATTTGTTTTCCCGTATCTTTTCTGGTAATCATCAAATCTGCCAGCATGGTATCTCCATTTTCTGCCATCACTTCTTTTTCCAGAAGTTTTTCTTTTCCTTCAGCATTTGCATAGTGAATCTCTATTCTGGTGCTAATCAGGTCTTCGTCCTCATAAACACCGGAGCCAATCGAAATTACAACAGGAACTTCCAGAAGCTCAGCTACCTCAGACAAATCCAGTAAAAGTTCATCTTCTCCTTTTAACATCCAGTAAATATCATCTACAAAAATCACCGGCTTTTTATTCCGTTCTTTTTGGAAGGCTTCGGTAAGTTTCTGAATAATCACTGTCATATTGCTGCTGTCCAGGCTTCTTTGTTCCATGAGATACATATGTTCCCCAATCTTTTCTTCATAATAGCTGAATTCTTTTCTTAAATTCGCCATGTCTGCTTTGGACTGGCAATTTAAAATAGATGCCTGGGAACGGGCAAGTCCTTTGTCCTTTCCCCTCAGTTCATAAGTCAGACGGGAAATGCTTTGCACCATCATACCGTATCTGGAAGAATCAGACAGCAAATAGAGGACATCTTTTCCCTGAGATGCCATATAATCTCCTGCCTGAAGCATAAAGGAATCTGCTCCGATGGATTCATCCGCTGAGACAACATAAACTCCTGCTTCCAGGCCTTCTGAAAGAAGTTTATCTACCGGCTCTATTCCTGTATGAGCTTTTCGTTCTCCTGATCCACTGTTTAAGAATTTCTCAAAGTCTCCCATGAAACTCTTCGTATTCTGGAAAGAAGAGAAGAAGGAATCATCGATATCCAGCTCCACTGTTTTTCTCGGTTTTTTCACCGGCTTTTCTGCGGTTACTTTCTTTGCAGATTCTGCGCTTTCATCAGAAGCTGTTTTGGAAGAACTGTTTTTGTTGTTTTCTTCCTTCTTTGCTTCCTCTTTGGAAGCGGTTTTTTCTTTTTCAGAAGCTTTCTCCCCGCTTCCTCCGTTCCAGGTTTCATCGATCAGTTCATCCAGATCCTGCTGAAGCGGTTCTTCTTCTGCTTCTTCTTTGGCCTGTAATGCCTCGATGACTCTGGTCGTAAGCTTTGTCATATCGATATCGGAAGCCTTTGTGCCGCTTCGAAGCATATCCTGATATTTCTCCATCACCAGTTTGTTCAGTTCTGCCTCATCAATCTCAAGCTCTTTTGCGGCATCTCCTCCTAAAACTGCTGCCATTCCCTGCTGAATACTTTCTACTGCTTTTTTGGCTGTCTGAGCAGCTCTTTCTGATTTTGCCTCTGCCCGTTCCTGGATTAACTTGGCTGCCTCGGATCTGGTCTGAGCATTTTTAGCCGCTTTGGCTGCCTGAGCTTCCTCTCTTGCTTTGGCTCTTCTTGCAGCCCTTTCTTCTGCCGCTTTCGCTTCTTCCGCAGACATATTTTGTCTTGCTTTTTGGGCTTCTGCTTTTTGACGCTCTGCCTTTTGGGCCTCTTCCATTGCTTTTGCTTCCCGCTCCGCTCTGGCTCTTTCTTTTGCTGCTTTCGCCTCTGCCTCTGCTTCTGCCCACTCTCTGGCTCTTCTTGCTTCCTGTTCGGCTTCTACCCGGGCTCTCTTTTCTTCCGGCGTCTCTTCTCTGCGTTTTTCCCGTTCCGATGCCGGTGGCGGTACCGGTGTCCCATCTCTCTGGGCCCGTTTTAACTCCATCTCCCGCTCAGCTGCTTCTTTTTTCGCTCTTTCTTCTGCAGCAACAATCCTTGGATCCGGTTCTCCCCGTTTGATTGCCTCTTCTGCCAGCTTTGCTTCCATCTCTTCCCGAAGTCTTGCTTCTTCCGCCGCTCTTTGCTGGGCTTTTTTCTGGGCCTCATAGGCCAGCTGACTGGCAGAAACCCCCTGTCCTTCTCCGCCTTTTACTGTAGGAGCTGCTTTTGGAATTCCCTTATAAGGCTTTTTACTTGTTACCGCTCTTCTCTGGCCCGGCTTTGGAGGCTCCGGTTTAATTCCTTTTCGTTTATTTTCATCTGCAATTCGAATTGCGTCCGCTGCCAGTTCTGCCGCAGACTTTGGTCTTTCCTGTTTTTTCGGTGCGTCCGCTGCCGGTGTGGAATCCGTCTTAATCTCGCCGCCTGCTCCACCTAGCATGGACTCAAAATTACTGAAAATCATCTTATCTAAGGCAACATTTTCATTGCCTGCTACCAGTTCCTTATCCGGTTCCATCTTTCTTATAATCTGTTCCGATGGACTTAAAGCTGCTGCCGGTACATCCGAAGTATCCGACCCAAAAAGCTTTGGTGCCAGACGCAGGATGGTTCTCCAGGTTTCTGTCACTGTCTCCTGCTCAATCTCCATTCCCTGCTGCTGCATCATCTTAAGAGCCATGTTTACTACATCCGATCTGCTCATCGCCGCTTCCGGAGGAACACCATTTCTCTGCTGTTCCCTCACAACATCCAAAAGGGCATTAATAATATCTTCCATCTATATCCTACCTCCTGTCCCAATACGTTTGCTCATTTGTCTTATATTTTATCATTAACGACAGGGGATTGCAATGAATCGATTCTTTCTTTTCCTGCTCCCATTCTGTTAATCTGTGTCCCGATATATCCTGCGCCATACCCATTGTCAATATTTACTACTGATACTCCGTTGGCACAGGAATTGATCATCGTAAGAAGGGCGGAAAGCCCATTCATGCTGGCTCCATAGCCGACAGAAGTAGGGACTGCAATAATTGGTTTATCAACCAATCCTCCTATGACACTGGCAAGGGCGCCTTCCATTCCGGCCACTGCAATAACACAGTTGGCTTTCAAAATCACATCCAGCTTAGAAAACAGCCGATGGATTCCGCTGACTCCCACATCATAGATTCGCTCTACATGAGAGCCAAAAAACTCAGCGGTCTGGGCTGCCTCTTCTGCCACCGGAATGTCCGCAGTACCGGCTGTGCAGACTGCAATACATCCAATTTTTTCTTTTTCAATTTTAATAATATGAGAAATGGGATCATAGGAAACCTGAGGATAAACCTTTTGTATCAGTTCATACTGATGATCGGATGCTCTTGTCCCCATGACTTCTCCATTTTCTTCATATAATTTACCAAAAATGGAAAGAAGATGTTCATCTGCCTTCCCACTGCAAAAAATAACTTCCGCAAAACCGGAGCGCACCTTTCTATGAGTATCCAGCTTGGCGTATCCCATCTCGTAAAAAGGTTCTTTTTTCAGGAACCTTTCTGCCTCCTCTATGGATATTTCGTTCTTTTTTACGCCTTCCAACAGCTGCCTAAGTTCCATATTTCTTCCTCCTTTTCCAGCTCATGTCAAAAAAAAGGCATGTCCGTCGAAATTGTATTCCTGAACAACTTCTTACGAGCATGCCCCATTTTTCTATTTTATCTGCCTAGCAAATCTCTGCGCCGGATGGCATCTTTCTTTCCGGAACCATGAGAGAAAGTTCTCCATTCTCATCTTCCGCACAAAGAAGCATACCTTCTGATAATACGCCTGCCAGTTTGGCCGGTTTTAAGTTGACAAGAACCATGACTTTCTTGCCTACCATCTCTTCCGGACTATAATGAGCTTTGATACCGGATACGATCTGTTTTACCTGGCTTCCAATCTTTACCTGAGAGCAAAGAAGTTTTCTGGATTTTTTCACCGGTTCACAGGCAATGATTTCGCCTACCTGGAACTGCATCTTCATAAAATCATCAAATGTAATCTCTTCTTTTGGCTCAATGTCGATTCCCGGCTCTTCTTCCTTTTCTTCTTCTACCGGTGGATGAAGCTCTTCTACTTTTGCCAGTACTTCTTTTACATCCAGTCTTGCGAAAAGGATTTCCGGCTTTTCTGTTACTTTGGTACCGGATTCATAAAGTCCGAAACCATCCAGATCTTCCAGAGTTCTCTTTTTGCCATTTAACTGGGCAAGAATCTTCTCAGATGTTTCAGGCATAAATGGCTCTAATAAAGTCGCACCAATGCAAATGCTCTCTACCAGATTGTAAAGAACCGTTGCCAATCTGTCTTTCTTTGCCTCGTCTTTTGCCAAAGCCCATGGCATTGTCTCATCGATATATTTGTTGCAGCGTTTGAACAGATTGAAAATCTCTGTCATTGCATCTGCAACACGAAGTTTATCCATTTTTTCTACTACTTTTGCCTTTGTTCCAAGAACAACCGCTTTCAAATCAGCGTCTACTTCCTCGGAAATGCCGCCGTCTGTTACGACTCCTCCGAAATATTTATTGGACATGGAAATGGTACGATTTACCAGGTTTCCTAAGGTATTTGCCAGGTCAGAATTTAATCTTTCTACCATCAGTTCCCAGGTAATAATGCCGTCATTTTCAAATGGCATCTCGTGAAGAACAAAGTAACGTACTGCGTCTACGCCGAAGAAATCAACCACTTCATCTGCATAAAGTACATTTCCTTTTGACTTGCTCATCTTGCCGTCTCCCTGTAACAGCCATGGATGTCCAAATACCTGTTTTGGAAGAGGAAGATCCAGTGCCATCAAAAAGATCGGCCAGTAAATCGTATGGAAACGGATAATATCTTTTCCAATCAGATGAAGGTCTGCCGGCCAATATTTTCCAAACTTCTCTCCATGATTGCCGTCACAGTCATAGCCAATACCGGTAATATAGTTGGTAAGGGCATCCAGCCATACATAGACAACATGTTTCTCATCAAAATCAACCGGAATTCCCCATTTGAAAGAGGTTCTGGACACACATAAGTCCTGAAGTCCCGGAAGAAGGAAGTTATTCATCATCTCGTTTTTACGGGATTCCGGCTGAATAAATTCCGGATGGGTATTGATATGCTCAATCAGTCTGTCTGCATATTTGCTCATCTTGAAGAAATAAGCTTCTTCTTTTGCAGGCTGGCATTCTCTTCCACAGTCCGGACATTTTCCGTCTACTAACTGGGAAGCGGTAAAGAAGGATTCACAAGGAGTACAGTACATTCCTTCATAATATCCTTTGTAAATATCTCCCTGATCGTATAATTTCTTAAAAATCTTCTGAACCTGTTTTTCATGATCTTCGTCTGTGGTACGGATGAATTTATCGTAGGATGTATTCATCAGATCCCAGATTTCCTTAATCTGTCCGGCTACATTGTCAACAAATTCCTTTGGTGTCACACCGGCTTCTTCTGCTTTTAATTCAATCTTCTGACCATGCTCATCGGTTCCGGTCTGGAAAAATACATCATAACCTTCTAAGCGTTTGAATCTTGCAATACTGTCTGCAAGAACGATCTCATAGGTATTCCCAATATGAGGTTTTCCAGAGGTATAAGCAATGGCGGTTGTAATATAATATGGTTTTTTGCTCATCTTCGGCCAACTCCTATCTTCTATCTCATTATTATCATTTATCTCATTCATGATACCAGTCGTTTCCAATACAAAAATCTCTGATATCATAGAGGAAAAAGACCTTTCGGTCCTCGCATCACCCCATATTATAATATAAAATATACACTTCGTCCATGTTTTCTTGTTTATTTTTTTCAAACTCTTCTTTCTATTTTCTTTTTTCCTGCAAAAAGCTATAATGAAAGAAAAAGTGGAGAAAGGAGTTTTCTCATGTTTTATGTAGACATTGCAAAAAAATTCATAGAACGGCTGACCATGTATACCAATTATAATATTAATATTATGGATGAAAAAGGAATTATTATTGCAAGCAGAGATCCGGATCGGGTTGGCACATTTCATGAAATCGCATTTGATATCATGAAAGAACAATTGCCAATTGTGGAAGTCTCCAAAGAAGATCGTTTTTTAGGTGTTCTTCCAGGAGTCAACCTGCTTCTTTCTCCAAATGGAAAGCCCTGCGGTGTGATTGGTGTAACCGGTGAACCACAGACCGTAAAGCCAATTGCCATGATTGTAAAAATGTCCATGGAAACCATGTTGGAATATGAATATGAGAAAGAAAAAATTCAACGCCGGCGGACATTAAAAGAGCATTTCGCCCATGAACTTCTCTACGAATCCACGTTGGATTCTTCGGAGCTTTCCGGTATGGCTGAAAAACTGTCTTATCAGCCCGGCCTCTTGCGTATCCCGATTCTTTGCAGTCCTGAAACAGAAATTGATGAGCAGGCTGTCTTAGAACAGATTAAATCCGGCTCCCACCATACTTCACAGGATATGTCTTTTCTCACAAGAAAACAGCAGATTCTTATTTTTAAGACCCTTCCGAAAGAAAAGAATCTTATTTCCGACTATAAGTTTATCATAGGGGAATACCTTTCTGAGTTTCTCCAACAGGCGGTCCGTCAGAAAACCAGATATCATTTTTATGTAGGAACCATCCAGAATAATCTAAGCCAATACAAGAAAGCCTATGAGCACTGTCTCTGGCTGGAAAAGAAGATTCCTGCAAAAGAAACCGGAATTTTCTTTTATGACCATGTAGACAGTTACTTAAAAGACCAGATTCCTCTTGGAGAACTGCACCACATCTTCCACTGTCTCAGCGAAGACCTGCTGGATCAGAAATATCTGGATCAGTATATGGAATTACTGGGAGTACTGAAAAAGAACAATTACAATCTGGTAACCAGCAGCAAAGAATTATACATCCACAAAAATACGCTGACATTCCGTTTTGATAAAATCAAGGATGCTTTGAATATGAACCCAATTCAGGACAGCAAAGCCAGAGAATTTATGGAATACTTTTATTATTACCTGCAAAATCATCCATCCTCTGCAAGCTCTTTCGAAAATCTCTGATTTATTGTGCTGAGAGCACAAAAAAATGGCTTTATTTTAAGCTCCCAGCCCTTATCAATCCTGCTTTCCCTTTGTTATGATAAAAGAAAAAAAGAAAAAAGAGAGTATAAAAACGACGATGAAATTATTATTTGCTCCGGATTCTTTTAAGGGATCCTTAAGTTCCAATCAGGCGATCTCACTTCTTACCGAAGCTGCCAGACGCCACTTCCCGGGATGTGAAATCATCGGAGTCCCAATGGCTGATGGTGGAGAAGGAACAGCTGAAGCTCTTCTTTCTACTCTGGGAGGGACTTTTATCAACTGCACTGTAACCGGTCCTCTGGGAGAACCGGTTACGGCAAAATACGGGATTACCCAAAATCATATGGCAATTATAGAGATGGCAGAAGCATCCGGTCTTCCTCTTGTTCCACCAAAAAAGCGAAATCCCCTTCTTACCGGAACCTATGGAACGGGGCAGTTAATTTGCCATGCTTTCGATCAGGGAATAACAGACCTGCTTCTTACTATTGGCGGCAGTGCAACCAACGATGGAGGAATTGGCGCAGCCACAGCCCTTGGGTTCCGTTTTCTGGACAAAAACGATCAGGAACTTGCCCCAATCGGACAAAGTTTATCCAGAATCCACCGCATTGATACTTCTTTGGTTCATCCGAAGCTGAGAGAAGCCTCGATTACTATCATGTGTGATGTGGAAAATCCTTTGACCGGACCAAATGGAGCAACTTACATTTACGGACCGCAAAAAGGGGGCAATCCACAAATTTTAGATCAGCTGGAACATGGCATGATTCATTATGCTGCCATTATTCAGGAAATGACCGGCATTGACTACACTTCTATGGAAGGCGCGGGTGCAGCCGGAGGATTTTCCATTCCTTTCCTGGCATTTGCCAACGCCTCTTTGTCTTCCGGCATTGACACTGTACTGAAAGCCGTTCATTTTGATGAACTTCTTTCAGGGGTAGATTTTGTCATTACGGGAGAAGGCCGGGTAGACCGCCAGTCTGTTTTTGGAAAGGTTATGTCCGGTGTAGGGAAAGCCTGTAAAAAGAAAAATATTCCGATTGCAGCCATTGTAGGAAGTATGGGGGATGGCGCAGCGGATATTTATTCCTGCGGAATCGATTCTATTATGCCCATTGTTTCAGCTCCTATGGAGCTTTCTTATGCAATGGAAAACAGCGAAACGCTTTTTGCGGATGCAGCAGACCGAATCTTCCGTTTTCTTAAAATGGGAATAAAACTATAAATTCAAAAAAGCAAAACGAAATGTATTTACCGAAAGGAGAAGTATTTTATGGCAACTTTTAAAACAAACGATAATGTGGAGATTTATTACGAAGTACATGGCGAAGGCCGTCCATTATTCATGCTTCCCGGATGGACCTGTACCACAAAATTCTGGAAACACAATGTAGAAGAACTTTCCAAGACCTGCAAAGTGATTTGTATGGATATGAGAGGCCACGGAGAATCTGAAAAAGTACTCCATTCTCATCGTATTTCCCGCTACGCAATGGATGTCAAAAATCTGTTGGATCATCTGGATGTGGAAGACGTTACTGTCCTTGGATGGTCTATGGGTGCTTCCATTCTCTGGAGTTATATTGAACTTTTCGGCAACCATCGAATCAGCGGTTTAGTCTGTGTTGATCAGTCTCCGGCTCAGTACACCGGTCCTGACTGGGTATGGGGACAAAAAGGATGTTATGATATGGAAATGTTCATTCGTACCTGTTATGACATCAAATACGATCCACGAGGAGCAGCAGAAGGTCTGGTTAGCGCCTGCCTCCATCATACCCCGACACCGGAAGACGCTACCTTTATCGCAGATGAAATTTCCAAGTGTCCGCCTTATGTCAGAATCGAGATTATGCGTGATCACACCAACTTAGACTGGAGAGATTTTATTCCACAGATCAAGCTTCCGACTCTGGTATGTGTTGCAAGAAATTCCAACGTTTTTGACTGGCATGGAAGCGCATGGGTAGGCGAGAATATTGAAGGCGCACAAACTGTCTTCTTTGAAGATTCCGGTCATATGTTATTCTGGGAAGAACCGGAAAAATTCAACAAAACAGTCGGAGAATTTGTTCAGAACCATTAAAATGACCTGTTTTCGGTCGTATTTTCAATCGTATTTTTTACGACCGCATTTACGTTCAAAAAACGTTTAAAAATCTGACTGACAAATAAACCTAACGTCGATTTGTCCCTTGGCTCATATTTTTACAAAAGAGAAGTCGAACAGCTTGCAATGTCTTGGAAAAGTGTTATACTGATAGTGATAATATTTACTATCATTTCTGCCCTTTTCACAGCTGGCAGAGATTAAAAAATTTATAAGGAGGAAATCAATATGGATCAGAAATTTTATATTTGTGAACACTGCGGCAATATTATTGCAAAAGTAAAAGATGCCGGAGTACCGGTTATGTGCTGCGGTCAGAAGATGAAAGAGATCGTTCCAGGAACTACAGACGCTGCTGTAGAAAAACATGTACCTGCTTACCAGGTAGAAGGTAATCTTGTAAAAGTACAGGTTGGTTCTGTAGAACATCCAATGATTCCGGAACATTATATCGAATGGGTATCCCTTCAGACAAAACAGGGAAATCAGCGCAAAGAGCTTCATCCTGGTGAAAAACCAGAAGTTTGCTTCGCCCTTTGTGATGGGGATGAAGTAGAAGCAGTATACGCATACTGCAATCTTCACAGCCTTTGGAAAGCATAAGAATCCAAACGGGAGTTTGTGACTTTAAAAGCCGCAAACTCCCGTTTTTTCTATCACAAAAACCCTAAAATAAATTGAACCTGTCCTCTTTTTTATGTATAATAGAAAAAAACAATTCATAAACTGTTACATAGAAAGATACAGACTTAGGTGATGTGTGATGAATGAAATCAATATGGCAGAAATCCTGATCGTCAATGGCATTGGCATTTGCCTGATGGTATTTCTGCGGCTGACACGAATTGAAAACAGAGAAAAGCGTTTTTTTGATGATAAAATTTTTGATGCAATGATATGGATTACGATTGCCGGATGTTTTTTGGAATATCTTTCTTTTGTAATCGATAGCAGACTGTTTACAGGATGTCGGTTTTTCTCCTACCTTTTGAATAGTCTTTGTTTCATTGGGACATGCAGCGTTGGTTATTTATGGTGTCTGTTTGTGGATTTTCGTATTTTTCACAGCATCCGCAGGATACAAAAACGGGCACCCTGGCTTGCACTTCCTTTGATTGCGGATGTTGTTTTGAATCTGATCAACCTGACCGGCTGTGGAATTATATTTACCATTTCTGCCGATAATACCTATCAGAGAGGAAATTTAGTTCTTCTTGTATACCTGATTTTATTTTTTTACTTTTTTTACAGTCTGTTTCTGGCAGGTCATTCCAAAAAACATGGATTACACATTCAGTTTTTCCAGGTTCATTATTTTGTTATTTCCTGTATCATCGGAACAATCGTCCAGGGATTTTCCTATGGAATTACTCTGGGATGGGCTTCTGTGGCAATCGCCTTTATGTTTGTTTACATACAGACCCAGTCCCTCAATTCTTTTGTAGATCCCCTTTCCGGACTATATAACCGAAGATATATGGACTGTATTTTAAGCCAGTTCAAAGAAAATCCCAGCCTTTCTCTCTATGGCATTATGCTTGATGTCAATGATTTCAAGCGAATCAACGATCTTTACGGACATTCTTTCGGAGATGATGCCATCCGCGGGATTGGTACGATTTTGTCCAATGTGACACCGGATCATGGAATAGCCATTCGATATGCCGGTGATGAATTTATCATTTTACTGCCTGCTGATGAAGAAAAAAAGATTAAAGACCTGATAAAAAGAATTCATCAGGCTGCCGAAATTTTTAACAGTTCCGGGAAAGCTCCTTATACCCTTTCTTTTGCCATCGGATATAGCCAGTTTGATAACATTTCCAAAGATATGGAACAATTTCTTTCTTCCATGGATCAGGAAATGTATCTGGCAAAACAGAAACATTACCAGCAGGATTCCTGCGATCGGCGCAATCGATAACCAGATACAAAGAATGGAATCTCTACAAAGTAATAAAAGCGAAAACAAAAAGTCAGGAAAGCAATTGTCATGTTTCTTTTCATGATCAAAGCACTCCTGACTTTTCTTATTCTTTATTTACTCTTTTGCCGCTTGATTACTTTCAGTCTTGTGAATTCTTCTCTTTCCTTTTCTTCCAATGCATTGGTTATATTGTAAACCAAAGCCGAATAGGTCGGAATCGTAATATTCTTTAAGGCATTGGCTCTTTTCTGAGTCTTTTTAATGCTGGCTGCCAAACGATAGGCAGAATTTTCCACCATGGAAAGTTCTATGGTCAGGTCTTTTACCTGACGAAAAGCTTCTCTGGCAATATCAATGGATTCGTGGGTATCTCCAAACGCATAGGTCATTTCATTGGCATGGGCATCGTATTTGACATGGGGAATCTCCGTCCCCATAATACTTCTGGTCTGAATCTGAATAGAATCCTCAATCGGTACCGTATACGCAAGTTCTTCTACCCAGCTGATTCCATGTTCAATATTGGCCCGCTGAAGACAGGCATAAGCCCTTGTAAATGTTGTATCGATTTCTTCCTGAATATCCTTCGCCTCTTCAATCAAATCCATTAATTCACGAATCAGAATATTTCTTTTTTTATCCATCAATTCATAGCCCTGTTTGGCAAGAGCTAACGAATTTTTTGCAAGGATCAGATTACCTTTCGTGGGGAATTCTCTTGGATCCATCTAATCCCCCCTTACTCTTCTTCCTTTTTCGGAAGAAAACGGTCAATAATCTTTGTATCAATGCGATCTAATTCTTCTCTTGGCAGAATGCTTAAAAGCTCCCAGCCAAGGTTCAATGTCTCTTCCATGGTTCTGTTTTCATTCATTCCCTGTCCAATGTAACGCTGTTCGAATTCCTTGCCGAATTTCAGGTATAATTTATCAATAGAAGATAATTCCTCTTCACCGATAACAGAAGCCAGATTTCTGGCCTCTCCGACCCTTGCATAGGCGGAAAACAGCTGATTGGCAAGATCCTGGTGATCCACTCTTGTATATCCTTCTCCGATTCCGTCTTTCATCAGACGGGACAGTGACGGAAGAACACTGATCGGCGGATAAATTGCCTGACCATGGAGGTTTCGATCCAGTACAACCTGGCCTTCTGTAATATATCCGGTCAGGTCAGGAATCGGATGGGTAATGTCATCATTTGGCATGGTAAGAATCGGAAGCTGAGTCACAGAACCTTCCACTCCTTCCACAATACCGGCTCTTTCATAAAGAGAGGCAAGTTCACTGTATAAATAACCGGGATAACCTTTTCTGGATGGAATTTCTCCTTTTGAAGAAGAAACTTCACGCATTGCTTCTGCATAAGAAGTCATATCGGTCAGGATAACCAAAATATGCATATGGCATTCAAAGGCCAGATATTCTGCTGCCGTAAGTGCTACCTTCGGTGTAATAAGACGTTCTACCACCGGGTCATTGGCAAGATTTAAAAACATACACACATGATCCGCTACTCCGCTTTCCTCAAAAGTTCTCTGGAAAAAGTCTGCCACATCGTGTTTGACGCCCATAGCGCCAAATACAATGGCAAATGGTTCATCGGAACCGTCTCCTAAGGAAGCCTGATTTACAATCTGTGCCGCTAACTGATCATGAGGAAGACCATTTCCGGAAAAAATAGGAAGCTTCTGGCCACGAATCAGAGTGGTCAGGCCATCGATTGCAGAAATACCTGTCCGGATATAGTTTCTCGGATATTTTCTTCGAACCGGATTTAACGGTAAGCCATTGACATCTCTTCGGATATCGGAATCTAAGGGTTCCAACCCGTCAATCGGCTTTCCGATTCCGTTAAAGGTTCTTCCCAGCATATCCGGTGACAAGGTCACTTCCATCGGATGACCGGTCAGTTTGGTATGGGTATTATTAAGAGACATATTTTCTGTTCCTTCAAACACCTGAATAATTGCCTTATCCTCATAAAGCTCAATAATACGTCCCAGTTTTTTTGTATGATTATCTACTGTAAATTCTACAATTTCATCAAAGAAAGCGTCCTGAACACCCTCCAGAACTACCAGGGGGCCATTGATACTGCTCAATCCAAGATATTCAATTGACATGATTGTTCCCTCCTATGCATTTCTGGCGATTACACCGTCATAAAAATCATCAATTTCTTTTTTATAAAAGTCCAGCATCTGCAGGTTGTCATTTGGAACATCATATTTGATCGCAATCACCCGTTCAAAAATATGATCTTCTTTTAAAACACTCATCGGCATTCCCATATAAACCAGCTGCCGGCATTTTCCATACAGATATAAGATAATATCCATCATTTTAAACTGCTTTTCTAAAGAAACGCAGGTATCGTCTTTGTGGAAGGCATTCTGCTGTAAAAATCCCAGACGAATCACTCTTGCAATCTCCAGAATCAGTTTCTGGTCATCCGGAAGCACATCGCCGCCAATCAGTTTTACAATCTCCATCAGACTGCTTTCCTGATTCAAAATGGTCATAAGACGATTC
The DNA here is from genome assembly GCA_022766905.1 of Lachnospiraceae bacterium. GTDB lineage: Bacteria > Bacillota > Clostridia > Lachnospirales > Lachnospiraceae > SIG292. The sequence goes on from JALEPU010000110.1 coordinate 91,145, forward strand.
CGGTATTCTACAAACTTCGGAGATACATGATCATTATACCAGGCATTTAAGTCCATCAGATACTCACTGTAGCTGGTCAGCCAGTGAATCGCCGGGAAATGTCTGGAATAGGCAAGGGATTTATCAAGTCCCCAGAAACATCTGACAAAACGCTTTGTATTCTGAGTAACCGGCTCGGAAAAATCTCCACCCTGAGGAGATACGGCTCCGATAATCGTAACAGAACCATCGGTTCCGTTTAAGTTCTGCATCATTCCGGCTCTTTCGTAAAAAGCAGATAACCGGGATGCCAGATATGCCGGAAAACCTTCTTCTGCAGGCATCTCTTCCAGACGTCCGGAAAGTTCTCGCAGGGCTTCTGCCCAGCGGGAAGTAGAATCGGCCATAATCGCCACATCATAGCCCATATCTCTGTAATATTCTGCCAGAGTCAGTCCGGTATAAATAGATGCTTCACGAGCAGCCACCGGCATATTGGATGTATTGGCAATCAGAACAGTTCGGTCCATCAGCGGGTTACCCGTCTTAGGGTCTACCAGTTCTCCAAACTCTTCCAGCACCTGGGTCATCTCATTTCCACGCTCTCCACAACCGATGTAAACAATAATATCCGCATCAGACCATTTTGCAATCTGATGCTGAGTCATCGTTTTTCCTGTTCCAAATCCACCCGGAATCGCTGCAGTTCCGCCTTTTGCAATCGGGAACATAGTATCCAGAATTCTCTGACCGGTAATCAGAGGAACACTGGCAGAAATCCGATTATGAACCGGTCTCGGCACACGAATCGGCCATCTCTGGCACATAGAATAGGATTTGAAGGAACCATCTGCCAGTTTTAATTCAACCAGTTTATCCTGAATGGTATATTCTCCATCTGAAACGGCAGATACTACCACACCATCTGTCCCAGGC
>JALEPU010000129.1 GCA_022766905.1 Lachnospiraceae bacterium
GCATAGCACAGCCAAGTAAATTCAAAATACCAAAGAAAATCACTGCGTCAGGAACAGCTGCCCATGTTACAATGGTAATCAGAATTCCAAGTAGATTCAGGACAATTCCACGTTTTAATAGATTACGACTGAAACTGGCAGAGAATCCGGAAATCACAATAAAGGAAATACAGATAAAGCGTTCCCAGATATGGGCTGATCCCATCTCCATCCATTCCGGATTCTGATCATATATTACAAAAAGATCATAGCAAAAATGATATAGTACCATATGTAAAAGAGCAAATCCCCGTATTCCATCTATCAAATGGTACCTTTCTTTTTTCATCCTTTTCACCTGTCATTTCTCTGCCATTTCGGCCTTAAATACATTTTAACGCATCTAATACATTAGACACTCCAATCATCTCAATTCCCAGCTTCTCCGGTTCTATGATTCCTTCAACATTTGAAAAAGGCATGATGCAACGGGAAAATCCCATCTTCTTTGCTTCCCGGATTCGCATCTCGGCCTGAGAAACTCCTCTTACTTCACCGGTCAGACCCACTTCTCCAAAAATAATTGTTTTGGAATCCACTGCTCTGTTTTTATAGCTGGAAGCCAGCGCCATAACAATTCCCAGATCCATTGCAGGTTCTGCAATTTTCATTCCTCCTGCCAGATTTACATAAGCATCACATCCTCCCAGATGTAATCCTGCTCTTTTTTCCAGAACAGCCATCAAAAGACTGACACGATTATAATCAATTCCTACTGCTGTTCTTTTTGGCAGTTGAAAATTCGTAGGAGCAACCAGCGCCTGAATCTCAATTAGAATCGGTCTGGTTCCCTCCACTGAACACACGACAACGGAACCGCTTGCATCTACAGGACGGCCATTTAATAAAAAGGCAGATGGATTTGCAACTTCCATTAAACCTTCTTTTCTCATCTCAAATACACCAATCTCATTGGTTGATCCAAAACGATTTTTGACGCCCCGAAGAATCCGGTATGCAGCATGGCGGTCTCCCTCAAAATATAAAACAGTGTCTACCATATGCTCTAAGGTACGCGGGCCGGCGACAACTCCTTCTTTTGTAACATGGCCTACAATAAAAATTGCCGTCCCTGTTTTTTTACTTAACATCATCAGCCGTCCCGTCACTTCTCTGACCTGAGATACACTTCCTGGCGCAGAGCTGATTTCTTCACTGCACATGGTCTGGATCGAGTCTACCACAACTACTTCCGGAGCCGTACTTTCAATGGCATCCTGAATCAGATCCATATCTGTCTCACAAAGGAGCAACAGATCATTACTGCAGGAGCCAAGCCGCTCTGCTCTCATCCGAATCTGGCGAAGAGATTCTTCCCCGGAAATATAAAGAACTTTTCTTTTTTGATTCACCAGGTTTTTGCAAACCTGTAAAAGCAGGGTTGATTTTCCGATTCCGGGATCTCCTCCAACTAAGGATAAAGAGCCTTTTACGATTCCTCCGCCCAGCACCCGGTCCAGTTCTGCTATCCCGGTTTTGATTCGTTCCTCTTCCTTTGTGGAAATATCAAAAAGACGGGTGGGGATATTCCCACCCGTAGTTTTCTTTTTTTCTTTTGTTTTCGCCGCTATGGTAACTTTCTCTTCCACAAAGGTGTTCCACTTTCTGCAGCCAGGACACTGGCCAAGCCACTTTGCTGACTCATAACCGCATTCCTGACAAAAAAACATGGTCTTCCCTTTTTGTGCCATAGAACTACTCCTCTACATCTTTTCTACCAGTACTTTCGCAGATACATTCTCACCCAGCTCAACACTTAAATTTAATTTGCCGCCAAGGTTAGTCTTCATTCTGCCTACATTGGTATCGTCAATAAATACTTTATACTCTTTCTCAGGCTCCAATTCCAGAGTGATCTGAACATCCTGAGCAGCTTCTACGGTAAAAGAGACAACCTCATCGTCTGCTTTAAAATTTAATACAGAACTTCCCGGCACAGATTCATAGACAAACATACCATTGCGCTCCAGTTTGGTAATGTCTTTATAAGTCTTGATCTTATAAAGATCGCCTTCAAACTCATAATCCTGAAGTTTGGTCTTCTCATCAAGTTCATAATTACCGAAACTTAAAGTCTTATCAAATTCTGTGCGTATTAATTCGTTAATTACTGACATCTGCTTATCCTCCTAAATTGTTGGCCTGTTGGCCAAAACATCTTTCTATCCTTCTTTCTTTGGATATGTCCCATTATATTATATATTGTTGTTTTTTTCTACCCAAAGATGATTTTTTCTTTGTGAACTTTTACCCACTTTTCGTCTCCGGCTTTCACCTCTCCTGCAAGAATTGCTTCTGCCAATGGATCTTCCAACCAGGTCTGTAATGCTCTTTTTAACGGCCTTGCTCCAAACTTTTCATCCTTTCCTTTCTTCAGGATAAAATCTTTGGCCTCTTCCGTAATATGAAGCTTAAGATTCATCTGTTTTTCAATTCGTCTCGTAAATCCGTCTGATAATAAGGTCAAAATCTGTTTCATATGATCTTCTGACAGCATGTGGAATACAATTGTCTCATCAATTCGATTCAAAAATTCCGGTTTGAACAGACGTTTTACTTCTTCCATCACCCCTTCTTTCATCGTCTCATGATTTTTCTTCTCATCTGCTACTGATGCAAAGCCCAGATTTTTTGGTGCGATGATCCGCTGCGCCCCAGCATTGGAAGTCATGATAATAATCGTGTTTTTAAAATCAATTCTGCGTCCAGTGGAATCTGTAATATGCCCATCATCCAGAACCTGAAGCAAAATATTAAATACATCTCCATGCGCTTTTTCAATCTCATCAAATAAAATAACAGAATAAGGATTTCTCCTTACTTTTTCTGATAACTGTCCCCCTTCTTCATATCCGACATATCCCGGGGGAGATCCAATTAATTTGGATACACTGTGTTTTTCCATATATTCTGACATATCAATCCGAATCATATTGGACTCACTGCCATAGACAGCTTCTGCCAATGCTTTGGAAAGCTCCGTCTTTCCCACTCCTGTCGGTCCTAAAAACAGGAAAGAGCCAATCGGGCGGTTCGGATCTTTTAATCCTACTCTTCCTCTTCTGACTGCCCGGGAAACTGCTTTTACTGCCTCATCCTGACCGATTACTCTTTGATGAAGAATATCTTCCAGGTTTTTTAAGCGTTCCTGTTCCGTCTTACTAAGCTGGTTTAATGGAATTTTCGTCCAGACAGAAATTACTTCCAGAATATCTTCTTCCTCAATGGTAATCTGAGACTTTTCCTGCATCTTTTTCCATTTGCTTCTGGCCTTTTCCAGAGCTTTTTCTTTCTTTTCGATCTGCTTTTTATATTCTCCGGCCTTTTTATATTTTCCTTTCATCAGGGCTTCTTCTGTCTTTTCTTCCAGGAAAGACAATTCTTCCTCAAACTTTCGGATCTGTTCCGGCGTCTCGTAAATGCCTATCTTTTTTCTGGAAGCAGCTTCATCGATTACGTCTATAGCTTTGTCCGGTAAAAAACGATCATTTACATATCGTTTAGACATGGAAGCTGCAGCCATTAACGCTTCTTTTGTATAGGCAACATTATGATGGATTTCAAATCGTTCTTTGATTCCTTCCAGAATCTCTACCGTCTCTTCCACTGTTGGTTCCAAAACTTCTACCGGCTGAAACCGACGTTCCAAAGCAGCGTCCTTTTCAATGTACTTTCGGTACTCTTCTCTGGTGGTCGCTCCTATAAACTGAATCTCACCTCTGGCAAGAAATGGTTTTAATATATTCGCCGCGTCAATGGCACCTTCTGCCCCTCCTGCGCCAATCAAAGTATGAATCTCATCCATGAAAAGCAAAATATTACCATCCTCAATCACTTCTTTTAAAAAACGTTTGATTCGTTCTTCAAATTCACCTCTGTATTTGGATCCTGCCACCATTCCCGGAAGATCCAGCGTCAGAACCCTCTTGTCAGCAAGAAGGCTGGGTACTTCCCCTGCTGCAATCAACTGTGCAATTCCTTCTGCAATGGCAGTTTTACCTACCCCCGGTTCTCCGATCAAACAAGGATTGTTCTTTGTTCTCCGGCTTAAGATCTGCATGACCCGTTCTGTCTCCTGCTTTCTTCCAATGACAGGATCCAAACGTCCTTCTCTGGCCGCTTCTGTAAGATCTGTGCTGAATTGTTCCAACATCCCCGGACGATTCTTTTTCTTTGTCTTTGTTCCATTCTTTAATGCTGCATATTCTTTTTTGATCTCATTATGTTCCATTCCCAGAGTCATAAGAGTATCTGCAAAAATTTTTTGTATATTAATTCCAAGAGAACTTAATAATCTTACTGCCACACAATCCTGTTCTTTTAGAAGTGACAGTAAAATGTGCTCTGTTCCGATCATGGAAGCCTTAAATCGAATTGCTTCATTTTGGCTTTTGATAAGAACAGCCTCTGCTCTTGGAGTAAACTCTTGTGGCTCTCCTACTGTCCAGAACGGATCAGGAATCATCGTATCCCCAATCAGATTCTCAATCGCCTCCTGTCCAACTCCGTTCTCTTTTAAAACCTTTGCTGCAAGGCCTTCACCTTCCCACAAACATCCAATTAATAGATGTTCTGTTCCGACTATTTTTTGTCCCAATGTTTCGGAAGCTTCTTTTGCGAAAGAAATTACCATCTCGGCATTCTTTGTATAATCTAGTCTCATCATCTTCTCCTTCCAGGGTTAAAGGACTTAGCCTTCAAAATTATCATACATATTCTGAACCAGCAGGGTCATCTCCTCTCTGGAAATACCCTTACAGACAGCTCTGGCAACCAGCATCTCCATATCATCGTATAAGGCCTGCATCTCTGCATCCTTATCCGCTTCTACGGAAATCACTGCCCCCTTTCTCCGATCCAGTTTCAGATACCCCTCCTGCTTCAAAATAGAATAAGCTTTATTAACCGTATGCATGTTCACGCCCAGGTTATCCGCCATCTGGCGGACAGAAGGAAGGGACTGTCCTTCCTTTAACTTATCCTGAGCAATGGCGACAACAATCTGATTCCTTAACTGAATGTAAATAGCTTCCTGACTGTTAAAATCTATCTCTATGATCACCTGTCCCGCCTTCTTTCCCTTTTGTTCCTTCTTATTCTTTGTTATAGCATAACTATAACAAAGAATAGAGAAAAGGTCAAGAAAAAAAGGCCGCCACCCTGACCAAATTGTCAAGGCAACAGCCTTCAAAACAAAATCATATGTTTGAATCACAGGCAAGACAATTTCTCATCTGCATAAGTTTACCTGCCTGCTTTCCTGATTCATCAATCTTAGTAGTTTTTAGCCTGTAATTTGAAATGAGCCTGTGGATGATCACATACAGGACATACTTCAGGAGCTTCTTTACCAATATGAATATGTCCGCAGTTGCTGCATTCCCAAATCATCTCACCATCTTTGGAGAATACAAGTCCGCCTTCTACGTTTGCAAGAAGAGCACGATATCTTTCTTCATGAGCTTTCTCAATATCTGCTACCATCTCAAATAAAGCTGCAATATCATCAAATCCTTCTTCTTTTGCTTCTTTTGCAAATGTAGGATACATATCTGTCCATTCGTCATTCTCACCATTTGCTGCGTCTAATAAGTTAGCTGCTGTTCCTGGTACAGAACCGCCCATTAAAAGCTTAAACCAGATCTTTGCATGTTCTTTCTCGTTATTTGCTGTCTCTTCGAACAACTGGCTGATCTGAACATATCCGTCTTTTTTTGCCTTGCTTGCATAGTAAGTATATTTATTACGTGCCTTACTTTCACCTGCAAATGCTGCCCAAAGATTCTGTTCTGTCTTACTTCCTTTTAATTCCATCTTAACGAATCCTCCTTAAAATAAATTAAATTATTCTTTACAAATTAAGAATAATTCCTGATTTGTATTATAAACTATCAATTATAAAATGTCAATTTTTTCTTCCAGCATTGAAAAGTAAATTTCTTTATTTTCCAAAATATCGATCAACACCATTGGCAATCCCCTTTGCCAGCTTTTTCTGATAGCTGGCTGAATTGAGCTGACGGTCTTCTCTTGGATTGGTCAAAAAGCCACACTCCAGGATCATTGTCGGGATTTTCGCCCAATTTAGTGTTGTATAATAGTTGGAACGAATCGTTCCATGACTCTTTTTTCCGGTTGCCTTTGCCACTGAAGATAACAGATAACTGCCTAGCTTACAAGATTTTGTATAGATTTTTTTACCAACATACTTTGAACTCGCCGGAACACAGACCAGCGGTCCTGTAGCACTTGAGCCTGCAGCATTACAGTGGATACAGATATGAATATCTGCGCCGCTGTTGTTGGCTTTTTTCGTCCTCTGCTGATTGGATAAGGGACATTTATTGGTGGTTCGAAGCATAATCACCTTATATCCCCTTTTTATCAATTCCTTTCTTGCAGCCTTTGCGATGGCAAGATTGGTCTTATATTCCGGTATGTGAGTACTCACACCAGAGGTACCGGATGTCAGTTTTGCTTTGGTTGCAGAAGAACCCGGTGCCAGACGTTCTTTGGCAGAAATTCCTCGCTCCTGATGTCCGGCTGCGATAAAGACTGTCTTCTGTTTTTTGGTTGTTTTTTCAACTGTCGTTGTTTTCTTCCCTGCCGTAGTCGACGCTGCCGACACATCTCTTCCGATTGTTACCAAGACAGTCAAAAACAATGCAGTCAGTATCCTAATCATTATTTTTCTTCTTTTTTTCATATAGTCCTTTCTCCCTCTCTCCCATTTTCTTCTTTATTCTGACACAAATCAGAAATAATCTCATTGACACTGGCCAGATCTTTTGAATCCAGCAAGACGATTAGCATATCGCTTGGAAGAAGTCTGGTAAGTCCCCGGGGAATCAACTCTTTTTCTCCTCGTTTGATCGATACAATCAAACAATTTTTAGGCCATCCTTCTATATCCCGAATTCTTTTATTCTCCAGCTTTGAGCCACACTGGACAAAAAAATTGGCCAGAATTTTATCTTCCGGATATTCTACCTGAGCCACGCCTTTATTTTTCAGTAAAATCCGGTCTAAAAGGCTTTCATAAATTGGAGCACTTCGCAGCTCATTGGCTACCACATATGCTACCACAGACACAAGGAGCAGGGAAATGAGATGATCCAGGGTCCCTGTCATCTCTGCAATTAAGACCACTCCTGTAATCGGTGCCCGGACGATTGCTGCAAAAAATCCTGCCATGGCCAGAATAATAAAATTGTAAATCAAACCATTCGGCAAATGAAAAGCTAATATTACTCCTTTTCCCATAATTGCTCCTACATAAGAACCTAATACAAGCAAAGGGAAAAAGATTCCACCCGGTGCTCCGCTACCAAAACAGAAAACAGAAAATACAAATTTAACCAAAAGCAAAAGTAACAACATTGAAGCTGCCGTCTTTCCATCTTCCAGAAGGCCTACCATTGCATGACCTCCTGCCAGAGTTTCCGGCAGAAAAAACATAAGAATAAGGCCCATCAGGAAAGGAATCATAAGCCGGATTTCCTGAGGTAAAAAGGAAATTTTCTTAAAAAAATCCTGTCCGAACAGCATCATTTTATTATAAAATGCTCCAAGTACTCCAAGAAGAATGCCGAGCAAAACCAGAACCCAATAATATCTCAGCGGAAATGTATTGTAAAGTTCGTAATGAAAAACAGTACTTACTCCAAAAAAGCCTTTTGAAATAAAATCTGCTGTAGCTGCTCCTACCATGGCGCAGACAAGTATGTACGAATTAAAATTTTTATGTATTTCTTCCAAAGCAAACATAACTCCGGATAAAGGTGCATTGAATGCTGCTGCAAGGCCTGCCCCTGCTCCGCAGGTCAGCAATGCCTTTTCCCTGGTCTGGTTTTCTCCCCGGAGTCTGGAAATCAATTTTCCTGCCATTGCCCCAAGTTGTACAGAAGGACCTTCTCTTCCCAAAGACATACCGCCGATAATACAAAGAGTTCCGCCAATCATTTTGCCAAGAATGGTTCTTATCGGTTTGATATCCAGATAACCTTTGATTTCTCCGCTCACCTGAGGAATTCCACTTCCGGAAATCATCGGTTCCCATTTCAACAGTCTGGTACAAATTACTGCTAACATAACAATCAGCAAAATCCAGCCAAGAGTCATAACCGGCTTTTTTTGCAAATATTCAGAAGCTGCAAATAAAAAAGTCTCTGCCTTTCCAAGCATCCATCGATATGCCACAGAAACAAGTCCTGCTCCGATTCCAACCAAAAAGCCATCGAATACTAAACTCATCTGCAAATCTTTTGGTCCTGTCAAAAGACGCAATGTACTATTCGGTTTTTTCATACTCTCTCCTCCTTTGTATGCTTTTGCACAAAAAGAGCCTGCATAGATGCAGGCTTCCTTTTTGAATCCTATCCTTGTTGATCTGTCTCCCTTAAAAATATCTCAAAATCTTCCAGATTGCCCCCTAAAGCTAAAATGATCGGTCGAATATAACGACGCCCTGTCTTCTTTCCATGCAAAGCTTCGCTAATTCTCGGATAGGCGATGGACATCTCTTCTGCTAATGCCCTTTGAGTCTTGTCCTGAATTAAAAGCTGGATTTTCACCCATTTTTGAAATTCTTTTAAAGTTTTCACTTCACTTTCCATTGACCCAGTCTCCATTCTTTAAAATATACACCCTTTATTATATAGCGAAATGAATCAGGAATCAATGTTTTTTGTCTCTTTATTCCACTTCAATCCACTTTATTCCACACCCGGATCCGTAAAAAGGTCATCTCCATCTGCTGCAGAAGTAGCAAGTTCATCACATCTTTCGTTTCCCGGATGTCCTGCATGTCCTTTCACCCAGATATAAGTTACCTGATGTGGTTCCATGGCCTTCAGAAGACGTTTCCATAAATCTACATTTTTTACCGGATCTTTTTTATTCCGCATCCAGTTTTTTTTCTGCCAGCTATCAATCCAATGGTCATTAAACGCTTTTACCAGATACTGAGAATCTGAATACAGATCTACCTGACAGGGACGAATCAGGGCTTCCAGGCCTACGATTGCCGCCATCAGTTCCATCCGGTTGTTTGTTGTTTTTTTGTAACCCTGGGAATACTCTCTTTTATGAACCTCCCCTTTTGAATCAATATACTCCAGAACTGTTCCATATCCACCCGGACCATCCGGATTTCCTCTTGCAGCACCATCTGTATAGATTGTCACTTTCATACTCTATCCTCGGTTCTTTTTTATTTGTTGCTTTCCCATTCCAGCAAAATGGCACCCCAGGTAAGTCCGCCTCCAAATCCACAGAGCACAATCTTATCTCCCTGGGATAAATTACCTTTTCGGTTCCATTCGTCTAATAAAATAGGAATACTGGCACTGGATGTATTACCGCACAAATCTACATTGACCGGGAATTTCTCTTCCGGTTCTTTCATTCTTTTTGCGACAGACTGAATGATTCTTAAATTTGCCTGGTGAAGCAAATAATAACGAATCTCTTCACAGCAAAGGCCGGCTTTCTTCAAAAGTTCCCGGATACAGGATGGAACCGTCCGAACAGCGAAACGAAAAACCTCCTGTCCGTCCATTTTGATTTGTTCTAACTCCTGTTTCGTATCAACCAGAAGATTGGAAAGCTTTCTTTCCCCGCAGGTTAAAACAGCACCTTTGCTGCCGTTTGATCCCATTACTGTCTCATAGATTCCCGTTCCTTTTGTCACAACAGCCGCTCCTGCCCCATCTCCAAAAAGGACACAGGTTCCTCTGTCCTTCCAGTCCACCAGCTTTGATAATGACTCTGCTCCAATCACCAGAACTGTCTTCGCCAAACCTGACTCTATATATACATTTGCTGTATTTAACGCAAAAATAAATCCGGAACAGGCTGCACTCAAATCCATACATACAGCTTTATCTGCACCAATGATTTCCTGCACCTGGCAGGCTGTATTCGGAGTTGCATGATCTCCGGATAAAGTTGCAACCAGAATCATATCGATCTCATCCGGACAGACATCAGCCTGTTTGAGTGCTCTTTTTCCTGCTTTTGCTGCCATATAAGTGGTAGTCTCAAAGGAGGCAATCCTGCGCTCCCGAATTCCTGTTCTGGAAGCAATCCATTCGTCACTGGTTTCTACCAGCTTCGCAAGATCATCGTTTGTAACCCGGTTCTCCGGCAAATAACTTCCTGTGCCTAAAATTTTTATTGACATGTTTTATCCTCTCATCTTTTTTCATTTCTGTCCAGTTATTTTTTTACTTTTCCGTTTTTTTCATTCCAAAACTCTGTCATAAAAAGCGGAAAGTATTTTGACAATCAAAGTATATTATGATTATCCTCCTTTGTCAACGTTTCTTTTCTGGCATATCTTTCTCTTTCCTTTCATATATTTTGATATGAGGGATGAAAAACAGGATTCTTTCTTATGTTTTTCATCTTTTCTGTCACAAATTCTTGTTTTGTATTACGATCAATGAAAAGGAAGGGATATTCATCATGGAAACACAGAATTTATATAAAGACATCAAAGCCCGCACAGGGGGAGATATCTATATTGGCGTTGTAGGACCGGTTCGCACAGGAAAATCTACTTTTATCAAGCGATTTATGGAACTTGTTGTCCTTCCGGGCATGGAAGAATCCCCGGAAAAAGAACGGGCAAAAGATGAACTTCCTCAATCGGCCGGTGGGCGGACCATTATGACAACAGAGCCAAAATTCATTCCAAAAGATGCTGCTACCATTCATTTGTCCGATGATATTACCTGTAAAATCCGACTCATCGACTGTGTCGGCTATATGGTAGATGGAGCTGCCGGCCATATGGAAAATGACCAGGAGCGTCTGGTTAAAACCCCCTGGTATGACTATGAAATTCCATTTACCAAAGCAGCAGAAATCGGAACAAAAAAAGTAATCAATGATCACTCCACGATTGGTATCGTCGTTACCGCAGATGGTTCCTTTGGTGATCTGCAAAGGAACCAATATGAAGCAGCGGAACGAAAAACCATAGAAGAATTAAAAGCCTTAAATAAACCTTTTGTTCTTTTATTAAATTCAGAACATCCTTTTAAAGAAGAAACCAGGCAGCTGGCCGACCAGTTAAAATCTGTCTATTCCTGCGATGTGCTTCCTGTCAACTGTGAACAATTAAAAAAAGAAGATATTCATCAGATTTTAAAAAGTATCCTGCTGGAGTTTCCTGTGACCGCTTTAAACTTTTATATTCCTAAATGGGTAGAGGCACTTTCCGATTCTCACTGGCTAAAATCCGCTCTCATTGAAACAGTAAAAACTACCCTGGAACAGATTTCCCGGATGAAAGATCTTTATCATGCAGATTTTCCATCCAGCGAATACATACAGTCCACAAAAATCGGAAAAATTCATATGGATTCCGGAAAGGTGGACATTCAGGTCCATTTTGATGACAGGTACTATTATAAAATCATCAGTGATCTGATTGGAATTCCTGTCAGTAATGAATATGAATTTATCGATATAATCCGTCAGCTTGCTCAAAAAAAGAATGAATATGAAGAAGTTGCCTCTGCTCTTTTGGCATCTCGTCAAAAAGGCTATGGGGTGCTTACTCCGACCCAGGCTGATATTACACTAAATGAACCGGAAATTATCCGCCATGGCAGTAAATATGGAGTAAAAATCAAAGCCCAGGCTCCTTCCATTCACTTTATCAAGGCAAATATTTCTACGGAAATCGCTCCTATTGTAGGAACAGAAGAGCAGGCAATGGATCTGGTTCAATATATGAAAGAAGAGGCCTCAAAAGAAGATTCTTCCATCTGGAACGTAAATATTTTCGGAAAAACAATGGAGCAGATGGTCAATGAAGGCATTCAGTCAAAGGCCTCCAAAATGACAGAAGACAGTCAGCAGAAATTACAAAATACCATGGAGAAAATTGTAAATGAAAGTAATGGTGGTATGGTTTGTATTATTATCTAAAGCAAAAAAAGAACTATCTCACTCCGTCCTTCCGGCGGGTTGTGATAGTTCTTTGTCATAATGTTAATCCTCTAAAATCTCATACAGGACTTTGTTATTCATCGTTTTATCATGACGGGCACCATTCATAAATGTCTGGTCGAATACTTCTCTGGTATCTTTAAGATTCAGTGCCTTTTTTCTTACAAATAATTCTTTGCAGACCTTTTTGTGATTATAGCGATTCCCATATAATGCGGCCCAGCTGATTCCACTGTCCCGAAATGTCTTTTTGGAAATAGATAAATCCCCATCATAGGTATAAAGCTGCATAAAGTAAGGATTATTCTTTGGATCTTTTGGACGGCCATGAAAGGTCTTTCCGCAGACAATGATTCCGAAGAAACAGTCTTCTTTCGTTTCTTCCAGTCTCTCTTTGGCTCCTTTTGCTCTTTTTTCAATAAGATCTACCAGTTCCGCATTGGTAAGAGGATGTCCTTTCTCGCCTTTTCTCTCCAGAACGGGCTTTAATATCTCTTCACAATAACGAACTTTTCCCGCAAAAGCCACAATAAAATCTTCGTTAATTTTAAAAACTTTCCGGTAATGTTCACTGATTACCATACCTGCTTTATTGAGAACTCTCTGTTCTCCTCCTACAATCATAAAATCTTTGTTGCCACCCGCCAATATTAAACTCATTGTTCCCTATCCTCCTGCTTTTCCTTCCCTTATTTTACCATAGATTCTGCCTTTCTATCTACATATAATTCATCTTTTTTGAATTTTTTTAAAAAGATTGATTTTACTTGACCCTTTTCTGATACAAGTGTATTCTGAATATAATACTGATGAAAAGAAAGGATACTACTATGACGAAACAGGAAATGTTAAACCATATAGATGAAGAATTTAAAATCCAACCAAACGATACCTCATTTTTGTTTACGGAAAAGACCATCCTGAATCTGCATAAGATCTGTTGCCGCTCTTTCGCGTCTATTCAAGCTGGCGTTTATCGGAAAGGACCGGCTCTTCCCTGCGGCCCCGGTCACACCCCGCCGGAAGCCTCTCAGATTCCTCATTTTATGAACCATTTTATGAATCAGATGATTACTTCAAAACCGATGTTTCATCCGGTAGAATTTGCCGCCATTGCATATAAACGTCTCTTAGACATCTATCCGTTTTCATCCTGTAACGAAGAAGTGGCAACTTTATTTATGAATCTCCTTCTTTCAAAAGAAGGTTATCCTGTCATTTCTGTTCCTTCTATCTATGCCGGCGAATATGAA
>JALEPU010000125.1 GCA_022766905.1 Lachnospiraceae bacterium
GTCTGTATTCGGTCCGGAGCAGGAATTGTAGCTGACAGTGTTCCGGAAAAAGAATTTGAAGAGTGTCTGAATAAAGCAAAAGCCGTAACTCAGGCAATTATGACAGCACAGGAGGGATTGGAATGATTTTATTAATTGATAATTATGATAGCTTTTCCTATAACCTGTATCAGCTGATTGGTTCTGTAGAGCCGGATATCAAGGTGATTCGAAATGATTCTTATACAGTGGAAGAAATAGAAAAGATGAATCCGGAAGCCATCTTTTTATCTCCCGGACCGGGACGGCCAAAAGATGCCGGAATCTGTATTCATGTTATTGAAAAGCTGGGGAAAACCATTCCGATCTTTGGTGTATGCCTGGGACATCAGTCAATCTGTGAAGCTTTTGGGGGAGAAAAAAGACTGTGTTCCTTACGTGAAAGAATATGTCACATCCATGACAGAAGCAATGAAAAATCGATAGGTATATTTTACAGCCTGTCTCATAAAATATAGTACAACCAAAAAATGAGAGAAGGCGGTAAAAAAGTGCAGGGCACAGAGATTTTAAAAGTGCTTCCGGAATCTATGGCAGATGCCATAAAAAAGGCCGGGCCGGACTGGGAAAGAGCGGAAGAAATAAGGATAAGGGCAAAAAGGCCGTTGCTATTTTACATGAACAATGAAGAATATGTGTTAAAACGGGAAGGAGTATTGGTTCAACCGGAAAGAGGAAGAAGCAACAATTGTTATATCACAGCTCCGGAGGAAATTGAAAAAATTATAGATAAAATAAGCGGTCATTCTCTGTATGCCTATCAGGATGAGCTGCGCCAGGGATTTTTTACACTGGAAGGCGGTCATCGGGTTGGCATTTTAGGGAAAGCTGTTACAGAAGAAGGAAAGATAAAAACACTGAAATATCTTTCCTTTCTTAATATCCGCATTGCCCATGAAAAAAAGGGATGTGGTATGGAAATTGCTTCCCGTCTGGTAAAAGAAAAAAGGCCCTGCCATACTTTGATCCTTTCTCCGCCGGGCTGTGGAAAAACAACCTTGCTGCGAGATCTGATTCGGCTTTTTTCCGATGGATTTGATTATGAAGAGCATCAGAAAAGATGCTGGTTCCCGGGAAGAAGTATAGGTGTCGTAGACGAAAGAAGTGAAATCGGAGCGTCTATCCGGGGGATTCCCACCAATGATCTGGGCATGAGAACCGATTTGCTGGACGGATGTCCAAAAGCAGAGGGTATTTTTCTTCTGCTTCGTTCCATGGCTCCTGAAATGATTGCGGTAGATGAAATCGGAAGTGAAAAAGACTTTTTTGCAATCAAAAAAGCGGTCAACAGTGGCTGTACGATTTTTGCCACAGCCCATGGAAGCTCTTTTTCGGAACTGGAAAAAAAGCCTGTTTTTGCTTCTTTTTTAAAAGAAAATATATTTGAACGATATGTGTTGCTTTCCGGGAGAAGAGGAAAAGGAACCGTAGAAAAAATAGAAACCAGGGAGGCAGATTCGATATGAAATGGGCAGGAATTACGATTATTTTTCTTTCCTGCAGCGGGGGTGGAATCTGGGCTTCTCTGATTCTGGAAAAACGAAAAAGGCAGATTTCCACGTTACGAAGAGCCATTCTTTTCCTGAATCGGGAGATTGATTATCGACTGACGCCTCTTTCCGAAGCTTTTCTGGCTGTTGGCAATAGCTGTGAAAAACCATGGGACAGTTTCTTTCTCCATATGGGAGAGACCCTGGGAAAGGAAATGGAAGAAGGAAAGGATTTTTCTTTTTTACTTTCAGAAGCTGTTGAGAATGCAATAAAATTTCATCCATGGAAAGAAGATCTTTCGTTTTTAAAATCTTCCCTGCTTTCTTTGGGTCAGCTGGATAAACAGATGCAGCTTTCTTCCCTGAAGCTTCTGGAGGAAGCATTGGCCGAAGCAGAGCAAAAGGCAGAAACGGAACGACAGCAAAAGGGAAAACTGTATCGTACGTTAGGACTGTGCTTTGGATTTCTGCTGGCCTTAATGTGTTTGTAATCAAACCGGGATTCTTTCTTAATGATGGTGATGCCGCCAGGCGACAGACCTGATTAGAAGGAAAGAAGGCTTGAAAAGATTTGCATGAAACAGAAACAGAAAGGCGGAGAAGGAATCCTATGACCATCATATTGATTTTCAAAATTGCAGCGGTAGGTATCATTGTGACGATTCTTTCTCAGGTTTTAAAATACAGTGGAAGGGAAGAACATGCATTTTTGATTACGCTTGCAGGATTATTAATTGTAATGTCCTGGATTATCCCATACATACAGGACTTATTTGAGACAATGCAGGACTTATTTTCCTTATAAAGAACCGGGAAAAGGAGGAGAAAGAAAAATGGTAAAAATTACAGTTCTTGCAATCATCGGTTCTTTCCTGGTGATGGAAGTGAAACACTTAAAACCGGAATACGGACAGCTCCTTCTGATTGCAGTTGGACTTTTTTTACTGTATATGGCAGTGAGCCAGCTGGAAAGAATTGTCGCATTCTATCAGGAACTATCCGGTCTGATTTCCCTGCAGAAAACCTACGTGGCTATCCTGCTGAAAATGATAGGAATTGCTTATCTTTGTGAATTTGCTGCAAATTTATGTAAAGATGCCGGCTGTCAGACCATTGCCGGACAGGTGGAAATGATCGGGAAATTGTCCATTCTTCTGGTCAGTACTCCTGTCATTACAGCATTGGCAGATACAATGATGAAATTATTGTAAAATTGGAATGGTTGGAGCAGGGGGAAGAAAAGTGAGAAAAAGAACAGAAAAAAGAGAACTGTTTTATGTTCAGACCGGAATGATGATTCTGACATGGATTTTGTTCCTTGCTCTTTTTTCTGGCTGTGAAAGTAAAGCAGCTTCAGACTCATTACAAACAGAGGATCTTGCCGGGAAAACCAATGAGGAAGAAATGGTGCAGGACATCCTGGATCAGATGGAAGAAGAACTTGCCTTAGATGAAATAGATGAAACATTGGAACAGTCTTCTTTGGGAGGAGACTATTCCTTTTCGGATCTGGTAAGTTCTTTTTTTCATGGGGATACGGAAAACGGCCTGCAGCAGATTGGCCATCTTCTGTCTGAATATTTCTGGAAAGAATTAAAGAAAAACCAGAATAACCTGACACAGATTTTTGTGATTTCTATTTTACTGGCTGTCTTTTCCAGCATTGCAGAAAGTTTTCAGTCAAAGGCTATAGGAGAAACTGGATTTTTTGCGGCATATCTGATGTTGACCGGATTGATTATGAGCTCCTTCTATCTTATGTCCTCGATTACGGGAGAAGCATTGAAGGAAGTTCTCCAATTCATGGAAGCATTGATTCCGGCGTATGCCCTGGCTGTTACGATGGTAAGCGGCAGTGCTTCTTCCATTGCTCTTTATGAGATGACCCTTCTTTTGATTCGGGGATGCCAGTGGATCTTATTGTATTTTTTATTGCCGGTCATTGAAGGATATATGTTAATAGGAATTGCCAATTATCTGGGAGAAACAGACAGATTCAGCTATTTCGGTTCTTTTTTAAAAAAAGGAGCAGAGCAGATTTTAAAATGGAGTGTGGGACTGGTCGCCGGGCTGAATCTGATTCAGAACATGATTCTTCCTGCCTATGATTCGGTGAAATCAGGGATCTGGCAAAAAGGCCTGTCTGCGATTCCGGGAGCAGGACCGGTGATTTCTGCTGTAACAGGAAGTCTGATTGGCTCAGGTGTTTTACTGAAGAACTGTATTGGAGCCGGAGGTGTTATATTCTTGATTTTATTGTGCGCGGTTCCTTTTTTGAAAATTCTGATTCTTTCTTTGTCTTTTTCTCTATGTGCAGTGCTTCTTCAACCAATCAGTGACAAAAGACTGATTCAGCTTTTTCATACGGCAGCCCAAAGCGGCTGGCTGTTTTTGCAGGTCATCATTTGCTGTTGCACCTTGTTCTTCCTTACCATGGCCCTTACAGCTTTGTCGACCAATTTGAGATATTATATCATGTAGGAGGAATGGAACATGAAAGAGATCATTGGAAACTGGATCATAAATGTAACCATGTTTTCCCTGATTTCTACTTTTTTGGTAAAAATGCTGCCGGGAAAAACCTATGTGCCTTTTGTACGCCTTTTTTCCGGTTTTATTTTGATTTTGCTGTTTTTAGATCCGCTTCTTTCGCAGACAGGACTCGATCTTCGGATGGAAAAGAAGATAGAAGAACAGATGAAAGTAGTGGAACAGGAAGAAATGGAAAATAAACTGATTCAGGCAGAAGAAAAACAGAAAGAACGATACGAAAAAATATATGAGGAATATGCGGACAAGGATACTATGGAAAATGAGAATCAGAACAAAAATACGGAAATAGAGAGTCAGAAAGCAGAACATGCAGATACAAAAAAAGCAGGCAGCAAAAAGGAAGAGGGAAAATGATAGAAAAAGACAAAATCAAAGATTTTCTGATTCAGGTCGGACCTTTTCGGCTGCTTCTGGTCGGCCTGTGCGGAGTATTTCTGGTTCTTACCGGCATTCCTTCCCAGAAAGCAGACAAGCATTTGACCGAGCAGGTAAAAACGACAGAAGAGTCCTTAACCAGTGAAAATGACCGATATGCATCCAGGATGGAAACAAAGTTAAAAGAGGCGTTGCAAAACGTGAAAGGGGTAGGAAAGACAAAAGTAATGATTACTCTTTCTGCGTCCAGGGAATCGGTGGTAAATAAAGATAACCCTTATGAAGAGTCGGAAGAACAACAGGAGGGAAATGACAAAAAAACAAGCAAAAGTGTGAGCAAACAGGAAGAAACGGTGTTGGTGGAAGAAGATGGGGACAAAATTCCCTATGTGATAAAAGAATATGAACCGGAGATCGAAGGAGTGGTGGCTATTATTGAAGGCGGGGATGATCCGCTGATCGTCAGTCAGGTGACAGAAGCAATCCAGGCATTATTTCATGTGGAAGCACATAAAATAAAAGTATTAAAGATGGAGGATGGATCATGAAAAAAATTTTTAAGAAAAACCAGCTTATTATTACTTCTCTTGCAATCATGATTGCCATTGCAGGCTACCTGAATTTTTCCGGTAAAGATGTGTCCATGGTGACGGAAAAAGAGACGATGGAGCAGAAAAATGAGGATGTATCAGATGTATCTGCCCCATTGGAGGATTCTATGGAAGATTCGGCAAAAGGAGATGAGGGAGAAATCGGGGAAGCGGTACTTACTTCCGCTAATATACAAAGTTATGTGGAAAGTGCCAAACTGAACCGGGAACAGGCTCATGCAAAAGCAAAAGAAAATCTGGAAAGTATTATTAATAACGAGGAAATCAGCGAATCCAAAAAACAGGATGCTATTGATTCCCTCACCAGGCTGAGTGATAAAATGGAAAAACAGACCAATGCGGAGGAAATGCTTGGGGCAAAAGGATTTTTGAATTCTGTTGTAACAATGAATGATGATACGGTAGATGTGCTGGTTGCCAGCAAAGATTTATCGGAGGTGTCAAAAGCCCAGATCGAAGACATCGTTTCCAGAACCTGTGGGTATGATCTGGACCAGATTATTATTACAAAAATGAAAATCAATGATTAATATAGAAGGAAACATTTGTTTTTTTCAGGGGATTCATAAAAGTGATTTGCAAAAGTGAATATCTTTGGTATAATAAAAAGAAAAAACAACCATGAGGAAGGAGATTCTATAATGGGAAAAGAAACAGAAAGCAAAAATCTTTATAAAATAAAAGAGGATACCCAGTTTGGTGAAGTACAGATTGCAGACGATGTGATTGCAATTATTGCAGCCCTTTCTGCGACAGAGGTAGAAGGAGTAGCCGGTATGTCCGGTAATATTACCAATGAGATTATCAGTAAGCTGGGCATGAAGAATTTGTCCAAAGGGGTAAAAGTGAAAGTGTCAGATAACATTGTATCCGTTGATCTTTCCCTGGAACTGAAGTTTGGGGTAAGTCTCCCTGAAGTATGTGAGAATGTTCAGGAGAAGGTAAAATCTTCCATTGAACTGATGACAGGCCTTTCTGTGGACGAAGTCAATGTTAGGATTGCAGGAATTGCCCTGGATAATGAATAAAGTACAAACGGAGAAAATATATGACTAGAAGCGAATTAAGAAAAAACATTTTTAAAATCATTTTCCGCATGGACTTTCATCCGAAAGAAGAGATGGAAGAACAGCTTTCCATGCGTCTTGCGGAGCTTTTAGAAGAAGGCACGAAGGAAGAAGACATCGCATACATTCGTGACAAATCAAAAGCAATTATGGATTCCGTAGAAGAACTGGACGCAGTCATTGCTGCTTACAGCAAAGGCTGGAAAGTGGAACGACTCGGTAAGACAGAACTTGCTATTTTACGGGTTGCGGCATATGAGATTTTAAAAGATGATGATATTCCAAAAAGTGTTGCCATCAATGAGGCGGTTGAGCTTGCGAAAGCTTACAGCCCCGATGAAGCACCAAGATTTATTAACGGTATTCTTGCAAAACTTGCATAAGAAGGAAGAGACGTGAAGACAAAGAAGATTTTTACCGTCAGTCAGATTAACGCATATTTAAAACGGATGTTTGCTAGCGACTATTTGCTGAATCGAATTTTGATGAAGGGGGAAGTGAGCAACGTAAAGTATCATTCCTCCGGACATATTTATTTTTCTTTAAAAGATGAGTCCTCCTCCATAGCCTGCGTCATGTTTGCAGGAGACAGAAGAGAAGGGCTTACTTTTCGTATGGAAAACGGTCAGAGTATTCTTGTGGCAGGAAGAATTGGTCTTTATGAAAGGGATGGCACTTATCAGCTTTATGCAAAAGAGATTGAACTGGCAGGAAATGGGGCACTGTATGCGGAATTTGAACGGCTGAAACAAAAGCTGTATGAAGAAGGCCTGTTTGATCACGATAAGAAGAAGGAGATTCCTTCCCATCCTGCTAAAGTAGGGATTGTAACAGCACCGACGGGAGCTGCGGTTCAGGATATTATGCAGATTGCAAGAAGAAGAAATCCTTATGTTCAGCTTTATCTGTATCCGGCCAAAGTTCAGGGAGAAGGAGCAGCAGCGTCCATTGCCAGAGGAATCCGGATTCTGGATGGAAAAGGCCTGGATACGATCATTATCGGACGGGGCGGCGGCTCGATGGAAGATTTATGGGCATTTAATGAAGAAATTGTGGCAAGAGCCATATTTGAGGCTGATACTCCGATTATTTCCGGTACCGGTCATGAGACAGATACGACTATTGCTGATTATGCCGCGGATCTTCGGGCACCTACGCCATCTGCGGCCTGTGAACTGGCAATTCCGGATATTTTTGTCACTCTTGAGAGACTGTCTCAGTATGAAAAAAGGCTGTATTTTCTCATGGAAGGAAAGCTGGCACGACAAAAAGAAAAAATCCGTTTTTACCGAAAGAATCTTTTTTATCTCCACCCCGAAAACCGGCTGATGGATTACAAGATGACTCATGCAAGATTGTACGAAAGACTGGAAAAGGCTATGGATGATAAGATTTCCGGATATCGGCATGCATTTTTACTAAAAGCACAAAGATTACAGGACCTGTCACCGCTAAACCGGCTGGTTGGAGGTTATGGTTATGTGACAAAAAATCAGGAGCCGGTTACGACCATAGAAAAAGTGGATGTAGGTGATACGGTAAATGTACGCCTTTTTGATGGAAGCTTTGACGCGGTGATTCATAAGAGGAGGGAAGAGCCTGATGGCAAAGAGTAAATTTCAGATTGAAGAGGCCTATCAGGAACTGGATACCCTGATTGCCCATTTAGAGTCAGAAGAAACCAGTTTATCCGATGCATTTTCAGATTACAAAAAAGGAATGAAATTGTTGGAAAAGTGTCAGGCGACACTGGATACCATAGAAAAAGAAGTCATTCTTCTTCGGGAAGACGGAGAAGAAGAATAAATAAGGGAAAAGGAGGAGGCACCATAAGGCTGCCAAAATGGGATTGATGATCGAAGAACAAATCAGACAAAGAGCAACAGAAATTGAAGCAATCATAGATTCTTACCTTCCTGAGATAGAAGGATATCAGAAAACCGTCATTGATGCCATGCATTATACCATCAAAGCAGGGGGCAAGAGGCTGCGTCCAATGCTGATGCAGGAAACATTCCGCTTATTTGGAGGAGAAGGTAAGGTGATTGAACCTTTTATGGCAGCAATTGAGATGATTCATACTTATTCCCTGATTCACGATGATCTTCCGGCTTTGGATAATGATGATTATCGGAGAGGAAGAAAAACGGCCCATGTTGTTTATGGAGAGGATATGGCGATTCTTGCCGGAGACGCTCTTTTAAACTATGCTTTTGAGACAGCATCAAAAGCGTTTGACATGGACTATGACAGTCAGAAAGTAGGAAAAGCATTTCAGGTTTTATCCAGAAAACCGGGAATCCATGGGATGATCGGCGGACAGGTGGCAGATGTTTTGTGGACCGGTGATAGGATTAACATGGAACAGCTTTTATTTATCCATCGGTTAAAAACCAGTGCCCTCATTGAGTGTTCCATGATGATTGGTGCCATTTTGGCAGGAGCAACGAAGGAACAGGTTCAGATTGTAGAAAAGATAGGGGAGAACATTGGAATTGCATTTCAGATACAGGATGATGTTCTGGATGTCATCAGTACGACGGAAGAACTGGGGAAACCGGTGGGAAGCGATGAAGAACAGGGCAAGGTAACCTATGTTGCCCTGAAAGGACTGGAAGAGTCCCAAAAAGATGTGGAACTCTATACGATGGAAGCAATTGGAAGACTGGACAGCCTTCCTTATGAGAATACTTTTTTAAGAGAACTATTATTGTATTTAATTCATCGAAATAAATAAATCCTAAAGAGGATATTGTTATGAATACGGAATTATTGATAGATAATATAAAGAAACCCAATGATATAAAGCAGATTCCGGAAGAAAAATGGCCGGAACTTGCAGAAGAGATTCGAGCCTTTCTTCTGGAAAAAGTATCTGTAACAGGAGGACATCTGGCTTCCAATCTGGGAATTGTGGAACTTACCATGGCACTCCATCTGGCCCTGGATCTTCCAAAAGATAAGATTGTGTTTGATGTGGGACATCAGTCTTATGTACACAAGATTTTAACAGGACGAAAAGATCAGTTTGATACACTTCGAAAGCTGGATGGATTATGTGGATTTCCAAGAAGATATGAAAGTCCCTGTGACGCCTTTGGAGTGGGCCATAGTTCCACTTCTATTTCTGCAGCCCTTGGTATGGCCATGGCCCGAGACATGAAGGGGACAGATGAGACAATTGTTGCCGTAATTGGTGATGGGGCTTTGTCTGGTGGAATGGCTTATGAAGCACTGAATAATATGTCAGAGCTTCGAAAAGCAAAGAAGAATTTTATTGTTATCTTAAATGATAATAATATGTCTATTTCTGAGAATGTAGGAGGTATGTCCCGGTATCTTAATGAACTGCGGTCAGACACTGCCTACTATGATTTTAAGGAGAATGTTGAAAAAGCCATTACCAATATTCCAAGAATCGGAGAAGGAATGGCCAGGACCATTAAAAAGTCCAAAGACTCTATCAAACAGCTTTTTGTTCCAGGCATGTTTTTTGAGGATATGGGGCTTACTTATATTGGCCCTTTGGATGGACATAATATCAGTGA
Organism: Lachnospiraceae bacterium; assembly: GCA_022766905.1. Lineage (GTDB taxonomy): Bacteria > Bacillota > Clostridia > Lachnospirales > Lachnospiraceae > SIG292. Next base: position 9,684 of record JALEPU010000125.1, read on the forward strand.
ACTGGTAAGAGTCATTCACAAAGCGAAACGATTAAGAGAACCGATAGTGATTCATGTAAAGACAAAAAAAGGAAAAGGATATCCGATTGCTGAAAAAAATCCTTCCCGTTTTCATGGAATTGATGCCTTTGACATCCGGACAGGAAAATCCATCCATAAAAAAGAAGTAGCCAGTTATACAGATTGTTTTTCGAGGAAATTGGTG
>JALEPU010000127.1 GCA_022766905.1 Lachnospiraceae bacterium
ACAATGAAAAACGAATTAAAGAGAAACTTGGCTGGATGAGTCCTGTCGAATACAGACTATCCGCCATGGCTGCATAAAAAATAGCGTAGCAGCCATTAAACTGCTACGCTTAAAAAGTCTAACTTTTTGGGGTCACCTCAATTTGTACAGCAGCCCTTTTTATGCATATTTTTCTTTTAAAACAGACTCCAATCCTTTATAATAGAATATAGAACTTGTTTCAGAATAATATGATGATGCCAGGGTCAAAAGCTTATGACCTCATGATACATAAGGAGGATTTATGAAAAAGAAATTACTGATCCTGTTTCTCTGTCTTGGAATTTCTATTCCATCCCAGGTTCATGCAGAGTGTGAACACCAGTGGAGCGACTGGATGATACAGGAACCAACCTGCAACGAAGAAGGTTATGAATGCCGTTATTGTGAGCTTTGCTCAGAAGAAGAAAGAACTACCATTCCGCCAACCAACAATCACAAATGGGATTCCTGGTATATAAGTAAAGAACCGGATTGTTATCAAAATGGAATGAAAAAAAGATATTGCGATGTTTGCAATCGAGTCGAATATGCGGAAATTCCAGCCTATGGATCTCATGACTGGAGTGAGTGGAATGTCTGGGAGCCTTCCACTTGTGGATATAACGGGTTAGAATACAGAGCCTGTAAACGATGTCATGATCAGCAGACCAGGCTGCTTCCTAAAAGTACCTTTCATGAATTAGGCAGCTGGTGGACCTCAGAAAAACCGACTGCCCTTCATGCCGGAACCAGAGAAAGAGTCTGCGAATGCGGAAAAAGATGTGAAGAAAAGAAAATTCCAAAACTAAAAGCGAAAGTAACACTGAATAAAAAATCCATTACCATCCGCCAAAAGAAAAGTTATACCTTAAAGATAAAGTCGAAAACATATGGGGATAAAATCAAAAAATGGGTATCCCATAACAAAAAAATTGCAGTGGTAAGTACAAAAGGCAAAGTTACCGGTAAAAAGAAAGGTACCACAACAATTACTCTGACCATGAAATCCGGTGCAAAAGTATCTTGCAAAGTGAGGGTAAAATAAGATGATTTCTAGTAAAAAACCCCGGAAAGAAGACTTTCCGGGGTTAACTGTCTCTTACTGTTCGATATTTCGATTAAACTCTGGACAGATATTCACCTGTTCTTGTATCAATCTTTAACTTGTCGCCTAAGTTAACGAATAATGGTACATAAACAGTTGCGCCTGTCTCAACAACACATGGCTTGGTTGCACCTGTAGCTGTGTTTCCTTTTTCACCTGGTTCACACTCAATTACTTCCAGCTCAACGAACATCGGTGGTTCTACTGCAAATACATCTCCATTATGAGCAACTGTAGTTACTACATCGTTCTCTCTTACGAATTTTAAGCTGTCACCGATTAAATCTTCATTTAATGCGATCTGGTCAAATGTTTCCATGTTCATGAAGTAATATAATTCACCGTCTGAATAGAGATACTGCATGCTGTTTCTCTCGATCATAGCGTTCTCAAACTTCTCTGTTGGACGGAAAGATTTCTCAATAACGCCGCCATTCTTAATGTTTTTTAACTTTGTTCGTACAAAAGCAGCTCCCTTTCCTGGTTTTACATGCTGAAATTCGATGATCTGATATACATTGCCTTCGTACTCTATTGTTACGCCATTCTTAAAATCGCCTGCTGTTACCATCTTCTAGTATTCCTCCTTAAAATTTGTGCTCATACAATTATTCTATAATAAATGATATGATATTTCAACTATTTTTTCACTTTCTTCCAAAAATCAAGCGAATCTTACTGGATTCGGTGAAACAATCATGCTCCCTTTTTCTTCTGCTGGCGCTGATAAAAATAAAGAACAATCTTTTCTAAAAATCGTTTTAACACAATCTGAATTTCTTCTTTTGGATGAATCGGCTTTACCAGAATCGTAGGAATTCCGATCCGATTCGCTCCAAATACGTCCGTAAACAGCTGATCCCCCACAAAAAAAGTAGTAGTAGGATCTGTCCCCATCAGACGCATCGCTTTCTCATAGCCGGCTTTTTTTGGCTTTCCGGCTTTGTAGATATATTTACTATCAACTGCCTTTGCAAAAGGTGCAACTCTTGGTTCCTTGTTATTCGAGGTAAGACAGGTTTCAAACCCAATTTTATGAAGCCGCCTGAACAGTTCCACAGCCTCTTTGGTTGCCGGAGCCCCATGGGGGACCAGTGTATTATCGATATCAAAAATAATGCCTCGATAACCTTTTTCATACCATGTTTCAAAAGGGATTTCGTAGGTAGAATCCAACCATTGCGTTGGATAAAATTGTGCTAACATCGTAAATTCTTTCCTTAGTACCTAGTTATATTTCTTTACCTGTTCCATAATCAGGTCCGCATCTTCAAAATAATTGATCTTCATCGCCGTTTTCACTTCAGATAAAGTTTGTGCTGCAATCTGTCTTGCTGCATCGCTTCCTTCTTTTAAGATACGATAGATTTCAGGAATATCTTTCTCAAACTCTTTTCTGCGGTTTCTGATTGGTTCCAGTTCTTCCTGTAAAATGTTATTCAGGAATTTCTTCACTTTCACATCACCCAGACCACCTCTTTGATAATGACCTTTTAATTCATCTAAATTTGCATAATCCGGTAAATAACGTTCAAAATGCTCATCTTTGCAGAAAGCATCCAGATAAGTAAAGACTGTATTTCCTTCAAGATGTCCCGGGTCACTGACCTGAAGATGGGTCGGATCTGTATACATGCTCATAACCTTCTTGCGAACATCGTCGGCAGAATCTGCCAGGTAGATACAATTGCCTAAGGACTTACTCATCTTCGCTTTGCCATCTGTACCCGGAAGACGCATACATGCTTCACTTTCCGGAAGCAATGCTTCCGGTTCCACTAACACTTCATCATAAACAGAATTGAATTTTCTTACAATTTCTCTGGTCTGCTCAATCATTGGAAGCTGATCGTCACCAACCGGAACTGTAGTTGCCTTAAATGCTGTAATATCTGCAGCCTGGCTGATTGGATAAGTAAAGAATCCAACCGGAATACTGGCCTCAAAATTTCTCATCTTAATTTCACTCTTCACTGTTGGATTTCTTTGTAATCTTGCTACTGTTACCAGATCCATATAATAAAATGTCAGCTCGCAAAGCTCAGAAATCTGTGACTGAATAAATAAAATAGATTTTTTCGGATCCAGCCCACAGGATAAATAATCCAGTGCTACTTCAATAATATTCTGACGCACCTTTTCCGGGTTCTCAATATTATCTGTTAAAGCCTGTGCATCGGCAATCATAATCATTGTTCTTTCATATTCTCCTGAATTCTGAAGTTCTACCCTTCTTTTCAGAGAGCCTACATAATGGCCAAGGTGTAATCTTCCTGTTGGCCTGTCCCCTGTTAAAATAATTTTACTCATATTCATTTTTCTCCTTCGAACATTTATCATTCAATGACTTAGTATACCATAGTTTGTCTGAAAGGTACAGCCAAAAAATCAACGAAATTCCAGCTTCTTCTTACTATCTTTTTTCTGCTCCTGAAAAAAGTCCATTGCAGAATAATTTCCGATCATGGTTTACAATTTCCACATGGATCATAGCCTTCTTCTAAAAGTTCATCTCTTGTTCCTGTATATATTTTTTTATTTTCTTCTTTTATCGTATCTACACTGGAACAGTCTTTTTTATGGAATTTTTTTGAATTGATATTTAACACATAGGTCTCTTGCTTCGATTGAGTGGTTTCCTTTTCCGCATCTTTCACCGGCTGATCCGTTCCCGCTTCTTCCCCTGTGTATTCACTGTCACCGGTAGTATAGTCAATCTCAATTCCAGGCTGAACATTGTATACAAAGACATGATAGCTGATTCCTTCCCCTTGGTCTTCCACCGATTCTGCTTCCATGATCACACCGGAAGCCACCAGATTATCTCCTTCAAAAACAGGAGTCACCCGATAAAGGACATGATTCTTTGTCTCTTTGATATAGTCTGCCACCATATTCTCAAATGGAAGCATTCCTTCCACATTCAGATACCGGGTTCCGGTAATCAGATTTTTCTCATTGGCATTTTCTGCCGTAAGCTGATACCCTATCAGATGACAACGATTATACAGGTATTTTCCATCTACGTTATCATATTTTACTGTATGCCATCCGGAAGGTTTTACCTGTCCGATACTCCCTCTTTCTTCCTCCGGCATTAAATCTTCCCCAATACTGGCCATTGCCGCTCCGCATCTTCCCAGGGAATCCAATTCACTGTAGGACTCATAGGATTTTGTCGTCAATTCTTCTTCTGTAAATTCCGGTTCATTGTTATTGAGTGTAATATATTCTTCTCCGCTATAAGCCGGGATCTCTTCCACAGAATCTGCGGATTCTACCTTTGTCTCTGTTTCCTGCTTTACATCCATCTTCGAACAGCCGGAAAAAATCAGACAAATCATGAAAATAATTCCGGTTAACAGCTGCCTAACATTCTTTGTTCTCATCTTTATCCACCTTTTTATATCTTTCTTTTGTAATTTTATCATGGGAATAGCCTTTCCACTCCTCTGTACCAATACACTGCCACTGGCTTAAATCCACATCCAAAGAAAAGTCTGCCGGATATCTCCTGTTCCATCGATAACAGATCACTTCTTCTATCTTCTCTTCATAATCACCGATTCTCTGATCTTCTACCATGCAGTATTCTCCCAATCCGGCTTTGATTAAAAAGTCCTCATCACATTGGATCTTAATCTTTGTATTTTCAAACAAACCGATAGAAAAACCATTGATCCAAAGAAGTTTATTTTCACACATCATTTCAATATCTTTGATCACTTCCCTGTCCCGGCTTTGTCTTCTTCGATGAAACATCATTCCGTTTTTATCATCCAGGCAAAGAATTACCTTCATCTTTTTCACCACCTTTTCCTTCTTTATCTTGCTATTCTATCAAAAAATCCAAAAGAAGGCAAAGCAAATTTCAAATGGTTGCTTTACACAAAAAATAAAATATGGTAGGATGATACTGTTTATAAAGTTTTAGGACAAAACAGTTACTTTTCTTTAGCGAAGGAGGAAATACATCATGGAAAAAATCAGAATTGGGATTGCCGGTTATGGAAACCTTGGAAAAGGTGTTGAGATGGCAATCCGTCAGAATGAAGATATGGAACTGGTAGGAGTATTTACCCGCCGCGATCCGGCATCTGTTACTCTTGCTACAAAAGGAGTTCCGGTTTATAAACTTGAAGATGCAAAAGAATATAAGAACCAGATTGATGTTATGATTCTTTGCGGAGGAAGCGCAACAGACCTTCCACAGCAGACCCCGGAACTTGCTCAGTACTTTAATGTCATTGACAGTTTTGATACCCATGCAAATATCCCGGCTCATTTTGCTGCTGTTGATGCTGCATGCAAAGCAAACGGAACACTTGGTATTATTTCTGTCGGCTGGGATCCGGGATTATTTTCTTTAAACCGTATTTATGCAGAATCTATCCTTCCAAATGGAAAAACCTATACATTTTGGGGAAAAGGTGTCAGCCAGGGACATTCTGATGCAATTCGAAGAGTAGCCGGCGTAAAACGCGGCATTCAGTATACCGTTCCGGTAGATGAAGCAATGGATCAGGTAAGAAGCGGAAAACAGCCGGAACTTACAACCAGACAGAAACATACAAGAGAATGTTTCGTTGTCGCAGAAGAAGGCGCCGATTTGGCACAGATTGAAGAATCCATCAAAACAATGAAAAACTATTTTGATGAATATAATACCACTGTTCATTTTATCTCCGAAGAAGAATTTGATGCGGTACATAATAAAATGCCTCATGGCGGTTTTGTTATGAGAAGCGGTATGACCGGAGAAGGCGAACAGACTCATCAGATGATTGAATATTCTTTGAAGTTAGAATCCAATCCGGAATTTACTTCCAGCGTTCTGATTGCTTATGCAAGAGCAGCCATGAAAATGAAAAAAGAAGGCTGTGTTGGATGTAAAACCGTATTCGATGTGGCACCATCTTATCTTTCCCCACTTTCCGGAGAAGAATTAAGAGCACATTTACTTTAATCAGATTTTCATGATTTCAGGAAATACCAAAGGAGCGTTGCAACAGGCAACGCTCCTTTTATTTCCTTTTCTTTTTAAAACTCTTTTACCACACTGGTTCGAATCAGATTGGTATTACCGGATCTTCCAAGCGGAACACCTGCTGTTAATACAACAATATCCTCATCGTCCACATATCCCATCTTCTTTGCCGCTTCTACTGCATGAACAAAGAGAACTTCCATACTATATTCTTCCCGAAGTTGAATCGGATAAATTCCCCAGGACATATTAAGCTGCCTGCAGTTATGTTCTGTTGTCGTACAGCCGATAATCATACATTTCGGACGATATTTGGAAATACTGCGGGCTGTCTTACCGGATTTACTTACGGTAATAATCGCTTTTGCATCTAAATCCATTGCTGTCATGCAAGTTGCATGAGAAATTGCAGTTGTCATATCCGGCTTTTCGTCGTAGCGATAATGATTAAAATTATCTTCGTAATCAATGTCACTTTCAATTCGAACGGCTATCTTATCCATGGTTTTTAAAGCTTCTACCGGATAAAGACCTGCTGCCGTTTCTCCTGAAAGCATAATAGCACTTGTTCCCTGATAAATCGCATTCGCCACATCCGTTGCCTCTGCTCTCGTTGGTCTTGGATTTTTCATCATGGAATCCAACATCTGGGTTGCTGTAATCACCTGCTTTCCTGCCTTATAAACTTTATGGATAATCTCTCTTTGAATGACAGGTACCTCTTCTAATGGAATCTCAACTCCCATGTCACCTCTTGCTACCATAATTCCATCTGCTGCCGCAATAATTTCATCAATATTATCCACGCCCTGCTGATTTTCAATTTTTGCAATAATATTAATAGTATCGCAATGATTTTCTTCCAGAAGCTGTCGAATCTGATTCACATCATCTGCTGTTCTGGTAAAAGAAGCAGCAATAAAATCAAAACCTTCCTGAATTCCAAATAAAATATCATTTTTATCTTTTTCACTGATAAAAGGCATGTTTAATTCTACTCCAGGTACATTTACCCCTTTTTTATTTGAAATCTTGCCTCCATTTTTTACCTGGCAAATAATATCCTGTTTCTCAATCCGGATTACTTCCATTCCAATCAGTCCATCATCAATCAGAATAGAATCTCCCACTTTCACATCCTTGTATAATTCTTTGTAAGTGATGGAAACTTTCGTTTCGTCTCCTTCCACATCGTCAGCAGTTAATGTAAAAGTCTGTCCCTGTTCCAGTTCAATGCTTCCCTGTTGAAAACAGCCAATACGAATCTCCGGTCCTTTTGTATCCAGCATAGCTGCAATCGGTTTATTCCATTTGGTACGTAATTCTTTTAACTGATCCAGTCTTCTTTTTTGTTCGTCATAAGCACCATGAGAAAAGTTAAATCTGGCTACATTCATTCCTTCTTTTACCAATTCTTCCAGAATTCCTTCCTGATCGGTGGAAGGTCCAAGGGTACATACAATTTTCGTCTTTCTCATTTTTTTACCTCGCTGATTTTAAGTAGTCATCATTTTTTACTTTCCTATTATACTATCTGTTTTTTCAATTGTATATCATAAAATGTTATTTTTTCATAACTTTTTATAAATGTGACATACTAAAAAGAGAATACAAAAAGGAGGTCATGAAATGGAAAAAGAACCTTCCAGACAATCTTATCAGGAGTATGTAGAACAGATCACTCCCAAATATAACAGCCCAAAAAACTGTATCCGGGCCTTTCTCGTTGGCGGCGTTATCTGCACCCTGGGAGAAATCATAAAGCAAATTATGATGGGATCCTTTCACCTGAAAGAAGATGCTGCCGGAAATGTTGTTACTTTATGTTTGATTTTATTAAGTGTACTCGCAACCGGATTGAATTTTTTCCCCGCCATTGCCAAATTCGGTGGGGCAGGATGTCTGGTTCCAATCACAGGATTTGCCAATTCAGTTGCTGCCCCGGCCATTGAGTATAAAAAAGAAGGCCATGTCTTTGGCATTGGAGTCAAAATTTTTACCATTGCAGGTCCGGTCATCTTATTTGGAGTTTTTACAAGCTGGGTATTTGGATTTCTCTATTGGGTTTTGAAAATCTGGGGAATCTTCTAGGTAAGATTATCATAAGGAGAACAAACATTGATATGAAAAAACGGGCACCCTATATGATGTCCGTTTTTTCATCTGTTTCCAGATTACTGCACATGATATAACAAAAAAAACTGAACCAAAGATCCGATTCCTTTGCCAAATGCCAATGCATAGACCAGATAGGGAATTCCTTTTCGAAGACTGATTCTCCTTGAAAAAATAGGAATTACATTAACTACTTCTGCTATCGCTCCTGCCAGACAGCCGGCAAAAATTCCTCCAAATAATCCGGGAAAAATAAGCCAGTTGGCACCAATCGGGACAGATGGGGTATAAAGAGACAATAGGTTTCCGGCAATTGCTCCATAAATCAGGCTATTTTCATAAAGGACCATATGGCGGGCTGTTTTTGTAATCGATGCAAGCCTTTGCAAAACACCGATTAAGCTGATAAATGCCAGAAACCCTCCTGCCACAACAAATCCGAAACAAATTGCCGAAAATCCCAGGAATATTTCTTTAAGAATCCACATCGATCTCTTCCTCTTTTCTTCCCGCTCCCGTAATCAAGGCTCCATTCACATCTTTCTCATAAAGACGCATCTGCACTTCCAGAGGCGTCGGCTCATCCGATAATCTTTTTTTCGAAGCATGGTTGAAAAAAACAATAATTCCAATCGTAAGCCCAATGGAATAACATAAGGATAAAACCGTTGGCCCATCTGATTTTACTCCTGTTACCATCCAGTGAAGCTGTGAAAAAACCTGTTCAATATCAATATCATTGTTATAACCCATAATCGAAATTCCTGCTCCAAAAAAAGCAGTCAGGCAAACCAGAAGAATTTTTAGATTGACCTGCCAAATTTTAATGGGTACCGGTCTTTTATAATAGACAACGATATCTGCTTCTCCCAGATTCCATATATGAGCTTCCTTATACTTCTTTTGAATTTCTTCAACTATTTTCATGACCGAGAGAACCTCCCGGTCATTTTTTACATCAGGAAAGGTCAGCAGGGAAATCTTTCCCACCTCTTTTTCAATCTGAGGATCTGAACAATAAATTTTTGCAACATCAGATAAAGAAATCTTCCGGTGATTAAAACAGTAGCTCTGCTCCGCTTTCAGATAAATATCCGTTTCCTTCAAGCACAATCGCCTCCCTTTCCCAATCTTTTACCAGAATTCCTCCTTCTTCCTCCTGCTCCTTCTGGAACATGGAATATGCGATAAAAAAAAGAAGGAACAATAGACCTGCAAGTATCGTCCGCATAAATTTTTCTTCTTTCATTGGTTCCACCACCTTTTTTATAAAGCTAGTATGTACCAATTTTATAAAATTAACCTTGTCCCTCGTCAAAACTTTCCCTCATTTTTTTTAATATTTTTTTCTCCAGCCGGCTTACCTGGACCTGGCTGATTTTCAACACTCCGGCAATTTCCGCCTGCGTTTTATTCTGAAAATAACGAAGCAGGATTAAGGTTCTCTCCCTTTCTGTCAGGTTGTTCATCGCCTGGTGAAGTGCCATATGATTTAAAATTTCTTCTTCCTCATCTTTTTCTTTTGGGATTTTGTCTATCAGACTGATTTCCTTTCCATCGGATTGATAGGTTGTTTTATAAATAGACTCCACATCTGCATTTGCTTCCAGCGCCATCACCACATCTTCTACGGGAAGACCGCATCTTTCTCCGATTTCCTCAATGGTTGCATCTCTTCCAAGTTCATGAGCCAGTTCCTGTGCCGCACGATAGGCTTTATATCCATTTTCCTTTAACTTTCTGGATACTTTTACCATTCCATCATCCCGGATAAAGCGTTTGATTTCGCCACTAATTAAAGGAACTGCATAGGTAGAAAATTTCACTTCGTAAGAAAGATCAAACCGTTCAATGCTTTTCATCAGCCCAATACAACCGATTTGAAACAGGTCTTCCATCTCATATCCTCTTCCTGCAAATCCTCTTACAACACTCCACACAAGCCCGGTATTTTCCTGCACCAGTTTTTCTTTTGCTTCTTTTTCTCCTTCTTTTGCCCTCCTTATCCATTCTCGCATCTGATCCAAAGTTATCACCTCAAACTTCCTGTTTTCCTATTGTTTTTTTCATGACAACTTTTGTTCCTTTTCCCAGGGCAGAGGTTACTTCTACCTGATCCATAAAAGCTTTCATAAAAGAAAATCCCATTCCGGATCGTTCTTCTTTTGGTTTGGTCGTAAATAAAGGTTCCATTGCCTGTTTTACATCTTCAATTCCTTTCCCCTGATCTCTTACCTCAATTTCTATTTCTCTTCCACGTTTTATGTACCAGACTTCTACCTGACATTTTTCCTTCTCTGCCTCTTCTTCATAAGCATGAATAATACTGTTAGTCACAGCTTCTGAAACAGCTGTTTTTACATCATCCATCTCTTCTATCGTCGGATTCAGTCCGGATAAAAATGCTGCCGCCATCATCCTGGCAATTCTCTCATTTTCCGTAATCGCCGGAAATTTTAAATACACTTTATTATTTTCATTTCTCATGTTTGACTCCCTCTTTCTTTTATTCCTGTTCCATAATTGACTCCATCTGATCCATATTTTCGCAAATATGAACAATTCGCATCAGACCGGAAATTTCCAGAATTCTCATGATTCTTTTTCCCGGTTTATAAACATAGATTTTCCCTCCTTTTGCCTTTACCTGCCGATAACGGCCAATGATCATTCCGACTCCTCCGCTGTCCATAAACATGGTTTTGGAAAAATCAAATACCACATGTTTTCTTTTATTATCCAAAAGAATAATCTCACACTTCTTTCTTATTATGTCCGCTACATGCTGATCCAATTCTTCCGGAACCTGAATCCACAAAAAATTTTGAAACTGATACGTTAAAATGTCCATGCTGCTCCTCCTGTTCTCTTTTTTTGTCTTTTCTTGTCACATAAAATGAAAAGAGCAGTCACTTTTTCCTTTCTAATAAGGAAAACTGCAACTGCTCCTTGCTTTCTCATCGGGTCAAACCCTGTTCTTTCTTCTGTTTTCTTTTGTATCTTTCCGGTTTTTCACCGGAAAATCTGATTTATCATCGATTATTCTGATGCTTCTGTGGTTTGATTGCCTTCACCTGTCGTAGGTTCTTCATAAGTCACTCCCATAGCAGTCAGTTTCTTCTTTGCATCACTGGCACGATTGCTGTTCGGGAAGTTCTTAATCACTTTTTCATAAGTAGACTGTGCCTTCTTTGTATCTCCCAGCCGATCATAACATCTGCCCAGGAAGTACAGTGCATTTACATTGGAAGAATCCAGTTTATATGCATCTCTGAAAAGAGTCTGTGCTTCCTGATATTTGTAATGGTCATAGTTACTATATCCTTCACTGTACAATGAGTTGGAAGCAGATGCAAAGGTATTATTCTTCAATGTCTTATACATATTTTTTGCTGTATCGGATTCAAGACGATCTGCATCTACGTTCAGCAAGGCTTTTGCAGCACCCACTGTATCTCCTGACGCATACTTGGATGCCGCTGTTAAAATAGCATCGTACATACCGTCTTCTCCATCTTTTCCTGCGTATACTTCCAGTCGGTCAGAAAGAGTCTTATTCTCTTTTTCCAGGCTGGCTTTATCTTCCTCTAATTGGGAAATCGTAGCGTCTTTCGCAGCTACCGTATCCTTATATTCTACCTGTAATGCCTTATAATCAGAACTTACGTTAAACTTCTGGTTCGGCATAATCAGTACCCACATTGCTACAACGCCAATGACAATTCCAATCACAAGAGAAATCAGCATATTGGAGTTGCCCTTTGCCGGTTCGACGTAGCGACTTAAATCCGGCATCTTTACTCTCTTTTCCTCCGGAGCATCTTCCAGGCTTTGGCTATAAGAACCTGTAATAGAAGGAGTTTCCTGGGTAATCTCCTGATAATAACGTACCGCCAGAGGATGGAAACAATCAATCTTTAATACTTTTTCCAGAGATTCTTTTGCTTCCTCATTCCTTCCCCCATGCATATCAAGCAATGCCAGAAGAAGATGGGCATTGATAAAATTCGGTGCCATAGTCAGAACCTTCTTCACCTGAATCATCGCCAGATCTTCACTGCCCTGCTGTGCATACTGAAGTGCCAGATTATATTTTTTTACAACCTGTTTAGTTACTTCCAGACAATTATCTTTCTGTACTTCATTCAGGTATCTCTGTGCCGGATTATTTGCTTCATCATAATTAATGCTGATAACCCACTGATTTAATGCCTCTACAACTTCTCCGGTTTCAAAATATACAAGACCTAACAGGTTTCTTGCATCAATATGATATTTATTATAAAACAAAGCCTGTAAAAGTTCTTCCTTTGCTCCGTTCAAATCCCGAATCTGTGCTTTGGAAAGTCCCAGGTTATAGTGATAATCTGCTGTATTACATGCTTTTTTGATATATTCATGTTTTAAGCCACAATTAGCGCAGAACTGTCCTGCACCCAAAGGGCTGTTACATTTACTGCAATTCATCGATATCCCACCTTATTTCTCTTTTGGTTGATTAGCTAACAGTTCCTGCACGGTATCCTTTATAATATCCGTAAAGTCTTTCAAATCATTGCTGTAAATCGCTTCTTCTGCCTGTTCAACATTGAGACATGGTTTAAAATTCTTTAATTCTTCATTAAAATCTATCATCAATCTTCATCACCTTTCAAATATTTCTTTAACTCTCCAATAAAATATAAAGAGCCTGCCAGATAAATCATCTCTCCCGGTCTTTGCATCGACAGGGCATATTCATATGCTTTTTCCATAGAGGCTTCTGTCTCTACAGGAACCTTTGTATACCTGCAAAATACCGGCTTAACTTTCGCCGGGTCTTCCATTCTTTCATAAGGAATCCGGGTCAGAATCACCAGCCGGAAATCATCTTGTGACACCAGCTCCCGGGCCATCTTATCATAATCCTTGTCCGCTGCTACCGCAAAAACAAGAATCCTTCCCTCTTTCTCCTTCCCATCCTGTCTGACCGTCTTCATAAGCGCTTCAATGGACGGTAAATTATGAGCACCATCTGCTACAATTCCCTCTCCTATCTCTTCCATCCTTCCTGGCCAGAAAGCATGAGCCAGACCGACTTCTATGATCTTATCTGAAATCTCAGGAAAAAGGATCCGGGCAGCCGTTGCGGCCACCGCTCCATTCTCAACCTGATAAAGGCCTTTTGATGAAACAGATAAAGTGTTATTCCTATAATAACGATTCTTAACTGAAAAATCAATGACTTTTCCTGTATTTTTTAAGATTTTAAAACTATCCTCCGGAAGCAGATACAAAGGACTTCCTTTTTTGACAGCTTCTGACTGAAAAATCCTGGTAACCTCTTTTTTATGATCCACTGCTATACAGGGAACACCGGCTTTCATAATTCCGGCTTTTTCTTCTGCTATTTTCTCAATCGTATTTCCCAGATACTGCATATGATCCATGCCTACCGCTGTAATAATGGATAAAACCGGAAAAAGAGCATTGGTCGCATCGGATCTGCCGCCCATTCCTGCTTCTATCACCGCGTATTCCACTTTTTTCTTTTGAAAAATCAGAAGAGCCATCACCAGAATATATTCAAAAAAAGTCAACGGCGGATATCCACTCTTTTCCTGAGCTTCTTCAATCTGAAAAAAACATTGGAGAAAAGTCTCCTTGTCCACAGGTTCACAATTGATCTGCATCCTTTCCCTGACAGAAACAAGATGAGGCGACGTAAATAAACCGGTCCGATATCCTTCCTGTCTTAAAATGGATTCCAAAAAGGCACAGGTCGAACCTTTCCCATTTGTCCCGGCTACATGGATGATATGAAACTCTCTCTCCGGGTGATTCAGCCACTCCAGATACTGATTCATATTTTCCACACTGGGGACCACTTTAAACCGGGGTGCCGAAAGAATTTTCGTCGCTGCACTGTCATATGTCCATTCCATTCTTTTCTTTCCTCTTTTCCGGCAAAGAGGGCCTTTGCTGTTTTTTACTCAGCGAAAAGCCCTCTCCCCCTTTGTTTCTTTTCTTATTTTTGAAGCTGTGCAATTCTTTCTTTTGTCTGTTCCAGCATCTGGGTATATTTTTCCAGTTTTTCCCGTTCTGCAGCTACCTTTGCTTCCGGTGCTTTGCTTACAAACTTTTCATTGCTTAACATGCCTTTCGCACGTTTGATTTCTCCGGTCAGTTTCTTTTCTTCCTCTACCAGACGTTCCAGCTCTTTTTCCAGATCAACCAGTTCTGCAAATGGAATATAAATATTTGCTTTCGGAATCATGGTGGAAACAGCATCCTCGCCGATTCCTGTCTTATCCGTCTGAATCAGAACTTCGCTGGCTTTTGCCAATGTCGCGAAGAAGACTTTTCCATCTTCAAAGATATCTCTGATTTCTTTCTCTTCGGATACAACATATACCGTTGCTTTTTTACTTGGCGGCACATTCATTTTTGCCCGGACATTACGGATGCCTCTTACTGCTTCCTTAATTGCCTCAATGGCCGCTTCTTCTTTTTCGAAATTCCATTCTTCTTTGTATTCCGGCCAGGAAGAAATCATAATGGATTCTTCTTCATCCTGCATATTACAGAAAATCTCTTCTGTAATAAACGGCATATATGGATGTAACAGCTTTAACGCAGTGGTAAGAACAGTCTTTAATGTCCATAAAGCTGCTGCCTTTGTCTCGTCTTCATCGTTGTAAAGACGTGGTTTTACCATTTCAATATACCAGTCACAGAATTCTTCCCAGATAAAGTCATATAATTTGGATACGGCAATACCAAGCTCATATTTTTCCATATTATCAGTCACATCTTTTGTCAACTGATTTGCCTTACTTAAGATCCATTTGTCAGCATCGGTAAGATCAGCAAGAGTTACATCGGATAAATCTGCCTTCTCAAAGTTCATCATCATAAATCTGGATGCATTCCAAACTTTATTGGCAAAGTTACGGCTTGCTTCCACTCTCTCCCAGTAAAAACGCATGTCATTTCCAGGAGCATTACCGGTAACCAGTGTCAATCGGAGTGCATCTGCACCGTATTTATCAATGACTTCCAGAGGATCAATACCATTTCCTAATGATTTACTCATCTTACGTCCCTGAGAGTCGCGAACCAGTCCGTGAATCAAAACGGTATGGAACGGTGCCTTTCCTGTATATTCCAGTCCGGAAAATACCATACGGATAACCCAGAAGAAAATAATATCATAGCCGGTTACAAGCACATCCGTCGGATAGTAATGTTCATACTCCGGTGTCTCATCCGGCCAGCCAAGAGTAGAAAACGGCCAAAGAGCAGAGGAGAACCAGGTGTCCAGTGTATCCTCATCCTGTACCATCTCTTTGCATCCGCATTTTGGACAGGAATCCGGTTTGGTTCTTGCAACGACAAGTTCTCCACAGTCTTTGCAGTAATAAGCCGGAATTCTATGGCCCCACCAAAGCTGTCTGGAAATACACCAGTCACGAATATTCTCCAGCCAATGGAGATAAATCTTATCAAAACGTTCCGGTACAAATTTCAGATTGCCATTTTTCAGTGCTTCGATAGCCGGTTTTGCCAGTTCTTCCATCTTTACAAACCACTGCTGTTTGATCATTGGTTCAATTGTAGTATGACAACGGTCATGAATTCCTACATTGTGTTCATGATCTGCAATTTTCACCAGATATCCCTGTTCTTTTAAATCTTCTACAATCTTCTTTCTTGCTTCATAGCGGTCCATGCCGGCATAAATCCCGCCATTTTCATTGATAGTTGCATCATCATTTAAAATGTTGATTTCAGGAAGATTATGACGTTTTCCAACTTCAAAGTCATTTGGGTCATGAGCAGGCGTAATTTTTACTGCTCCCGTTCCAAACTCTTTATCAACATAGGAATCCGCTATGATTGGAATCTCTTTATTTACCAGTGGAAGCAGGGCCATCTTTCCTACTACATCTTTATATCTTTCATCGTCCGGATGTACTGCAATAGCAGTATCTCCCAGCATGGTTTCCGGACGGGTCGTTGCGATTTCAATGTAGTCATCCGTACCTACAATCGGATACTTGATGTGCCAGAAATGTCCTGCCTGATTCTCATGTTCTACTTCCGCATCAGAAATAGAAGTCTGGCAGACTGGACACCAGTTGATGATTCTGGAGCCTTTATAAATATATCCTTTTTCATAAAGCCGGATAAATACTTCCTCAACTGCTTTGGAGCATCCTTCATCCATGGTAAAACGTTCTCTGTCCCAGTCACAGGAAGAGCCCATTTTTTTCAGCTGGCTTATGATTCTTCCGCCATATTCTTCTTTCCATTCCCATGCTTTTTCCAGGAAGCCTTCTCTTCCCAGGTCTTCTTTATCAATTCCCTGTTCTTTTAATTTATCAATAATCTTAACTTCTGTAGCAATTGCAGCATGGTCGGTTCCCGGCTGCCACAAAGCATCGTATCCCTGCATTCTCTTAAAACGAATCAAAATATCCTGCATGGTGTTGTCGAGAGCATGTCCCATATGCAGCTGGCCTGTAATATTTGGCGGCGGCATTACAATGGTAAAGGGCTTCTTACTTCGATCCATCTGTGCTTTAAAATATTTCTTATTCATCCATTTGTCATATAACCGGCTTTCAATCTCGGCAGGATTATATGTTTTTGACAGTTCTTTTGCCATTTTTCATCCTCCATTTATCTCACTGTTTTCCTACGCTCCTCATAGGCGTTACAGATTACTTCTAAAAGTAATACAATCAATTATTAATAATATACCTAAATTAGCTTTCTGTCACTGAAATTTTTAAAAAAATTTAAAGTTCTTCCAAAAAAGCTTTCTTCTTCCGTTCCAGTTCTATGGAAAGAACCGGTTCTTTGCCTGTTTTCCACTCTGTTTTTTCCATTTCTTCCACAAAGGTAAGCGCTGTTTTTGTTTCTTCCCGTTCCTCATAAGATAAGGCCTTTGTCAAATAATTTCTAGCCTCTTCCCAATAAAAAAGACGAATAGAAATCAGGCCCCTGTTATGATAAAGAGATGCCTTCCATCCGGTTTCCTCATTTCCTTCCATCATCCGGATTGCCTTTTCATAAGAAAAATATGCTTTCATCAGTTTTCCATAAGACAGGTAAAGGTCTCCCTTTTCCTTTTCCCGCAGAGAATCCGGTATCCTTTCATAATTTCGTATTCTTTCCAGCACCTGTTCCTGTTCCTCTTTACACAGATAAGTGCCGGCCCTTATAATCTCTTCGGAAGCCTCCGAAACAGAAAGATCGTCTGTATCGTTCAGAGAAATTCCTCTTTCCCGGATCCATTCTGTCAGTCCCTTTCGATCCTGTTCTAAAAGCCACAAAGGCATACGGCTCATCATATAAAACACAAGTTCCTCATATGAATACAGAGGATGATTGGTCTCCTTCATTCTGTAGGGAGTATGCGCGATCTTTGTATTTGTTACGATTAATTTTCCCATCTTTTCCTCCTACAAAAGCTGAAATTCCTTTAAAAAGACCTGATGGGTTGCTGGCACAAAAGCGCCAAATCCTTCATCCCTTACAAGAATCAATCCTTTCCGGTTGCCTAAAAACTCCACTTCTATATGAAGTCTTCCCGTTTTTCTCGGTCTTTTACCAAGCTTGGAGATATCTACTGCTTCCACCTGTTTTTCTTTTGTCATCACATTGGAAAATACGATTTCCACTTTTTTGCCCCGTTCCGGAATTACTTCAATCGCCCCTTTTGTTTCATACCAGGCTTTTCCTGCTTTCGTAATCGGAACGAACTGTTCTTCTTTTCCACTGTCTACTACTCCGGACTCATAAAAAACAGTCTCCGGAGCCAGAATCATATAATCTGTTTCTTTTTCTTCCTTTTGTGACAGAGCATAATAGCATCCTCCTCCGGAAAATAAATTCTGTCCGATAAAAGCCCGTCTTCCATTACAGAGTACTTTTAACGACCGGTCAAGCCAGCCTCCCGAAAAGCCTTCTCCCGTAAGAAAAACGGCACTGACTACTTCCCGGGATAACAGTTGCCTGGCTATGGACGAAAAATGCTCATCATACAATCTTCCCTTTTCCTGGGTACTGCTAAGAAGCTGGAACGAACCAATCGGGCCTGCTTCTACCCGAAACTGTTTCGGTGTCTTTTTCTTTGAATGTTCCAGTCGATACCCAAATAAATTGGTTCCATCAAAATCAAAAAGCAAAACCGTATGTTCATAAAGAGAAGGCTCCTGATGAATCACATAATGGACAAAAGCATTTTCTCTGCTGATGACTCCAAGCATCTCTTTCGAAAAACCTGCTTCTACAAAAGTATCTCTCATCGTTTTGATCTGATCCGGCAACGGATGTTCAAAAGATAAAATCACTTTTTCTATCTTTCCATGATCAAATTGCTGTTCCTGTAAAAATGTCCACACATGTTCCATCACCGCTGCTTCTTTTTTTTCTGTTTCTTCTTCCGGTAAGGGGAACAGCTCATCTTTCATCTGCATTTGTTCGTTCTGGCACAGACTTAACTGAAGATTTTTTTCTCCGATATCTGCACTAAGAATCCATCTGTTTTCGGTCATTGATTTATCCTTTCTCTTCCCCTAATAACACAAGTATCTCTTCCATCCGGGAAAGCACTTCTTCATATTGATGCATCATTGGTAAAGCGTTTGCCTTTTTTTCTTCCATTTGATGTAAAATCTGTTTTCTGCTTCCGAAGACCTGTCCTTTCATTTTTTCCATCTGAATCTTACCTTTTTTCTTTTCCTCACCTGTTTTTGGTTCAAGACTTGCCGTTTCCCCTTCCAGCAAATAAACAGATCCATAATAAAATCCGGGACAAAGCTCTCTCATCGGAACAGATTCCTGACGAATCTTCCCCTCATTATTTCTAATCAGGAAAAGTAATTCTCTCTCTTTCCGTTTTTCCGAATAATAAGAAATCCATGTCATTTCTTTTAACAGCGGTGGAAGAGAAAAAATGGATTCAAAGGT
>JALEPU010000132.1 GCA_022766905.1 Lachnospiraceae bacterium
GGCTCCTCAAACAACGCAGCAGACAGTCATATATGCCAGATGATGCCTTTTATAAATTCAACGAAAAATGTGCAATATTTCAGAAAAGCTCATGCTGGGTTTTTCTCTTGCTGGTTCTATTCTTCTTCGTCCATTTCTTCAAATTCTGCGTCATCTAATAATTCATCAAATGCATCTGCAGCGATTTCGTATTCATCATCATCTTCGATATTATCCAGCTCAATCTCACCGTCTTCCAGTTCCTTGAAGCGGTACAATAAAACTTCACCGTCATCATCAGAATCTGTTGGCAGAAGTGCGATATACTGATTGTCACCTGCCGGATAGATAGCAAGAACTACACATTCCAGAGTTGAATCATCATCCAAAGTTAACGTTACAATTGCTTCTTCTTCATCGACTTCATTAAATCCGCCATTGAATTCCTGTTCATTACTCATTTCTAATACCTCGTTCTTTCTAACATTTGGTTTAGTGATTCTTTGATTATACTTGATTTTCTAAAAAAAGGCAAGGAGGCAGAGAAAAAATCCACTGTAATTCCATAGTCAGATGGAAGATTACACCTGAAATATTAAGTTTATGTGAATATTTAAATAGACATCTTGATTTTAAAATCAGGATGTCATAGAATAAAAGCGATTTATGAGAAAGACAGAATTGTTTCCTGATTGCATAGAATCAGGAAGAAAGAAGGTATGAATGAGAAAAAAATCACATATTTCACTGGCCGGACAGATGATGAAATCAATGGAACTTGAGAAAATTATGAAACATAGACTGTCTTTTTACCTGGGAAGTATTCTTCCTGACTGCAGACCGTCCTTTCTGATGACACCTCATTCCTTTGATGAGACATTTTTGCAGATCGGAGAACAGATGAGAAAGATGGTACAGGATTTTGTTGGAAAAGAACATTTGACGATGGCAGGAACCATTCAGCTTGGAGAAGTGACTCATTATATAGCCGATTATTTTACATTTCCCCACAATAAACATTATACAGGAAACCTGAAGGATCATTGTACTTATGAGGGAGATTTAAAAAGACGATTGAAGGAATTTATTCAGTCGGGAAAAGCAATGGAATTAAGGGACCAGGTTCAGGTTTTTGATACGGTCGAGGAGCTGATTTCTTATATCAGGCAGAGACATCAGGAATATATGTCTTGTCCGAGAAGTATCCGGGAGGATATGGAATATATTATTATTGTTTGCTCATCTGTTATGGTATCCATACTTCATATGTGTTTTGTATTGACGACAGAATGGATACAAAAGCCAAGCTATATGTTTGCATAAGAAATAATTGAAATAAAGGAAAGAAAAAGACCGGAAGGAAATGCTATTTCTTCTGGTTTTTTATTTCTGTCCAAATAAAAAAAGTTCTGCTATAATAAAGGAGACTTTGTTGGAAAGGAAGAAGAAAAGTTGGAAATTCAGACAGAAAAATTATTTTATAAAGATAGTTTTATTAAGGAATTTGATGCAAAAGTGGTATCATGTGAACCGACGGAACAAGGGTATCAGGTGGTACTTGACCGAACCGGATTTTTTCCGGAAGGGGGCGGTCAGACGGCAGATACAGGAAAGTTAGGATCCATCCCTGTTTTTGATGTACAGGAAGAAGGAGACGTCATCTATCATATGACAAAAGAACCGTTAGAACCGGGAACAGAAATAAAGGGAATCATCAACTGGGAGGAACGGTTTGTTAAGATGCAGCATCATACCGGTGAGCATATTGTATCCGGTCTGGTGCATAAACTTTTCGGATATAACAATGTAGGCTTTCATCTGGGCAGTCAGGTTGTGACATTGGATTTTAATGGTGTCCTGACAAAAGAACAGGTTCGAGTGGTGGAAAAGAAGGCCAATGAAGCGGTGGCCGAAGACCTTCCAATTCAGGTTTCCTACCCGACGAAAGAGGAACTTACCACTTTACAATATAGAAGTAAGATTGAAATTCTGGGGCAGGTAAGAATTATTACGATTCCAGGTTATGATGTATGTGCTTGCTGTGCGCCTCACTTACATCGGACAGGACAAATCGGCATGATTAAAATTGTCAATATGCAAAATTACAAAGGCGGAGTAAGACTTTATATGCTTTGCGGGTTTGCAGCACTTGCAGATTACTGCGAAAAAGAAGATAGTGTCAGAAAGATTGCTCTTTCCTTATCTGCCCATGAAAGTCAGGTGGCAGAAGGGGTAGAACGATTGAAAGAAGAAATCTATCAACAAAAAGGGGAAATTGCCCGGTTGCAGGATGAGCTGCTCTCCTATAAAGTAGCTGCTGTCAAAGAGGGAAGTGAAAGAGCAGTTTTATTTGAGGATGGCCTGGAGGGGAATCAGCCAAGAGAGCTTGCGAACAAATTGCTGGAAAAAGACGTGAAAGTGGCAGCTGTATTTGCCGGAAATGATAAAAACGGTTATCGATATGTCATTGGAAGCCGTACTTTGGACGTACGAAGCCTTGCAAAAGAGCTGAATCAGATCTGTAATGGAAGGGGCGGCGGAAAGCCGGAGATGGTACAGGGAAGTGTAGCTGCCGAACGTAAGCAAATTGAAAGGTTCTTTTTCAGATAAAAAGAGGAAATTTTTGTACTTGTATTTGTGAGATTTGAAAGTTTTTTTTGGTTTTTACTTGTTATTATAGGAAAAAATTGATAAACTAAAAGAAAAACTTAGGAGGGTACCATGATTGAAAGAAGGAGCTTTGGCCAGACCAGAGATGGACAGGAAGCATTCTTGTATGTTTTAAAAAATAAGAATGGAATGGAAGCACACATTTTAGATTATGGAGCAGCCTTGGTGAGACTCTTTGTACCGGATCGAGAGGGAAAGCTTGATGATATCGTATTAGGATATGATAGCGTTTCCGGTTATGAAGTGAATGAATCCAGTCAGGGAGTAGTAGTAGGGCGAGTCGCTAATCGGATTCGTGGAGCTCAATTTACCTTGAATGGGAGAATCTATTCGTTAGATAAGAATGATGGTGAGAATACATTACATAGCGGCTATGACAGATATGGGTTCCATTTTTACCGGGTATACAGAGATGAAGATGAGAATGCAGTTACATTAAAGAGAATCAGTCCCCATATGGAACAGGGATTTCCAGGCAACCTGAATCTGGCTGTAACCTATAAGTTGACGGAAGAAAATGAATTAGTGATTTCTTATGAAGCCAGATCAGATCGGGATACGCCGATTAATGTTACCAATCATAGCTATTTCAACCTGAGAGGATTTGATGCACAGAAGCTTCAGACTCATCAGGCGATGATTAGGAGCAGCTTTATTACGGAGACGGGAACTGACTGTGTCCCGACAGGCAATTTTATCTCTGTGGAAGGGACACCGATGGATCTTAGACAGATGACTCCATTTATGGATCAGATTGATGCAGATTTTGAGCCGCTTATCATTGGACATGGTTTTGATCATAATTATGTGTTGGAACAGGAAGAGGGAAAGCCGGATGCGGCTGCCATTGAGACAGTAAGCGGTCGAAAGATGGAAGTATTTACAGATTTACCGGGGATACAGTTTTATACAGCAAACTGGTTGTCGGAAGATGAGATTGGAAAGGGTGGAATCCCTCATAAACCAAGAACAGCCATTTGTTTTGAAACTCAGTTTTTCCCGAATAGCTGCAACATTCCTTCCTTTCCAAATTCGATTTTACCGGAAGGAGAAAAGTTCCGTTCAGAGACCAGATTCCGGTTCTCAGTGATTGAATAGTCTGGGACAAAACACCTCAGGCTGGGTTGTGGCATATAGTAGTAAAAAATGAAATGAGAAAGAGATATGCCGTCAATTATTTTGGATGCCGGTCACGGTGGTTATGATAACGGAGCCGTTTATAACAATAGAAGAGAAAAGGACGACAATTTGAATCTTGCTTTAGCGGTAGGCCAGGAGCTTGAGAACAACGGCTATGAGGTGATTTATACCAGAACGGAGGATGTCTATGATTCGCCGGGACAAAAAGCCAGAATTGCCAATGCCAGTGGAGGAGATTACTTTGTGTCTCTCCACCGGAATTCCAGCCCCAATCCCAATACCTATTCCGGAGTTGAAACTCTTTTATATGACGACAACGGGGTAAAGGCAGAACTTGCCAGAAATATCAATGAAAAGCTGGCAGAAGTGGGATTTACAGATCTGGGGGTCAGAGAAAGAAAAGACCTGACGGTTCTTCGACGTACCCAGATGCCGTCTGTTTTGGTGGAAACAGGATTTATCAATACAGATAAGGACAACAGCCTTTTTGATGAGAGATTTCATCATATCGCCCAGGCAATCGCAGGTGGAATTATGGAGACGGTAGGTCCGCCGGAAGAAGTGTTAGAAAAGGTATATCGGGTCCAGGTCGGTCTATATAACAGTTTTAACCGGGCTCAGTATGCTTTGATGCAAGCTGTGGAAAAAGGTTATGACGGAGACGTGGTGCCATGGAAAAACTATTATGCAGTTCAGCTTGGTGAGTTTGACACTTTGGATGAGGCAAGAGCATTTGAGCAGGAGCTTCGCAGGGAAGGTTATGATACCCTTGTTGTGAAAGATTAAGATAATCAATCTCTGTCATAGCATTTTTCTTTTTTGATATAAAAGTGCAGGTTGACAGGATAAAAAGAAAAGATTATACTATAGATAGTTTCAAAAGAAGTATCAACTGTGTTACACAGGGACTCGGAAGACCGGTGCAAGACCGGCGCAGGCTTACCCCTACTGTAAGATGGACGAAGACAGCGGATGCCACTGATTTTTCAATTGGGAAGGTGCTGTTTAAGGATGAAGTCAAGCCAGGATATTTGTCAGATACGAATTTGAAGCGAAGAACAGATTCTTGGGTGGAGAATCGGTTATAACCGGATTATGACTGACAATCTCCTATAAATTTTGATAGGAGATTTTTTCATTTTATAGGAAATCCTGCAAAGCAGGATTCTTTAGACCCAAGAAAAACGCTTTCCAAACCTCTCTAAAAAACCGGATGACTGGCATCATCCGGTTTTAGCTTTTTTCTGATTTTCTATTAATCGGTTGTAAAGTTGTCAAAATAACCCTGAATCAAAATAATCGGAGTTCCCTTGTCGCCTGAGCCGGAGGTCAGATCACATAAAGAGCCGATTAAGTCGGTAAGCTGTCTTGGCGTTGTTCCCTGAGAAGCCATATTTCCTACCAGATTATCACCTTTGGCTTTGATGCTGTTGGATATTGCTTCTTTTAACTGAGCCCCGCTTAAATTGGCAAAATCATTGTCAGCCAGATATTTTAGTTTTAATTCATTCGGTGTTCCAATCAGACCATCGGTGAAAGCAGGAGAGACAACCGGATCAGCCAGTTCCCAGATTTTTCCCTGGGGATCTTTAAAGGCACCATCTCCGTAAACCATAACTTCCACATGCTTTCCCGTTTCGGAAAGGATAGCAGCCTGGATGTCAAGAACCAGATCCTCACATTCATTTGGGAAGAGCTTGATTTTGTCTTCTGTTGATTTATTGGAGCCAAGCAGTCCGTATTTACTGTTAAAACCACTTCCATTTACAGAAGTATTTAAAATATCATCTAAGCCGAGGACGATTCTTGCGCCGGCATTCTTTAAAATACGTTTGGTACGGAACCTTGTATGGATATCACAGTTGATTACGCAATCCGTATAATTTAAAATTGTTTTTGCCTGATTTGCAAAAATAATTTCAGCTTCAGCGCCTGCTTCGGTAATAATGGAGCTGTAGTATTCTACATAATCAACACCTGTAAATTCGTGTTTGTTTTCTCCGAACAGATTTCTGTACTGCTCTAAGGTTAACACATCGGAGTAAGGATTTACACCGGATTCATCTAATTGATCATAGGAAATCAGTGCATTTCCAACTTCATCGCTGGGATAACTCAGCATCAGTACGACCTTTTTACATCCCATAGCGATTCCTTTCAGATTAATTGCAAAACGATTTCTGGAGAGAATTGGGAAGATAACACCAAGGGTTTCCCCACCTGTTTTTGCTCTGACATCTTCTGCAATGTCCTGTACAGTAGCATAATTTCCCTGTGCCCGGGCAACGATAGATTCTGTTAAAGCGATGACATCCCTGTCTCTTAAGGAAAAACCTTCACTTTTTGCAGCTTCCAAAACGCTTTCTACTGTAATTTTCACAAGATCGTCTCCCTGGCGGATAATCGGACCTCGAATTCCTCTTGAAACTGTACCAACTCGTCTTTCCATTTTAGTACCTCACATTTTCTTTTCTAGATTGATTTATTCCTTTATTTATTATACAAGGACTGGAAAAGAATCGCAAGAAAATAGACAGATATTCTTTATAAAATTAAGTTAGAAAAAATTGAAAAAAAGGGTTGACGAAATAAGAGTTTTCGTGTATACTCTTATTTGTTCGGTTGAGAAAAAAAACTGAATAAGCGGGAGTGCTGGAATTGGCAGACAGGCATGACTAAGGATCATGTGAATGGATTTTCGTGTGGGTTCAAGTCCCATCTCCCGCATTGCAGGAAGCTCAGTATTTACTGAGCTTTTTTTGTAATAAGGAAAAGTCTGGGAGTGAAATTTTTATGGCAAAAGACGGCTATTATACTTCCGGTGAGTTTGCCCGGAAGGCAAATGTGACTCTTCGAACGATACGATATTATGATAAACAGGGAATTTTAAAGCCGAGCAAAGTCAATGAAAAGGGTTACCGGTATTATACAGATGGAGATTTTGCCAAGCTGCAGAAAATCCTTTCTTTAAAATATCTGGGATTTTCTCTGGAAGAGATAATGACGATGACGATCAATGACCAGGATCAGAACTTTATCCGCCATTCTCTGGATCTTCAGCTTGATCTGGTTCGAAAAAAGATCGAGCATTTAAACCAGGTGGAAAAATCTTTGAAAGAGACCTCGAAAAAGCTGGAGGAAAATCAGGAGATAGACTGGGAAGAGATGATGGGACTTTTACATGTGACCAATCAGGAACACAGTCTGGTGGATCAGTATAAAAATGCTTCCAATCTGGACGTAAGAATCCGTCTTCATAAAGAGTATTCGATGAATTCGGTTCGCTGGTTCCCATGGATT
This sequence comes from Lachnospiraceae bacterium, assembly GCA_022766905.1. GTDB lineage: Bacteria > Bacillota > Clostridia > Lachnospirales > Lachnospiraceae > SIG292. The sequence goes on from JALEPU010000132.1 coordinate 7,090, forward strand.
TTTCAGGAAATGGATATAAAACCGGGACAGAAAGTGCTTGAGATTGGATGCGGAACCGGGCAGCTGTGGTTGGAAAACAGTGGAAAAATTCCGAAGCAGACGGAGATTGTGTTATCTGATATTTCCGGAGGTATGATAGAGGACGCAAAAAAACGATTCGAAAAAGAGGAACATCCATTCCAGTTTCAGGTATTTGACTGCAACCAGATTCCATACAAGGAAAAAACCTTTGATCTTGTTGTTGCCAATCATTTGCTGTTTTACATCAGTGACCGGAAGAAGGCCTTAAATGAGGTAAAACGGGTTTTAAAGCCTGGAGGAATGTTTTTATGCAGCACCTATGGAAAAGACCATATGAAGGAAATTACAAAGCTGGTGCAGGATTTTGATTCAGAAATTGTATTGTCAGAAAAGAATCTTTACGAAGAGTTCGGACTGGAAAATGGAAAAAAAGAGCTTTTGCCTTTATTTGCCTGGGTGGAAGAAAAAAGATACGAAGATTATCTTCTGGTGGACCAGGCAGAGCCTATTGTAGATTATATTCTGTCCTGCCATGGAAATCAGCATGAACATTTAAGCCGAAGGTATCTGGAATTTAAAGAGTTTGTAAGAAAGAGAATGGAAAGCGGTCCCCTTCGTATAACCAAGATGGCAGGAGTATTTAAGTGTTATCTGTAAGAGTGCTCTCCGGCACATATTTATCTCGCAGCAAGAACGCTGAGGCGTTCTTGAATATGCGATCGGATCAAAAAGTAAAAAGGTTCTGAACCGTTTCTTTGACGGCCAGAACCTTTTTTGGCAAATAACTGGTTAGGAGTTTTTATATAGTATGAATTTCAACCTGGCGGGCAAGTTCGTCTACCAGCTCTCTGGTTGGGGGTTTTGTACCTTTTGTGGTAACGGCACCGGCAGATGTAGCCATTCCAAGACGGATACAATCCAAAAGGGTCAGTTTGCTGTCAATTCCGTAAGTTAATGCGGCTACCATGGCATCGCCGGCACCAACGGTAGAATGAGCATTTACTTTTAGTCCCGGACAGGAATAGACAGCGTCTTTTGTAAAGAAAAGAGCGCCCATAGCACCTCGGGATACTGCGACAAGCTCCGGTCCTTCTTCCAGAAGTTTTTTGCCCATGAAAATCAGTTCCTCTTCTGTAGCAGAGGTTTCCATGCCGAAGTGTTCTTCCACTTCTGCTTTATTTGGTTTGATAATGGTAGGCTGCGCTTTTAAGCCTTTTACAAATAATTCTCCGTCTGCATCGAGAAATACTTTGGAACCTTTTTCTTTGACAGAACGGATTAAGCCGCAGTACGCGTTTTTGTCAACACTTGCCGGAATACTTCCTGCGAAAACGAAGATAGTATCTTCACCGGCATAGAAAAGAAGTTTTTCTTCCAGAGCAGTCATATTTTCAAATGATATTTCCGGGCCGGGCTCATTTAATTCGGTCACAAAACCGTTTTGTTCTACAACTTTTAAGTTTGTTCTTGTATTTCCGGATACTTTAATAAAATCATGCTCGATGCCAAGTTCATTTAAAGCATTTTCAATCAGGATTCCTGCACTGCCGCCTAAAAAACCGGTTGCAATGCTGTTTCCGCCAAGGGCTTTGATTGTTTTCGATACATTGATTCCCTTTCCACCGGCATCGTTGATAATATTTGTAAGGCGGTTCAGTCCGCCATGTTCAAACTGAGTAAGATCCGCTGTTTTATCGACAGCAGGATTTAATGTGACTGTTATAATCATGTTGTTCCCTTCTTCCTATTCTGTTACATTTCCCATAAAAATATCGTAAATATAATCCACGCTGTTTGCGGCAACTAATTTTTCTACTTCATCTGGTGTAGAAAGATTCATTGCGATATTAGAAAGAATATCCAGATGTTCCTCTTCCGCGCCGGCAATTCCAACGACCAGTTTAACGGTTTCATCGTTCCACTGTACCCCTTCCGGGAAAACCAGGACAGCAAGACCGGAATTTTTAATTTCTTTTTTCACTTCCAGAACACCATGGGGGATGGCAATTCCATTTCCCAGATTGGTTGGGAAAGATTCTTCTCTTTTTAACATTCCTTCCACATAGTTTTCGTTGACATATCCGGATTCCTGGAGAATACTTCCGATCATACGGATAACGGCTTCCTTGCTTCCCGGATCTTTCTGATCCAGACGGATATTCTCTTTTAGTAAAAGAGCAGGTTTTTTGGTTTCAGGTGTAGTATTTTTTTTCTTCTTAAAAAACATATGAAAGACTCCTTTTTATTTCTATGCAGGAGACGTAAAAACAGGTCCGTCTCCTGCTGATTGATTGGTATGACCATAACGTTTTGCCTTAAGAAAAAGGTTAGCAGGTAAAACGAGATAAAAATTGTTTGAAAAATGTTTTTAAAATTTCTTCCAGAAAAGCTTTGATCTGATCTTCCTGTCCTGCCCGGATCAAAGAGATAAAGGTATCGCCTTCGGCCAGTTTACTGCTGATGGCTCCCAGGATGCTGCTGTTATCAAGATGATGGGAATCATCCGGAATCAGCATGACAACAGCACAATGAATGCCCTTCCAGTAAGGGTGGGTGAAGGAGGAAGATTCAGGAAGGTAGATATGAAAAACAGGGGATCTGACACCGGAAGTTTTGGCGTGAAGCAAAGCCAGATCAAAATCTTCCATGACCTGGGTTGCCAGTTGTTCCCGTTTCATGATTGCCTGATAAATCGCAATCTGATCCGCTTCCGTTTGCCCTGCCAGACGGCCTGCCTTTCCGACCAGACTTTCAAACTCAATCCCTTTTTGTACCCGATAGACAGCAAAATCGGTCAGAAGATGGCGGATACTGTTGGAAATATTGGAAATCTGATCTAATTTTTTTGTAAACTCTTCCTCGTCCTTCTGAAACTCTTTTTTTGGAAGAGAAGCATAATATTCTACTTTCTGACTGATTGCAGCCAGATTTTCTTCCGGAAGAAGAGGATCTATTAATAAAGAATCAATGGATACTCTTTCCAGCGGGAAGGTCGTAATGATGAAATCCAGATTTGGGGGGATTTCATCCTGCAGCTTTGTATAGCTGTATGTGGTAACAGAAACAGAATCGGAAAAGATTTGTTTCATTCTGGTGGATATCAATCTGGAAATTCCCATTCCGCTGGCACAGACAACTCCAATGTGTACCGTACGCAAGGTTTTTTTCTTCTGAGACAGTCGCATGACAGCGGTTGCAAAGTGCATGGTCAGAAATCCGATTTCTGCATCCGGAACCGGAAAACCATATTGTTCTTCGATGATTTCCGATGCTTTTTCACACTGTTCATATATTTCAGAATAGCTTTCTTTGACCTGATCCTGAAGAGGATTGGTTATTTCCATATGATACTGAAGTCGTGCCAGAGTCGGTCTCATGTGATTCATCATTGCTTCCATAAACTCTTCATCTCGTTTTAAGGCGAAGGAAATGGTTTTGTCATAACGGTCGATCATTTGATAAATAAGCTGAAGGGTCTTTTCATAAGCGATAAAAAATCCGTCTTCTTTTTCCTCCAGGTTTACCTTGTCGACTGACTGCATTTTTGCACCTTTTAAGTGCATGCAGATGTAGGCGCATTCCATGTCAGGAATTTCCATGGAAAATTCTTTCTCCAAAGATTCTACAATTCTTTGGGCCAGAAGATAAGCACTTTCGGCCCGAAGCTGGTCCAGAATTTCCGGCAGCTCCTTTACCGGTTCCTTTTGCCGGATTCTGGAAATAGCAATTGTAATATGTATAATCATCCCCGTATAAGAATAGTCTGTCATCCGGTCTATGAGAGGATGCTGGATACTGCCAAGGCAGACAATGACTTTTTTGACAATTTCCTGATCTAAAAGAGTGCAGATACTGTATTTGGTGTTTTCCGTATCCAGATCTTCATAAGAAAAGGTTCGTCTTGGGAGAAGCTCAATTCCGCAGGAAGCTTTATGTTCGGAAGCAAGTTGAATATAGGCTTTTAATGCCTGCCGTCTGTCCGGTTCCGATCCTTCGATATAGGCCCCGACACCCTGTCTTCGAACCAGATTTAAATGATAGGAAGTAAGCCATCTGGCGGTCTGGTCCATATCTTTGGCAACAGTAGATTCACTGATGCGGAACAGGTTTGCAAAGTAGTAAAGTTTTCTTGGCTCACTGGACTTTAACAATTCACCGGCAATGGCTAACATCCGCTGTTCCTTGTCGATGACAGGAAGCCCCAGTTCCTGGTTCAATTTTTCCAAAAGACTATATTTTGCTTCTAAAGGACCTTCTACCCAGACTCCTTTTCCGGTTTTGGATTTTAATTTAAGGCCGCGCAGGGACAGCTCCTCTCCGATGCCATCCATTTCACGCTGTACCGTCCGTTTACTGACCTGGATTTGTTGTGCAAGACTGCTGATGGAAAGTACTTCTTCGTTATTTAATAATATGAGTAATAGTTGTTTCTGACGCGGGGATATATACATGACAGCGCCCTCTTTCTTTTTTATTTTCCGGAAAGACGGCCAACAAGCTCATCGTATTCCGGTGCGTTCATAAAGTTGGTGATCAGTACAAATTCTGCGGTTGGACAGGATGTTTTTGCCCGGTCGCCCAATTCTTTGTGTGTTACTACAATATCTGCATCTTTTGGGATATTGGAAACAGGTGCATGTATGACTTCCAGATTAACACCTGCCTGATTCAGTTTCTTCCGAAGAACGGTAGCTCCCATTGCAGAAGATCCCATTCCTGCGTCACAGGCGAATACAATTTTCTTTACAGAAGAGATTTCTTTTGCAGGGGCAGCTTCTTCTTTGGAGACAATTCCTTTGGATTCCTGTTTCATATCCTTCATTTTTTTCGATGCTTCTTCCAGATCTTCCTCTTTTCCAAAGATTTTCAGTAATGGAACTGCAACGGCAAAGGATACGATAGTCGCCACTGCTACGCCGGCAAGAACCGGAAGCATACCGCCTTTTGGACTCATAGCTATGATTGCAAGAATACTTCCGGGAGAAGCCGGTGCAACCAAACCTGCATGTAATAAGTTTAAGGTAAAGATTCCACTTGCACCTCCGGCGATGGAAGCCAGAATCAGAGGCGGGTTCATCAGGATATATGGGAAATAAATTTCATGGATTCCTCCAAGAAAATGGATGATGACTGCACCGGGAGCAGAACTTTTTGCAGAACCTTTTCCGGCTATACAATAAGCAAGCAGTACACCAAGTCCGGGTCCCGGATTGGATTCCAGTAAGAAGAAGATGGATTTTCCTACTTCTTTTACCTGCTCAATTCCAAGAGGAGATAAAATACCATGATTTAATGCATTATTTAAGAATAACACTTTTGCTGGCTCAATGAAAATACTTGCCAGAGGAAGGAGACCATGATCAACAAAGAATCCTACACCGGCCGCCATAAAATCATTTAATTTCAGCATCAAAGGAGTTACACCTTTTAATGCCAGGATTGCCAGAATAGCCCCGATGATTCCAACGGAAAAGTTGTTGACCAGCATTTCAAAACCTGCCGGAACATGTCCTTCTACTGCCTGATCAAACTTTTTAATAATGTAACCGCCTAATGGGCCGGCAATCATTGCACCGATGAACATTGGAACATCGGTTCCTACGATCAATCCCATGGTCATAATCGCACCGGTAACACCGCCCCGATGTCCGGCTACTACGTTACCGCCTGTAAATGCAATCAATAAGGTAAGAAGAGTGGTGGACATCGGACTTACCAATTGGTTGATCGTCTCATTTGGAAAGTATCCGTCCGGGATAAATAATGCTGTGATAATACCCCATGCTATAAATGCTCCGATATTGGGCATTACCATACCACTTAAGAAACGTCCAAAGCGTTGTACTTTTTCTTTCATAAAGAACCTCCGTAAAATGTATTTTTCAATTGTTTTTTTCATCAACGTTGATTTTCGTAGTTTTATTGTACATGACAATGGAGAATTGTTCAATTTGAACAAAAATTATTTTGTCACTATTGATTAATGCCAAAAATGAAAAAGAATAAAAGAAAATAAAAATAAATACTTGCATAAAATGAAAATAAATGATAATATGTAATCACAAAAGAAAAGACACAAAACAAAATGCAAACAAATGGTGCAAGCCATACATTTTTATTATTAACTTTTAATAGGAGGAAACGAAATGAAAGCAAAAGGAGTCAGACTTTACGGAGCACAGGATGTAAGATTGGAAGAATTTGAACTTCCACAGATTAAGGAAGATGAAATTCTGGTAAAGGTTGTCAGCGACAGCATCTGCATGTCAACCTGGAAGACTATCCAATTAGGAAAAGATCATAAGAGAGTTCCGGAGAATGTGGCAACCAATCCTGTCCTGATCGGACATGAGTTTACCGGTGACATTGTAGAAGTTGGAGAAAAATGGAAAGATAAATTCCATGTTGGTAAGAAATTCGCCCAGCAGCCTGCAATTCCGGGACAGATGGAATCTCCCGGATATTCTTACGAATATTTTGGAGGAGCAGCTACTTATTGTATTTTCCCAAATGATGTGATTGAAAAAGGATGCATCTGGGAGTATGATGGAGATAGTTATTTTGAAGCTTCTTTAGGCGAGCCAATGAGCTGTGTCATCGGAGGATATCATACCAACTTCCACACAGTTCCGGGAACTTATCAGCATATTATGGGAACCAAAGAAGGCGGTAATATTTTAATTCTTGGAGGATGCGGACCGATGGGCCTTGGTGCTGTAAGTTATGGCCTTACTTTTGAGAATAAACCAAAAAGAATCGTTGTAACAGAAGTAAATGATGCGAAAATCGAGCGTGCAAGAGAAGTGATTCCGGAATCGGAAGCAGCCCAGCATGGAGTAGAGCTTCATTATGTGAATACCAGTAAGATGGCAGACCAGGAAGAGGAGCTTATGGCACTGACAGAAGGACATGGATATGATGATGTATTTATCTATGTACCGGTAGAAGGTCTTTGCGAGATGGGTAACAGATTGTTAGCTTATGACGGATGTATGAATCTGTTTGCAGGTCCGACAGACAATCAGTTTGGTTCCAGAGTTAATCTTTACGATTGTCATTACTCCAGAACCAGAATTCTTGGTTCTACCGGCGGTAATTCCGATGATATGAAAGAAGCAATTGAAAAATCTGCAAAAGGGTTGATTAATTCTGCGGTTATGGTAACTCATGTTGGTGGAATTAATTCAATCGCAGAAACAACCATGAATCTTCCAAAAATTCCAGGCGGAAAGAAATTAGCTTATATGCAGTTTGATATGCCAATGACAGCCATTGAAGATTTTGGAAAACTTGGCGAGGAAGATCCTTTCTTTAAAGAATTGGATGAATGTTGTAAAGAACACAGAGGACTGTGGAGTAAAGAAGCAGAACGACTTTTATTCGACCATTTTGGTGTAAACTAGGAACCTGTTTCTTGTAAAGCTTTCTTCCGGTCCGGTCTGAAATGATCATATAAAGGAGAGAAAAGAAGATGTTTGCCCAGGAAAGAAGAGAACGGATACTGGAAATGCTGAAAGAAAAGAAAAGAGTAGATGTGAATGAGCTGATAGAGGTTTTTCAGGTCAGCGGTGCTACTCTTCGTGCAGATATTCGGGATCTGGAGAATATGGGACTTTTGGTCCGGACCCATGGAGGGGCTCTTTATAAAGAAGATGTGTATTCCCCGGAGAATACCATTGATGATAGAAAGACCCTTCATCTGGAAGAAAAAAAGGCGATTGGCCGGGAAGCGTTATCCTGGATTCAACCAGGTGACACGATTCTTTTAGATAGCGGAACGACGACTTTGGAACTTGCCCGCCTTTTAAAAGAAGGAAGAAAGCTTACTGTGATTACCAATGACCTGCCTATTGCTATGGAGCTGCAGGGAAGCAAAGAGATTCACCTCATCTTAATCGGGGGAAGTATCAGAACGAATTTTGAATGTACTTACGGAGCTTGTGCCATTGAATTTTTAAGCTCTGTGAGGGCCGATAAACTGTTCTTATCTCCTAATGCACTTTCACTTTCCCAGGGCGCTTCCACGCCGAATATTGAGATTGCCGGTCTCAAAAAAGCGATGATGCGAAGTGCCAATGAGGTATATATGCTCTGTGACAGCTCAAAAATAGGTACAAGGGCTACCAATGTGTTTGCAGGTCTTTCTGAGTTTAAGGGGATTGCAGTCGATGAAGGAATCCGGAAAGAAGATCTGGATCGATTGATGAAACAGGGAGCTGCTGTAAAGGTAGCTTCTCTGAATTCTTAAAATTTTTAATCTGACTAATGGGAAATCTACAGCATATAATATGTTGCAGATTTCCCGTTTTTGCGTTTGTTTTCAAAAAACTCTTTCAGAGTTTTAGGATGGTTCTTTATCATTTTTAAAGAAGCTGCTTTTCAAACAAATATGGTATAAAGCATATACATTACATCTTCTAATGTAACCGGAACCGGTGTCATGGAAGTCAGAGGATCCTTCACAATGGTCTTTGCCATAGATAGATTTACCTTGGACAAATCCGGTTCATAGTGAGAGAGTGGTGTAAGTGAAACCACATTGTCCCGGAAATGGATATAGGCATCACAGGTCTTCTGGGCGATCACATCGGGAGTCTCACTGCCGTCAAAAGAAGCGCCGAGGAATTTTCCGGCATACTTGATTTTATCCGGATCTGCATAAGCGATATGCTTTACCATAGCAGGAAAAGCATAGGAGCAGGCGGCACCATGAGGAATGTGAAAAGCTGCTCCAATCTCATGGGCAATACAATGACCGATATGAACGATACCATCGACCAGCATCCATCCCCCATAACTTGCGGCTATCATCATCTGTTCTCTGGCTTTTCGATTATGCCCGTCTTTTACCGCAATTGGCAGATAGGTGGCAACCGTTTCCATAATCTTTTCACAAATCAAATCTGTTGCAATGTTTGAACGAAGAGAAGTGTAGGCTTCAAAGGCATGAGAAAAAACATCCAGCCCGGTTGCGGCGGTAATCTGAGGAGGCAGATCAAAGGTCAATTCCGGGTCCAGGATCGCATATTCACACATGGAATTGCTGACATTGATGGGGTGTTTTTCTTTTTTGACCAAATCCGTAATTACAATCCAGTCGGAAAGCTCGCTTCCGGTTCCTGCAGTAGTCGGAACACAGATTAAGGAAGAGGCTGGCTTCATTCTCTCTTCATGTCCTACAAAATCCAGAATTTTCCCGGCATTATGACACATGATATTGATGCCTTTAGCTGCATCTAAGGTACTGCCGCCGCCGATGGCAATAATACAGTCGCAGGAATGCTTCTTAAAAAGTGTGGCACCGTCATCGACCAGATTCGCAGCAGGATCCGGTGTGATTCGGTCATAAATCGTATAAGGATAGTTGTTTTTATTTAATAAATCAGTGATACATGTAATAATGGTTGTCTCACTCAGTCCCTGATCGAATACGAGAAAAGGTTTGCAAAAACCGGTTTCCTCAAGAAGCTGCGGAAGCTGTCTGATAACTCCGCTTCCGGCCAGGACTTTTGTCTTTTGTACCAATCGATAACTTAACATGGAAATCCTCTCTTTTCCTGTTGATTTTATTATTTGCAGTCATGTTACTCTATATCTTTATTGTATGCTTCCTGTCTTGTTTTACAAGTTAGATTTTTGCTTAGAAAAGGTATTTTTTAGAAACATTTGCAGGAAAAAACCATTTGATTTTCTTTACAGTAAAAAAAACTTATATTATAATTAATTAATATAAAAATTTGGAAAAGAGAGGAGCACAGCATGAAAAAAAGAATGACATGGTTTCTTGCGATACTCCTGGTCGCTGTATTGGTAACCGGTTGCTCCGGTAGAAAAAATCAGGACTCCGGCAGCGAACAAAGTGATGGCCAGCAGGCAACAATAGGAGAAGCAAAGACAAGTACAGAAGAAGATTCTCATGTTTTGATGGTAAAGAACGGATGTCCTTCGAATTATCCGGATTCCCCTTATGGACAGGTTTTTGAGAAGTATTTTGAAAATCCATCCTGGGGCTATTTTCAGGCAAAAGATGAGAAAGGGAATATCGTAGATATTGTAGAATTTACCGGAGATTGTGAATTTGAAAAGGCAGATTATAAAGCACAGATTCAGTTTACGGTAGATGTAACGAATAATTCTTTTGAGGCAACTTATCTGGCTTTGGACGGAGAAGCCCAGACTATGACCACGCTTCAGAAGGTTCTGGCGGATGCTTATTCAAAAGAAGGTCCTGCTGTATCCGGTCAGGTGGGAGTACCCGCTGCGGAGACAACAGCAACAACAGTAACAACAGCAGCTACTCAGGCAACAACAGCTGCACCGGCGCCAGCCCCGGTACCGGCGCCTGCTACAAAGAATAACTATTATATTTTACCTTACAGCAGTACCTATGCATTGACATATTCGGATATCAGCCACCTGACGAAGTCTCAGCTTCGTTTGGCAAGAAATGAGATTTATGCCCGTCATGGAAGAATGTTCAGTGATGATAGTTTACAAAATTATTTTAATTCCCAGGCGTGGTATACACCTTTATACAGCCCAAGTGAATTTAAGGAAAGCTGGCTGAGTAGTGTGGAAGTGGATAACGTTGCGTTTATCAAATCTTACGAGTAGATGAGGATGAATCATACAGTCAGAAAGAATGGCTATGGATATCTGCTTATAACAGGATAGTGGGAAGGAAGGACAAAAAATGGTAGCTGAGATTATTAGTGTGGGGACAGAGATTTTATTAGGGGATATTTTAAATACCAATGCCCAGTATATTGCCAAAAAACTGGCACATATCGGGATTGATGTTTATTATCAGACGGTAGTAGGAGATAATTATGACCGATTAAAGGCAGCTCTTAACATTGCCTTTGACCGGGCAGAGATTGTGGTTCTGACAGGCGGACTGGGACCGACCAAAGACGATCTTACCAAAGAACTGGTGGCAGATTATTTTGGTCAGAAGCTGGTATTTAACCAGAAGGTCTATGATAATGTGGAAAAACGGGGATTTGAATTTGGCCTGAAGGAAATTAGTGAAAGTATTAAAAAACAGGCTTATGTGCCGGAAGATGCAGTAATCGTACACAATGAATGGGGAACAGCGCCCGGCATGATTCTTGCAAAAGATGGAAAGGCAGCCGTATTGCTTCCGGGACCTCCAACAGAGATGAAACCTTTATTTAATGAATGCTGTGATATTTTCCTGAACAAGCTGTCAGGCAAAGTATTTGTTTCTATGAATATCCGGTTAAAAGGACCGGGAGAGGCACCGGGAAGTGAGATTGGAGAGGCCCCTGTGGCAGATAAGATTGCCGCATTTCTGGATTATAAGAATCCGACGGTGGCCACCTATGCAAAGCCGGATGGATGTATTATCCGGGTAACGGCAGCAGCTTCAGACCGGGAAGAAGCCCTTGAATTGATTGCGCCTGTTATCAGCGGACTTACGGACATTCTGGCACCGGTCATGAAAGAAGTGTACGAAAGTTAGGAAAAGTATGATATAATTCTGTAATTTTTTTCAAAACAGATTTTTTTTATGAGAAACTAAATAGTATGTACTATTAAATAGCGCTTTACTTTACCAGAGTGAGGGCGCTATTTTTCTTTGCGAGTGTATCTTTGAACTATGTCCGGATATCAAAATTCTCCAATCAAAACCCCGGTAAAACGTAGTGTGTCACGTTTTACCGGGGTTTTGATATCCCCTTTAACACAAACTTTACAAATTTTTTTTCCCCCGTCGTTGTGTTTTTTCCTCAATTTTAGTACAATATATGAAAAACAAGAATAGATTTTAGAAGCTGTCTGACATAAAACATGGAAGAAAGGACGATGAATGTGGCTTATTTTACTTACGGTGCAATCGTGGTGGGCTCCCAGGAAGTGTCATTAAAAATATATGAGATTTCACCGAAGATTGGAATTCATCAGGTTGATTATGTAAATCAATATTTTGATATTAGTAAAGATGCTTACTCCAAAGGAAAACTGGGGGTGGATCAGGTAGAAGCAATCTGCCAGATTTTATTAAAATTTAAAGAAAAACTGGCTGAATATGGTGTGAAAGAAGTGGAGTGCAAGGGAACCAGTGCTATCCGCTCTCTGGATAACCGGGAGATGGTGGTGCACCAGATCAAACTTCGGACCGGATTCGAGCTTACTGTTCCAAGTAATTCGGAGATGCGTCTTTTGATGTATAAAGGAATTACCCTGAAACAAGAAGATTTTAATAAGATTATTGAGAAAAATACAGCAATTCTGGATATTGGAGCCAGCAGCCTGCAGATTTCTCTTTTTGATAAACAGGCATTAAGTGTGACCCAGAATATTCGAATTGGAACGTTAAAGACCCAGGATACTCTGGCGAAAGTGGAGCAGAACAGTCCGGAGTATTTTTCCATTGTGGAAGAATATATTGAGTACGAGTTAAATACATTCCGAAGTATTTATTTGAAGGAAAAGGCAATCAAAAATGTGATTGTCATAGGAGATAGTTCTTTGAATTGGTCCAAGATTGCGCCGGAGCTTAATATCAAAGATTATATGACCAAAGAACAGGTACAATATCTGTATAAGAAGATTCGGAAAACAACCACAAAACAGATTGCTCTGGAATACGGAATTACTTATGAGGAAGCCAGATACCTGCTTCCATCGATTATTATTTATAAGAATTTTCTGGATCAATCAAAAGCAGATACCATCTGGCTGACCAAGACCAACTTATGTGATGGCATGGTAGTAGATTATGCGGAAAGAGAGAAGAAAGTTCTTCCGGTTCATGATTTTGATAAAGACATTGTCATGGCGGCCAAAAATTTTGCAAAACGGTATCGTTATAATAAAGTCCATACGGTTTTTGTGACAGATATTGCACTGAATGTTTTCGATCATACGAAAAAATATCATGGACTGGGGAAAAGAGAACGGCTCTTGCTGGAACTGGCCTGCCTTCTTCATGAATGCGGTAAATTTATTAATATGAATGAACCGGGAAGTAATGGATATCAGCTGATTACTTCAACGGAGATTATTGGTCTGTCCCATCGGGAGAGAAACTTGGTTGCCAATATTGTTTTATATAATACGACGGATCTTCCGTCTTTTGAGGAGCAAAATAGTTATACTGCATACGATTATTTACTGGTTGCAAAGCTGACTGCTATTTTAAGACTTGCTAATGTGCTGGACCGCAGTCACAGACAAAAACTCACCGATGTGACAGTGCTGCGAAAAGGGAATGAGCTTTTGATTACCGGGACTCCGAAAGAGGATATGACACTGGAAGCAAGTTTATTGACAGAAAAAGCAGATTTCTTTGAAGAAATTTATGGCATCAGACCGGTACTTCGTCAGAAAAGGGGATTTTAGTTATGGCAGAGAAAAATCAATACAACAAACCTGAAAATTTTACGAACAGAGAATTATCCTGGCTACAATTTAACTACAGGATTCTCAATGAGGCAAAAGATAAGGCAAATCCACTGATGGAACGGGTAAAGTTTCTAAGCATTACCGCATCGAATCTGGATGAATTTTTCATGGTGCGAATCGCATCCTTAAAAGATATGGTGCATGCAGGATATACAAAGAAAGACCTGGCAGGAATGACGGCTCAGGAACAGCTGGATGCAATTTGCGAAGAGACCCATCGTATGACAGATCTTCAATACGGAACCCTGCTTCGATCTTTGCTTCCTCAGCTGAATGAAAATAAGCTTCATATCATTTTAAAACACGAAGACTTAACGGAAAAACAGGGAGAATTTGTAGACCATGTATTCCACAAAGACATTTATCCGGTTCTGACTCCGATGGCAGTGGATTCCTCCCGCCCATTTCCTCTGATTCGAAATAAAACGCTGAATATTGCGGCTTTGATCAAGAACAAAGCAGGTGGTAAAGACTATGAGGTGGCAACGGTACAGGTTCCTTCTGTTCTTCCAAGAATTGTAGAACTGCCATCTTCCGAAGATGGAACGAGACAGATTATTTTACTGGAACAGGTCATTGAGAGAAATATTGACAAACTGTTTCTGAATTATGAAGTAAAATGTGCTTATCCTTATCGAATTATGAGAAATGCGGATTTGACGATCGATGAAGAAGATGCGGAAGATCTGTTAAAAGAAATCAAAAAACAGTTAAAGAAACGTCAGTGGGGTGAGGCAATCAAGCTGGAATATGAGGATGGCATGGATAAAGCCCTGGAAAAATATCTGAAAAAGCAGTTAGGAATCCATGAGATCGATACTTATCCAATCAATGGGCCTTTGGATCTGACTTTCCTTATGAAGATATACGGTCTCCCGGGTTTTGATAACCTGAAGCAGGAGCCATATAAACCGCAGCCGGTACAGGGTGTGAAATTAGACGAGACATTTTTTGACCAGATTAAGAAAAAAGATATTCTGGTTCATCATCCATATGATAGTTTTGATCCGGTTTTGTGGTTTGTTCATCGGGCTGCAGTAGATCCGAACGTACTGGCGATTAAGATGACTCTTTACCGGGTCAGCGGAAATTCTCCGATTATTGCTTCTCTTGCTCTCGCAGCGGAAAATGGCAAACAGGTTACGGTATTGGTAGAATTAAAAGCTCGTTTTGATGAGGAAAATAACATTGTCTGGGCGAAAAAACTGGAAAAAGCAGGATGTCATGTTATCTATGGTCTGGTGGGACTGAAAACTCACAGCAAGATTACTCTTGTGGTTCGCAGAGAGGCTGAGGGAATCAAACGTTATGTCCATCTGGGAACAGGAAATTACAACGATTCTACAGCGAAATTATATACAGACCTTGGCATGTTTACAGCAAATGACATGATTGGAGAAGACGCAACGGCAGTCTTTAATATGCTTTCCGGTTATTCCGAACCGTTGACCTGGGAAAAATTAGCCGTTGCACCAATCTGGCTGAAAAATAAATTCCTGGAACTGATTGGAAGAGAGACGAAAAATGCAAAAGAAGGAAAGGAAGCCAGAATTGAAGCAAAGATGAATTCCTTATGTGATCCGGATATCATTACCGCCCTTTATGAAGCCTCCAATGCAGGAGTAAAAATTCGTCTTGTCGTTCGCGGAATCTGCTGTCTCATTGCAGGAAGACGGGGATTAAGCGAAAACATTGAGGTACGCTCCATTGTAGGAACATTTCTGGAACATAGCCGGATTTTCTGTTTCTATAATGACGGGCATGAAGAAGTGTATATGGGAAGTGCAGACTGGATGCCGCGTAATCTGGACAGACGAGTGGAAATCGTCTTCCCGGTAGAGGATGAAGACCTGAAAAGAAGGGTAAAAGAGGTGCTGGATATTCAGCTTGCCGATACGATGAAAGCCCATATCCTTCAGGAAGACGGTACTTATGAAAAAGTTGACAGAAGAGGAAAAGAAAAACTGGAAGCCCAGGAATATTTTTGTCAGCTTGCGATGCGCAGCCAGAAAGAAAAAGAAGAACTGCGAAAAAGAGTCTTTGAACCGATTTTTGCAGCAGAAGAGTAATAGAAAAATATTCCCTGTGGGATAGGAAAATCCCTGTCAGAATTACGAAAATGAATTTTCTGACAGGGATTTTTTCGCTGTTTCTATTCTTATTTGATTGGCCGGACCGGTATCTGAATCTCTGACAGCCATTCTTCTTCGCTATCTTTGTTCCAGATGCCATCAATGTAATTTTCCCGGATATTTCCGCAGATTTCGTATCCGTTTTCTTCTATGAAACGAAGCAATGTCGAATAAGACCGGGAAAAATACCGGTAAGAACCTTTGTGATAGATACAGGCGGCCTGGATTTCCGGAAAATCTTTAAATTTGATGAAATCGGTATCTTCTTTTTTCTCTGTGACAGCTTCACAGGTTTCTATGAGAATCGATTCTTCTTTGTATCCGGGCTCCAGATAGTGGGTAAAACAATATTCAGGAAGAGCACATTCACATCCCAATCGCTCCATCTCGGCACCCATAGCAGGCATCATATGATAATACCTCCTAAACTTTTGCTTTTCTAAGCTTACATCCTTCCCTTACGGGGAGAGTCAAGAGGGATTTTTCGTTTTGTTTCCAATGCCAAAAGACCAGATGCGGATTTATTTTTTCATCTTATTTTATTTTGACATAAAAAGAGGAGAAAGACAATGATGAAATTAAAAGTATGATTGCTGGACGTTGACATTAATTTGAAATATTGGTATAATTTTTTCTAAGATGAAAAACTTATATATGCTCAGAATAATGGTCTGAGCGTCTCTACCAGACTTCCTAAAGTACGGCTATAAGTATTCCACATATGAGGTGGAAGTGGGCTGTTTTCAGGGAGCTTTTTTTCATATATAAGGTGAAAAGTCGGACAGAAGATAGAATCAATGGATTGGAGGGATAGGTATGGCAGTAGGTAAGAGCATTCCGCGAGTAGATGCCTATGAGAAAGTTTCGGGAAGAGCAAAGTTTACAGAGGATCTGATGCCGAAGTCCTGTTATGTGGCAAAGGTTCTTCATTCTACCATTGGGAATGGAAGGGTGGTATCGATTGACACCGGTAAAGCAGAAGCATTGCCCGGAGTTATTAAGGTTGTGACCTTTGAGGATGTGCCAAAGCATTGTTATCCAACACCGGGGCATCCATGGTCAGTGGAGAAGGCTCATCAGGATATTGCTGACAGAAGGATGCTGACAGACAGGGTTCGTTATTATGGAGATGATATTGCGGCTGTGGTGGCAGAAGATGAAGTGATCGCTTCCAGAGCATTAAAGCTGATTCAGGTCGAGTACGAGGAATATCCGGTACAGACGAATCCTTATGAGGCAATGAAAGGTGAACGGATTCCGGTTCATGAAGAAAAGCCGGATAATATTGTAGCACGCAGTGAATATGAGCTGGGCCATGTAGATGAAAGAATGGCACAGGCAGATCTGATTGCAGAGGAAGATTATGCTACCTCACCGGTTCAGCACTGTCACATTGAAACACCGGTTTCCTATGCTTATATGGAGCAGGGGAGAATTATTGTGGTAAGTTCCACTCAGATTCCTCATATTATGCGAAGAGTGATTGGTCAGGCACTGGGAATTCCATGGGGGAAGATTCGCGTTATCAAACCTTATATCGGAGGAGGTTTCGGCAACAAACAGGATGTGCTCTATGAACCGCTGAAT
>JALEPU010000134.1 GCA_022766905.1 Lachnospiraceae bacterium
AAAATCAAAGAGACAATGATGGAGCAGGGGGCGATGAACTCGATTATGAGTGGAAGCGGGCCAACTGTATTTGGTATTTTTGAACAGAAAAAGACAGCGATGAATGCCCTTTTAAAAGTCCAGGAAATCGAGATGGTCAAGAATGCTTACGTGGTAGAACCTTTTCAGCCAGGCAGATTATAAGCGACAAATGAGAAAAGAGATTTAAATACGTGTGATGGAAGGTTTTAATGATGAATGACAGATTAAAAGTGAACATAAACGAATATTTACCATTGAGAGATGTGGTGTTTAATACACTTCGTCAGGCAATCATTACAGGAGAATTTGCTCCGGGAGAACGACTGATGGAGATTGTTCTGGCAGAGCGGCTTGGTGTAAGCCGTACTCCGGTTCGGGAAGCAATCCGAAAACTGGAATTGGAAGGTCTTGTTGTGATGGTACCCCGAAAAGGTGCCGAGGTTGCACGAATTACAGAGAAAAGTTTAAAAGAAGTTCTGGAAGTTCGATGCGCATTGGAAGAACTGGGCGTGGTACTGGCTTGCCGAAGAATTACAGATGAGGGAAAAGAGGAACTGAAAAAAGCCCATCAGGAATTTAAAAAGGCCGTAGAATCAAAAGACTTTTTAGAGATTGCCACAAAAGATGAGGCATTTCATGAATGCATTTTTGAATCTACCGATAATAAGAGGCTGCTTCAGATTATCAATAATCTGAAAGAACAGATGTATCGTTATCGTATGGAGTATGTAAAGGATATCGGATATCATGAGAAACTGGTGAAAGAGCATGAAGAGATGCTGGATGCGATTACAAGCGGTAACGAGAAAAAAGCGGAAGAGATTATGAAGAAGCATATTCATGATCAGGAAGAGATGATCTTAAAAAATATTCATCAGCAGGAAGAAGAGAAAAAGGAAAAAGATTGTTAAAAAAATGTCGTTCTTATCACAAAAAGATGGGGACGGCATTTCTTTTATGAAAAACCAGGCCAACATAGGTGGTTATTTTTACATATGTAAAAATAACATTTTGAAAATACAAATTATTAACCCGGAATGAATGCAAAAATGAAATAATATAAAAATAATATCCACTATAGGTTGACAACGGGTACATAGAATCGTATAATAAGCGTGTCAAGAATAAGAGGTAAACAATATGAAAAAAGTGGTAAATGATATTCGACTTATGATTAAAGTTTGTGATATGTATTATAATCAGAATGTAAGTCAGCAACAGATTGCCTCTGGGTTAAATATATCCCGGCCAACGGTTTCCAGATTATTATCTTCTGCAAGGGAGCAGGAGATCGTAAAGATTTCGGTGGCAAATATGGATATGGTAAAATATTGGGAACTGGAAAAAAAGATAATAGATATCTATCAGTTACAAGATGTAGTGATTGTGGACAGCCAGTCGGATGAAGAGACACTGCAGTGTGAACTTGGGCGTCTGGCGGGCAAGTATCTGGAGTATCACATCAAAGATGACTTTGTAGTAGGGGTTTCTATGGGATCTACTCTCTATCAGACCGTATCTCAGATGTCAGGTGTATCAGCAAGGAATGTTACTTTTGTTCCGTTGATCGGCGGTATGGGTAATATTCAGATGGAGATGAATGCCAATAGTCTGGCAGAGGCATTTTCCAGAGTTTATCAGGGGCGTTTTGTTCCCCTTCATGCTCCGGCCCGGGTATCCAATTCCATGATCCGGGATAATCTGATGAAAGAAGAGAGCATGGAAGAGGTTCTTCGTATGGAAGAATGTCTGGATGTTGCAGTAGTTGGAATCGGAGGCCTGAATCCGACTTCTGCCCCTATGGTGACAGGATATTTTAAAGAAGAGGATATTTCGTTTTTACGGGAACATCATGTTGCGGGAGAGATTTGTCTTCAGTTCTATGATTGCAGCGGAGATACATTTCCATATCGCAATCAGAACAATATTATCGGACTGGAACTTCGCAAATACCGAAAGATTCCATGTTCCATCGGAATTGCCGGAGGCAAAGAAAAAATACCGGCGATTCTCGGGGCAATAAGGGGGCAGTACATTAATGTACTGATCACCGATGCTCAATGTGCCCATGCACTGATAGAAGAATCCTACTGTGATCTTACAGATCAAAAAATGTGATCCACAGGATGAATAAAAGAATAAGAGGAATGAGTCATGCAAAAAAAAGAAGATGCGTTAAAAGATGTAAAGCTGTTTGTTCTGGATATGGATGGAACCGTATATCTGGGAGACCGGCTGATTGAAGGGGCTCTCGATTTTATCCGGGAAGTAGATCAGGCAGAGGGCAGAGATTTTATTTTCTTTACCAATAATGCCTCTCGGGTTCCTGCCGTTTATGTGGAAAAACTCCATAATCTGGGACTGGATGTGGATGAGAGCAAGGTTGTAACGGCAGGAGATGTCTGCGCGGAATTTTTGAAAGTCAATTATCCGGGAGCCAGAGTTTATTTAAACGGAACTCCGCTTTTAGAGGAAAACTGGAAAGAAAAGGGGATTTGCCTGGTAGAGGAAGATCCTGATGTTGCAGTACAAAGTTTTGATACAACCTTAACTTACCATAAACTGGATCGGATCTGCCATTATGTTCGAAACGGGGTACCGTTTCTTGCGACCCACATGGACACCAATTGTCCGACCGAATATGGATTTATGCCGGATTGCGGTGCAATGTGCAGTCTGATTACCGATTCCACCGGAGTAAAGCCTCGGTTTCTTGGAAAACCATGGAAGGAAACCGTAGAGATGATTACAGAAATAACCGGTTACAAGCCGGAAGAGATGGCCTTTGTCGGTGACCGATTATATACGGATGTGGCGACGGGAGTCAGGAACGGAGCCAAAGGATTTTTGGTTCTTACCGGAGAGGCAACCATGAAGACTGTAGAAGAGTCGGATGTAGAACCGACCTGTATCTATGATTCTCTTAACGAGATGAGACAATATTTGTAATATGAGCAATGGGACAAATGAACATCAGACTCATTTGTCGGGCAACTCATCATATATAAAATAATCGGACTTGTTTTTATAAAAGTCTGAATAGAAAAAGGAAGGTGTTTTTATTATGAGATTTTTTATTGACACAGCAAATGTGGAAGACATTAAAAAAGCCAATGATATGGGAGTCATTTGCGGGGTTACCACAAATCCATCCCTGATTGCAAAAGAAGGAAGGAATTTTGAAGAAGTAATCAAAGAAATTGCCGCTATTGTAGATGGACCAATCAGCGGTGAAGTAAAGGCAACGACAGTAGATGCAGAAGGAATGATCAAAGAAGGAAGAGAGATTGCTGCAATTCATCCTAACATGGTTGTAAAGATTCCAATGACGGTAGAAGGTTTAAAAGCATGTAAAGTACTGTCATCAGAAGGAATTAAGACAAATCTGACATTGATTTTCAATGCAAACCAGGCTCTTTTGGCAGCCAGAGCCGGAGCAACCTATGTATCTCCATTTTTAGGACGTCTGGATGATATTAATGTAAGAGGCGTAGATTTGATTCGGGAGATTGCAGAGATTTTTGATGTAGCCGGCATTGATACCCAGATTATTGCAGCCAGCGTAAGAAATCCAATTCATGTAACAGACTGTGCTCTAGCCGGCGCAGACATTGCAACCGTACCTTATAAAGTAATTGAACAGATGACAAAACATCCGCTTACAGATGCCGGAATTGCAAAATTCCAGGCAGACTACAAAGCTGTATTTGGAGAATAAAGGTAAGAGGAGAAAAAGGAGGAAGACATGAATAAGTTAGAGCTTCAAAAGATGGCCAATGAAGTGAGAAAAGGAATTATCACAGGAGTCCATGCAGCAAAGGCAGGACATCCGGGCGGCTCGTTATCTGCGGCAGAAGTTTTCACGTATCTTTATTTTGAAGAGATGAATATTGATCCAAAAGATCCAAAAAATCCGGACAGAGACCGTTTTGTATTGTCAAAAGGACATACAGCACCGGGACTTTATTCCGCTCTGGCTAACCGAGGATATTTCCCGGTAGAGGATTTACTGACTCTTCGTCATATTGGTTCTCATCTTCAGGGACATCCTTGTATTGCTCATACTCCGGGGGTAGACATGTCAAGCGGTTCTTTGGGACAGGGAATTTCAGCGGCAGTGGGTATGGCTCTTTCCGCAAAATTAAGAGAGAAATCTTATCGTGTATATACCCTTCTTGGAGACGGAGAAATTCAGGAAGGTCAGGTCTGGGAGGCAGCAATGTTTGCCGGACATAAAAAACTGGACAATCTGGTTGTGATTGTGGATAACAATGGATTGCAGATCGATGGTTCTGTAGAGGAAGTATGTTCACCTTATCCAATTGGTGAAAAATTTGAGGCATTTGGATTCCATGTGATTTCGGTGGAAGACGGCAATGATTTTGATCAGCTTCATGATGCGTTCGAAGAAGCAAAGGCAACCAAAGGAGTGCCAACTGCCATCGTGATGAAGACAGTAAAAGGAAAAGGTGTTTCTTTCATGGAAAATCAGGTGGGCTGGCACGGAAAGGCTCCAAATGATGAAGAATACAAGATTGCTATGGAAGATTTAAAGAAAGTGGAGGAAGCATTATGCCAGAAGTAAAGAAAATCGCGACAAGAGAAAGTTACGGGAATGCCCTGGTAGAATTAGGAAAAGAACATGATAATCTGGTTGGTCTGGATGCAGACCTTGCAGCAGCAACCAAGACCAGCATTTTTAAAAAGGCATTTCCGGAAAGACATATTGATTGTGGTATTGCAGAAAGTAATATGATGGGAATTGCGGCAGGATTGGCAGCTTCTGGTATGGTCCCGTTTGCCAGCACTTTTGCCATGTTTGCAGCAGGGCGTGCCTATGAGCAGATTCGAAATTCCATTGGTTATCCTCATCTAAATGTAAAAATCGGAGCGAGTCATGCAGGAATTTCAGTTGGAGAAGATGGAGCAACTCACCAGTGTAATGAAGACATTGCATTAATGCGTACAATTCCTGGAATGACCATTATCAATCCGTCCGATGACGTAGAAGCAAGGGCAGCTGTAAAAGCAGCTTATGAGCTGGATGGTCCTGTTTATCTTCGATTTGGAAGACTGGCGGTTCCGGTAATTAATGACAGACCGGATTATACATTTGAGATTGGAAAAGGTGTTGTGTTAAAAGATGGAACAGACGTTACGATTATCGCAACAGGCCTTTGTGTAGATTCTGCTCTGACAGCAGCAAACATGCTGGCGGAAGACGGAGTAGATGCGCAGGTCATCAATATTCACACCATCAAACCAATTGATGTGGACTTAATTGTAGAAGCGGCAAAGAAAACAGGAAAGATCGTGACCGTAGAAGAACATTCCATTATTGGTGGTTTGGGCAGTGCTGTTGCTGAAGTATTGTCAGAAAATGCACCGGTACCGATGAAACGGGTTGGAGTTCGTGATGTATATGGAGAATCCGGTCCGGCAGTCAAACTTCTGGAAAAATACGGCCTGGACGGAAAAGGTGTTTACGAATCTGTAAAAGCCTTTTTATAGGAGTAAGAACCTGGTACAAGGTAAACAATCTTTTTACTGTTTTTTTATAAAAAGAACCAGCACAATCTGTCCAAAGGACAGATTGCATCAAACAGAAAGGTGCGAATCTACAGCATGTACTATGTTGCGGATTCGCACCTTTCTACGTTTGAGAAAAACTCCTGCAAAGCAATTGGAGTCTTTTCGATAGGATCATCATATTTTTGAATAAAATATTTTGAAGTACCCATACTGAAAAGAGAAATATTCAGGTGGTGATGGAATGGATCAGTTTCACGAACGGGATCAGAAAGTGAAAGGCGAGGTATCCAGACAGCTTTCAAAAAATATATTTTTGTTAAAAGAAATTTTTGCACATTGTGATGACCTGGTCTGGAAAGAATTTGACTGTGGACGAGAGAAAAATGTCAGGGCTTTTTTGATTTATACAGATGGTCTGGCAAAATCGGATATGCTGGAAGAATCGATTATAAGACCGCTGCTTAGCCGGATAATTCCCAATATGGAAGGCAACCCGATAGAAAGGGAAAATCAGCTGGTTTCTTATATCGAGAAAGAAGTACTGGAAATGGCGGATATGAAAGAGGTTACTGCAATGGAAGATGTGGTGACTCAGGTGCTGGCAGGGAATACGATATTGATGGTTCAGGGAAGTTGCAGGGCGATTCTGATTTCCAGCAAAGATTTCCCCACCAGAGGAGTGCAGACAGCAGATTCCGAGATTGCGGTACGAGGTCCGAAAGATAGTTTTACAGAAGGACTTCGGACCAATACAGCCTTGATTCGGAGGCGGATTCGGGACAGCCGGTTGAAAGTAGAACAAAAAACAGCGGGAGAGCGTTCAAAAACAGATATAGCTCTTATGTATATGGAAGATCTGGTAAGAACGGAAATTTTACAGGAAATCAAAGAGAGACTTTCTGAAGTTTCCATGGATGGGATTCTGGATAGCGGTATGCTGGAACAACTGCTGGAAAAGGATTGGAAAACGCCCTTCCCTGTTTTTCAACATACCCAGAGGCCGGATAAAACAGCTTCGGCCTTGCTTGAGGGGCGGATTGTGCTTGTTGTTGACAATTCACCGGATGTATTGATTCTTCCGGCAACATTTCAGACGTTTTTTCAGGCCAGTGATGATTATTACAGCCGGTGGGAGACGGCTTCTTTTGCCCGGATTCTTCGTTATGGGGCGGCTTTTCTGGCTATCGGCCTTCCTGCCTTTTATGTTGCGGTAGCAAATTTTCATACGGAAGTATTGCCCACTTCTCTTGTGCTCGCATTTGCAGAGGCCAGAAACGGGATTCCCTTTCCCGTTGTTATAGAAGTTCTTTTGATGGAACTGGAATTTGAATTATTAAGGGAAGCCGGTATCCGTCTTCCGGGCCAGCTTGGTGCAACCATTGGGATTGTAGGAGGATTGATTGTGGGGCAGGCTGCGGTGGAAGCAGGAATTGTCAGCACCATTGTGGTCATTATTGTCTCCTTAACTGCAATTGCTTCTTTTTCCATTCCCAATGAAACGATGACAGCAGCATTTCGTCTTTTAAAATTTGCTTTTCTTTTTATGGCATCGATTTGGGGAATTTATGGATTTTTTATCATGTGGATATTTCTGGCTGTCCATCTATGCAATCTGGAAAGTTTTGGAGTACCATATCTGTTTCCTACCGTATCTGTCAATGATTCTAACAGGGAAGCACACAAAGATTATCATTTCCGACTGCCTTTATTTCTGATGAGAAAACGACCTGTTTTTACAAGAGAAGGGGCCAGAATCCGAAGAAGGGAGACAAAAAATGGAAAATAAGGTTAGAACGATGACGACAACTGCAAAAAAGATATCAGAAAGGCAGTTTCAACGCATGATCATGATCGAAATGTTCAGTGCAGCCAGTCTGGTTCTTCCTTCCGTTGTAGCAAAACAGAGCGGCAGAAGCGGCCTTGCCCCTCTTTTGTTTGGTTCAGCTCTGGCCCTTTTTCTGGCGGCTTATTATTTATGGGCAGGCCAGCATTTTTTAGTGCCTTATGGAGAAAGAATCTGGCAGGAAGATCATTTGTGGACAGGTAAAATCTATACG
Organism: Lachnospiraceae bacterium; assembly: GCA_022766905.1. Classification (GTDB taxonomy): domain Bacteria; phylum Bacillota; class Clostridia; order Lachnospirales; family Lachnospiraceae; genus SIG292. The sequence continues at coordinate 7,611 of JALEPU010000134.1, forward strand.
ATTCTTTATTGCATTCGTTTCTTCCTTCATGGGCTGTTCCTGATGGTCCTGTTTTCCAGTCTGATCAAAGAAGTCCTTTTGCCGAATCAAAGCACAGGGTTGATTTTATTTCCCATGCTGCTCCTGGTGTTTTATGCAACTCGGAGTAACCTTTCCAAAAGAGCCAGAACTCTGGAGCTTTTGTTTCCTTATATTTTTATTCCTTTGTTTTTGGTGTTGATTCTGGCTTTGTTTCAGATTGACTGGATTTCTCTTCCGGGCCAGCTTTGGAGAGAAAGGGAAGGGGCGGCCTCTGTTGCCTTATCGTCCTACTGTGTTCTTTTGACCTATTCAGCTTTGGAATTTGTTTTGTTTTTATATCCGGTAACAGAAAAAAAGAAGGGGAAAGAGGACAGTTTTTTGCTCAGTATTCCCTGTTTTCTTATTATCTTTTTGAATGTATGGATTTATGTTATTACGATAGGAATGTTCGGTACAGTGAGAACCGGAAAAAAACTCTGGTCTGCCCTTTACATTATGCAAAATGTAAGGCTGCCGGGACATTTTCTGGAGAGATTGGATATTTTGTTTCTGGCATTCTGGATTTTTTCCATTTTTGCGTTGTTTAGCGGTTACTTATTTTACAGCGAAGATTTTATCAGCAGATGGGGAAATAAAAAAGGGAAGGATCATACCCCGGTATATGGCCTTGCTTTTTTAATCGCAACATTTTTCTTCTGTATCTGGAAAGAAGACCCGGGGGAAATTCTTCCATTCTTTTCTTTTTATATGAGGTGGATCGATTTGCCACTTTCCCTTCTTTTACCTGGGCTGCTTTGTATCAAAAAGAAAAGAAAAAAAGGAGAAATCCTGTGCCTTTGCTTTTTGTGTACCCTTCTTTTTTCCGGCTGTCAGAGCAGAGTAGATCTGGAAGATAAAAATTATGTTCTGGTGCTGGGACTGGACAAAGGAGAAAAAGAAAATCTGATTGTTACGTATAGTATGGCCAATATCAATCAGCCGACGGGAGAAGGAGAGGGAGGAGACGAGGAAAAAGGAAAAAGTGTTTCTTATGAGGTTTCTTCTTTTTCTCAAGCGGAACAAATGGATGCCAGGTCGGATGAAAAAGTATTGGATTATGGACATTTAAAAGCGATTATTTTTTCAGAAGAACTGATAAAAGATCATCGATTATGGAGGCAGATCAAAAAAGAATTGGAACATAAATCGAATCTGGCCGGAACGGTTTATGTTTTCTCAACAAATCAGAGCGGTCAAAAATGTATCAGCCTGGAAAAGGAGATGAATACATCTTTGGGAGATTATCTGGATAAGATGATGTCAAATCACCAAAAAGATGGAAAAAAGGGGTATACCCTTGGTAAACTTTTAAAAGATGAGGCAGAAGGAGAAAAAGCACCTTCTTTTCCCAGGCTTTTGATTCAAAATCAAAGAATCATCCTGGAAGACAACCGTTAAAATAAAGATAAAAATGGGAATACTTTTTTTGAGGAGGTATTCCCATGAACAGGAAAAAGAAAAGAGTTGGAATTCTGGTCTTTACTCTGATTTTGCTGGTTTTCACTGGATGTGACAAAAGAGGGAAAGAAACAGTTATACAAAAGACAGATTATCAAAAAGAAATATCCGCTCAGGTACTTCGATTTCATATTCGGGCTTCCAGTGATACAAAGGAAGACCAGGAACTGAAATTGAAAGTAAAAAATCAGATCGTTGCTTATTTGCAGGAATTGTTAAAGGACTGCAGTTCAAAGGAAATGTGCAAAACAAAAATAAATATCCATCTTCATGAAATCGAAGAGCTGGGAAGGAAGGTCTGTCAGAAAGAAGGAAAAACAGTTTTGGTTCATGCCTGCCTGATCAGAGAAGAATTTCCTTTAAAAGAATATGGAGATCTGATTTTTCCAAGTGGTGTTTATGATGCTCTTAGAGTGGATCTTGGGCAAGGAGAAGGGAAAAACTGGTGGTGTATGATGTATCCTTCTCTGTGTATGATTGACGGGGTGACGGAAACAGTGCCCAAAGAGTCAAAAGAAAAATTAGAGGAGTCACTGAGCAAGGAGGCCTATGCCCTGCTCCAAAAAAAAGAAGAAAAAAACTTAGATTCTAAGGAAATTTCTACGATACAGGAAGGCTCAGAACAGAAGTATCATATAAAATGGAAGATTATTGAAAGTTTTTGGCAATACTTTGGTAAAAAGTGACCTTGAAAAATACGATGTTTCCATGTAAAATAGTACCGACAAGAAACCGTAATGATAGTTGAAACAAGGAGGGAAGCAGATTTTATCTTGAAGATGATCTGCTTTTCCGGGAAAGAATTAAAGAAGGTAAAAGACATGAGAAAAAAGAATATTGTAGTCGTATTTGGTGGTAATTCTTCTGAGCACGAAGTATCCTGTGTATCTGCTCAGACAGTAATCAAAAATATTGATACAGACCGGTACCAGGTGATTCTGGTTGGAATTACAAAACAGGGCGCCTGGCTTGCCGTTGATAAGATAGAAGATATTGCAGATGATACCTGGAGGCAGACAGGGAAAAAAGCCATTCTGTCTCCGGATGCAACAAGAAAAGAGATGCTGATTTTTGAAAAGAACGGCAGCATGCATTCTGTAAAAGTTGACGTAATATTTCCGGTTCTGCATGGACCAAATGGAGAAGACGGTACCATCCAGGGATTATTTGAACTGGCCCGCATTCCATATGTAGGCTGTGGTGTTTTATCTTCCAGTGTCTCTATGGATAAACTTTATACGAAGATTATCGTAGACAGCATTGGCGGAATCAGACAGGCTTCTTATGTGGGCGTACATAAATCCGACTTGAAACAGATGGATAAAATCATAGAAGAAGTGGAAGAAAAGCTTGCTTATCCTGTTTTCGTAAAACCATCCTGTGCCGGATCTTCCAATGGAGTATCCAAGGCAAAAGACAGGGAGGGATTAAAGAATGCCCTTCTTTTGGCTGCCAAACATGACAGCAAGATTCTGGTGGAAGAGACGATTGTAGGAAGAGAAGTAGAATGCGCAGTGTTGGGAAACGAGGATCCAAAAGCATCCGGAGTAGGAGAAATTCTGGCAGCAGGTGCAGAAGGATTTTATACCTATGATTCCAAATATAACAATGCCCAGTCCAAGACTGTTGTGGACCCGGATCTTCCGGGAGATGCAGCTGAGAAAATCCGGGATGCAGCTGTCCGCATTTTCAAGGCAGTAGATGGAAGAGGATTATCCAGAGTAGATTTCTTTGTGGAGAATGAAACCAATGAAGTAGTATTCAATGAGATCAATACTCTGCCGGGATTTACATCTATCAGTATGTATCCAATGCTTTGGGCAGCAAGAGGAATTGACACAAAGAAATTGGTGAATCAGTTAATTGAACTTTGTCTGGGACGTTTTGAATAGGAAGGATAAAATGAACGAGGGAGCAATTGGTATTTTTGATTCAGGAGTGGGCGGTCTTACGGTAACAAGGGAGATTATGCGTCAGCTTCCAATGGAAAATCTGGTTTATTTTGGAGATACCGCCAGGGTTCCTTATGGAAGTAAAAGTAAACAGACCATCATTCGCTATTCCACGCAGATTGTGAATTTTTTGAGGACCAAAAATGTAAAAGCGATTGTGATTGCCTGTAATACAGCCAGTGCCCTGGCATTGGAAGAACTGCAGGAACAGGTGGAGATTCCTGTCATAGGTGTGGTCTGGCCGGGTGCTATTTCTGCGGCAGAGGCGACAAAGACCATGAATGTAGGAGTAATCGGAACTGCAGCGACCATCAAAAGTGAGATTTATAATAAGTATCTTCATGAATTAAATCCGGATATCACAGTGGTGACAAAAGCCTGTCCGCTCTTTGTTCCCCTTGTAGAAGAAGGATTGATCGAGGACCGGGTGACAGACGATATTGCCCGTCGCTACTTGTCGGAATTCCTGGAATATAATGTGGATGCGCTGGTTCTTGGCTGTACCCATTATCCTTTGCTTCGAAACACCATTCGAAGAACATTGGGAGATAAGATCAAACTGGTAAATCCAGCCTATGAGACAGCGAAGTCTCTAAAAAAACTTTTGATGGAACGGGATATGTTAAATAAATCTATGGCAAAAGTTCATCATGAATATTATGTCAGTGATATGACGGATCAGTTTGTCCCATTTGCAGACCGGGTTTTGCCGTTTCACGTTGATAAAATTCGTGTTGTAAATATTGAAAAGTATAAAAAAGATAGCTGCAGGAGGAATCCATGACCAAAGATATTTTAGTCTCTGTCTCCGGTATTCAGTTTGAGATTGAGCCAAATGAACCGGTAGAACTGATTACCACAGGAGCTTATTACAATAAAAATGGAAAACATTATATTCTTTACGAAGAAGCCGATATGGAGGATGGGCTGACCAAAAACCGGATCAAGATAGCCCCCAATAAAATCGAACTGGTCAAAAGCGGAGCGACAAATGCCCAGATGATTTTTGAGGAAGGAAAGACAAATATGACCTATTATGATACAGTAATGGGAAGTCTTTTATTGGGAGTGACGGCAGATTCGATTCATATTCGGGAAGAAGAGCGCCGGATCCGGGCAATTGTCCGCTACTCTTTGGAAATCAATTATAATCACATTTCGGATTGTGAGATTACCATTGATGTAAAAGCAAATTAAAAGGGAAACAAATGAAAAAATGCCGGGTGGAGAAAAGAGGTATCATAGATGAATGATACAACAATCAGAATAGCGACAAAACAGGATGCAAAAGAACTGCTGGCAATTTATGCACCTTATGTGGAAAAAACAGCCATCTCTTTTGAATATGAAGTTCCTTCTCCAGAGGAATTTGAAAAGAGAATTCAAAATACATTAAAAAAATATCCTTATCTGGTTGCCGAACGGAATGGAAAGATTGCGGGATATGCCTATGCCGGTCCATTTAAAGGCAGGATGGCCTATGACTGGGCGGTGGAGACAACCGTCTACGTGGAGCAGAATCAGAAAAGGACAGGGGTTGGCAAAGCATTGTATGAAGCTTTGGAAAACCAGCTGCGCAGGCAGAACATTCTCAATTTATATGCCTGTGTAGCTTGTACAAAAAAAGAAGATCCTTATCTTACCAATAACAGTGTAGAGTTTCACAGGCATATGGGATACAGGGTTGTTGGCGAATTTGAAAAGTGCGGATTTAAACTGGGGCGCTGGTATGATATGGTCTGGATGGAAAAACAGATCGGAAATCATCCAAAACATCCAAAACCGGTGATCAGTTTTCTGAATATGGAGAATCCGATATAAAAGTATGTAATTTAAGCTGTTGTCTTTGGAAATAAATAAGACAGCAGCTTATTTATGCCATAGGAAATTTCTTCCAATGGCAAAAAATTGCATCATTTCATCTGACCAAAACTTTTTCCAGTTTTCCGAGAATGGCATAAAGCCCCATGGCCATCAGGCAAAGAAGAATAACGGACATTAATAACCAATCCAGCTTAAAAACCTGACTGGAGTAAATGATTAAATAGCCCAGACCTGCTTTTGCTCCCATGAATTCTGCGATGATGACGCCAACCAGACACAATCCAATATTGGCTTTCATTACGCCAAAAAGGATAGGAACACTGCTGGGAATGACTACCAGCTTCAGGCAGTGCCATTTGCTGCCTCGAAGAGTCCTAATCAACATGATTTTATCCGGGTCTGTTTCCTGAAATCCTGTATAGATATTTAAAATACTGCCAAAAATAACAACGGATACGGCAGTAATTAAAATCATCTTAATGGTAGCACCGAACCAGACAAGGAGAAGAGGTGCCAGGGCTGATTTTGGAAGGCTGTTTAAAATAACCAGGTATGGTTCCAGGATATGAGCGAATGTCTGATTCCACCAAAGGAGGACAGAAAAGCCTATACTGATGGAAAAGACCAGAAAAAAACTGATAAAAGTTTCCATGAGAGTAAGTCCCACATGACGAAACAGGCTTTTGTCCACTACCATTTGGCAAAAGCAGATGAAGATTCGTTCCGGGCTGCTGAAAATAAATGGATTGATGATTTCTTTGGAAGAGCAAAACTGCCAGAGACATAAAAAAGCAACAAAAATAAGAATCTGAATCAGACGGACTTTGATTTCGCCCATTTTTTGAGAATCCAGATAATCCTGTTGCTCTTTGGATATTTCACTTTGAGTTCTTTGTGCATGATTCATTTTTGATCTCCTTCCATATCTGGTTAAAATAGTCTTTAAATTCAGGAGCGTTTCTTGCGGCTTCCGGAGATGCAGGTTCTGTTTCAAAATGAATGGGAAGTATTTTTTTGATTTTTCCGGGGCGGCTTGAAAGAACAATGACCCGGTCTGCCATACTGATTGCTTCAGACAGGTCATGGGTGACCAGGATAGCAGTAATCTTTTTGGTTTTAATAATCGTACCAATATCATCGGAAACCCGAAGCCGGGTCTGATAGTCCAGGGCGCTGAATGGTTCATCCAACAAAAGTAGTTCAGGTGAGAGTGCAAGTGTCCGAATCAGAGCGGCCCGTTGCCTCATTCCTCCGGAAAGCTGTCTGGGATAAACGTTTCGGAAATCATAAAGTCCGTATTGTTCCATCATTTCCTGAATCCGTTCCAGATTTTTTTGAGTCACTTTTTTCTGGATTTCCAGTCCCAGGGTGATGTTCTGCAAAATGGTCCGATGTTCTAACAGATGATCTTTTTGCAGCATGTAACCAATATTTTCACTGACTAAAGAGACAGGGCGTCCTTCAATGAAAATATTCCCCTTTGAAGGGGAAAGCAGATTGGCAATCAGGTGGAGAAGGGTGGATTTTCCACATCCACTTGGTCCAACAACGGCAATGAATTCGCCTTTTTCCACGTCAAATGTAATATCATCAACAGCCCTGGTTTCTCCCTGGCAGGTATGGTAAGTATAGGTAACATGGGAAAGAGAAAGTGCTTTTTCCATGGAGAACTCCTTTCCTTGCTGTATCGTTTCAAATTTGCTTCTAAAATATAGTATGCAGAAGGAGAAAAAATTGCTATTTCTCCCTGTTTTCTCAAAAAGTAAAAAAAACGACTGCAAAATTTAAGAAAAAATAAGAAAAAAGGATTTGAAAAATTTTTATTATCGTATATAATATATGAGACATATTATGAAGAATCAGAGAAAGGGGATTGTTTATTATGGCAACCGTAGATATAGGAATTGACTTAGGTACAGCGAGCATACTTGTCTATGTTAAGGGCAAAGGCGTAGTATTAAAAGAGCCATCCGTTGTAGCTATTAACCGGGATACAAATAAAATTATGGCCATTGGAGAAGAAGCTCGTCTTATGATTGGACGTACTCCTGGCAATATTGTTGCAATCAGACCTCTTCGTCAGGGTGTAATCAGTGATTATACTGTGACAGAAAAGATGTTAAAATATTTTGTACAGAAGGCAGTGGGCAAGAGCTTTTTTGGAAGAAAGCCAAGAATCAGCATCTGCATTCCAAGCGGAGCAACAGAAGTTGAGAAGAAAGCAGTCGAAGATGCGGCTTACCAGGCAGGTGCCAGAGAAGTCTTTGTCATTGAAGAGCCTGTTGCAGCAGCAATCGGAGCCGGCATTGATATTGCAAAACCTTGTGGT
>JALEPU010000146.1 GCA_022766905.1 Lachnospiraceae bacterium
TTCGCGTTTCACGCTCCCGAAATCCTGAAAACATTCGAAATCCGCACATTTTTCTACGAAAAATGGCTACTTTCTCATGTTTTACGGGTCCCAAAGTCATGCATTTTCATGCAAGCATGGAATGCATGACCTTTTGACCCTAGCATCATTTTGTAACAAAATAAGTTAGAGCCGGACTGGTCCAGGAATAATTGATATCGCTTCCTGTTTTGAGCCTGTACTCCAGAAGCCCTGTATGAACAGCATCAAGCTCGATGGTTTGTGTACAGGTAATTGTTGTTCCTGCCTGCAAAGTACCATACATGTTGGAACTTAACGTTTTATTTGTAACCTTATAACACCTTAATGTATCCGGGTCAAAAACAGCAAGCTGCAATAAGCCGAGTACTTTCTCCGCTGTGGCAGTCACTCCAATCGGCCTGGAATTACAGGTAATCCGAAACTGAATTGTTTTTTTCGTATCAGATACTTCTTGGAAAGAGAGCATCTGTATCGTAAAATTGCCCAGCTTTGTACTTTCGTTGTAAACATCAGTCGTATAAGCCTGGCTGGCCGGAAGTGGATTATTGTAATAACCGGGCTCACCAATTACAGAAACCTTGCAAGCTACATTTACGCCTCCTACCTTTGCAAAGACGCTCACGCCACCTGGCTTCAAAGCTTTTACAAGACCGGTATCAGAAACCACTGCAACCGATTCATCCCCTCTGAGCTCCCAGATATAGGGAAGTGTCGTTCCGGTAAGCTTTAACTGATAAGTCTCGCCTACCTGTAATTGTATTTTTTCCGTATTCAAAATTGGATATTCTACCTTCACCTTGCAGGTATAGACCATTCCACTTACTTTGGCATAAATGGTTGCAGTACCGGGTTTCAGGCCTTTCACATCACCGCTTTGATTCACTTCCGCTATAGAAGAATCACTGCTCGACCAGGTAACCGGAAGGGTTGTCCCATTTAATCGCAATGCAAGATATATTCCCTGATAATTATTGGTCATCAAAGTATAGGAGGAATAATTCAAGGAAGGATCCTCTACCGTCACATTGCAACATATTTTCTTTCCGTTTACCAAACCAATAATCCGGACCGTTCCTTTTCCTGTCCCCGTTACCTTTCCTGATGCATCCACAACAGCAATCTCTTTTTGTTCTGACATCCAGGTAACACCAAAAGTAGTTCCTGTTATCTTCAGATTAGAGGCCTGATTTTTCAGCAGGTGTAAATTTGATGTATTGATCCTGGCGTCTTCAATTGTAACTTTACTGGAAAAAGTTCTGCCGTTTACTTTTGCGTAAATGGTCACATTTCCTGCTTTTTTTGCAGAAACCAGACCTGTGGAAGAAACCGCTGCGATTTCTGTATTACTGCTGGTCCACGAAGCTTTTAATGTGGTGCCCGACATCTTTAGCGCAATCGTCTGCCCGGTCAGCATTTTTACTGTTTTCGCAGAAATGGCTGGATTTTCTACCTTTACCTTACATTGATAGCTGATCTTATTGGATTTCGCTGTGATAACAGCGCTCCCTTTTTTCTTCGCCCGGATAAGGCCCTTTCCTGAAACAGAAGCAACCGAAACTTTATTGGAAGACCAGCGGATAGACGATTTTGCTCCCTGAAGTTTTAACTGTTTCGTCTGATTCGGCAGCAATGTTACGGATCGTTCACTCAAAATAATCTTTGGCAGTTTCAGGGACCGTACTTTGCTCCATGACCCATAAACTTTCTGGCCTGCTGAGTCTTTTTTCCATCCACGCAAGCGAACATAGTAAGTTGTCCCCGGTTTTAATCCTGTTACCGTCAGACTGGTTCCTGAAATGAACCTGGATACTCTATTTTTCATATCAGAAGATTTCGCATATTGAATTTCATACCCTTCTGCCTTACTGATTTCACCTTTTTTTATGGACATTTGCTTATACTGAGCAGACAAACCTTTTATCGTCCCCTGACTGAGAGAAATCTTTTTCCAATGAGCATAACAGGTCAGATTGGACGTACAGATTCTTGTCGCCTCTATTCTAGTTCCCTCTGTTGCACCTGTGTACCACCCTAGAAAATCATATCCTTTTCGTACTGTTTTTGGAAGTGAACCAATGGTGTTGCCACTTTTCACTTTACGGCTGGTTTCAGAAACACTTCCTCCATTTGGCGAAAATGTAACCGTTTTATAGCCCACCACCATAATCCGGTAAGTACTATCCGTAGAATAGGTATTTCTGTAAATCCGGGAATGCCACAGCCCGTCTGTGCCCAGATAAACCGTAGGCACATCTTTCCAGGCATAGGTATGACAGGTAACAACAGCCATCCCTTCTCGTAAACCTGTCACCCGACAAATCGTACCGCCGGAGGAAAGCCCCACAACAGAATAATCAGAAGAAGACCAGGTCTTCGTATATCCGGTTGCGTTCTCCCAGTTCGTATCTGAAAGCACTGTGCTTTCACCTATCGCAATGGTACGGGTTGCTGCCTCAGCTTGTTTCACCGGGCTTCCCAGAATACAAAATAAAAATAACAAGCCACAAAATACATGACCGATAAATTGTTTTTGCTTTTTCACAAAATTCCTCCTCTCGTTTGAAAGGCCACATCCCTTATTATTTTATTATACTATCATAAACCAAAAGGTAATCTTCAAAGTAAAAAAGTATTATTCCTCCGAAATAGACCATTCTGCTTGTTCGACAGCATATTTATTAAATTTTTCTGATGTAAAGAACTCAAATCTAGCTTTTGTCCCGGGTTTCCAATTTTCAACACTATCTTGTGTAGATTCAAGTATAACGTCTTCTTTATCAAATAAATTAATATCTATACCAAAATACTCAAAAGTAACATCTGTTGTATTTTCTACAATTGCTGCATAATATGACGAATATCCATCACTTTTTTCTTTATTTTTTTCAAATTTTATGTTAGCCATAATATCTTGAACTTGTTTTTCTGTTTCCTCATTTTTTTCTACAATCTGTGCATTTGTTGTCATTTGTTTTATTGTATCTTCATATTTATCAGAGACTATTAATCCATAATTTTGATAAAATTCCACAATTAATTTTGTTCTTTCATCGTAAGCTTCACCCCATAATTTTTCATATTTTTCTGAATCAACACCCAAGTAATCTAGTGCCTCTTTCTGCTGTTTAATCATGTTAATATATTTAAGGGCTTTTTCTTGAAGTTTACTATCTTTAAATTTTTTATTAGAAAAACTTTCGATAGCCTCTATCTCCGCATCAACTATTGACGTATAATATTTTTTATGTTCTTCACTTCCATAATCGTATTCTTCAGGTTCTTCTATAGACCATCTTGCTTCTAATCCTTTGCGAAGAGCCTTTATAAAGTCATCATCTGCATATTGAATTTCTGTTGTTCCTTCTGCTTTTTTTTCGTTTGAAGAGCACCCACATAAACCAATAACCAGCATTATATTAATTATCATTAAAATAGTTACCATTTTTTTCATACTCAAAATTTCTCCTCTTTAAGCTGATATTTTTTATATATTTAATACCATTCATTATAATTGTATTCGTCCCAATATGTGCTGTACCACTTTTTATCATGCTTAAACACGCTATCATCATCCCAAACATGCCATTCATAAGTAGCTCCATCATATTTAAACTTTGCAATCAAAGTATAATCCTCGTAATCATACCAAGTTACTCTACCTCTCACATAAAATCGTATATATTTCGTTTTACCGGGTGCAATTTTTACACTGCTAGAAGATTTTAAATTTCTATCAAAACTTCTGTAATCCACGTTTTCCACTCTTCCACCATTTCTCAAAATCGTAATCGTCTTTTTACCTTTATTTTTCACTTTTACTATAAAATAATTATCTCTTGTATTATAGTCATAAAGGCGTGCATACATATTAGGATCACCTGGTTTAACAGTAACAATCGTTGTATATTTACGACCAGTTTTTAATTGAAAAGTCACTTTTACAGTTCCTTTATTCTCTCCCCAGACATAAACTGATCCGTCCTTTTGAACATCAAAATCTGTAACTATATTCCTTTTACTTACTTTTACTTTTGTAGAGAGAGGTAATCCCTCTCCTATTTTTCCAATTTTAACCCAGTTTCCTCCTCGTACAAAGACTTTTGATTTAACTGAGGCTTTTGAAGCCAATTTGCTATAACCTATAACTGAAAATACAACTTCCAAATCTGTATTTGATGTATTTTTAAAAATATATGTATAGGTACCTGGCGATACAATTAAATCGTCATTATAGAACCAACTTGTATATTCATCCTCTATATCATAACCTTTTAAAGAACATTTATCGTTTTGGATTAGGTATCCAAATTCATCCATTAATTGTATTGTTAACCCTCCACTACTTATTTTATCTATGGTACTTATAGTAATCGGAACCATAAAAACCATTCTTTTCGTTGTAGTAAAAGTGAATGAATATTCATATTCGTTTTCCCAACTATTATTTTTGCATGGCAACGATATTTTTCTTGTTTTTTTTAACGTAGTTTTTACATTTGATTGAGCTTGAACACTATTTGTCATTGACGGAATTCCTATAAAGCACCCTATTATCATACATAAAGCAATAAAATATTTTTGAAATAAAATTTTTCTTTTCATGGTTCCCCTCCTTATGTGCTATGTTGTATATAGTATATCATAAAACTCAATAAAATTCTTTGTAAAAATGACAATTTTATCGTCATCTTTTCTATATTTTTTTTATTCCAAGTAATTTTGAAAAACATACTGCCCCCCAAAGTTAAACATAACATGTAACATTTGAGAGGCAATACAATGTCCATATCTTCTTTTACTCCCTACAAGTACATCTTGTTTTACTGAATATCCAGCACTTTATAGTCCTGATCTTCCACAGTCTTTTTTAATACATCATCAGCCACTTCCGCCTCTAATGTTACGATTGCTGTACCTGCCTCATGGCTTACCTGTGCTTCAGCCACTCCTTCTAAGGCTTCCAGCACTTTTTTTACTCTTGCTTCACAATGTCCGCACATCATACCTTCGATTTTTAATGTTTTCTTCATTTCTTTTTTCTCCTTTTTTTCTTTTCTTTTTCTTATTTTATCTTTGGATGCATCCCGTAAATGAAAGATATTCAATCGGAGTGCATTGGATACAACACAAAAACTGGATAAACTCATGGCAGCAGCCCCATACATTGGATTTAATTTCCATCCGAAAAGTGGAAACCAGACACCTGCCGCCAAAGGAATTCCTATCACATTATAAAAGAATGCCCAGAAAAGATTTTCATGAATGTTTTTTAAGGCAGCCCGGCTTAGACGAATTGCTGCCGGCACATCCAGAAGACGGCTCTTCATCAGCACCACATCAGCTGCATCAATGGCAACATCCGTTCCTGCTCCAATCGCTATCCCAATATCAGCTCTTGTAAGGGCCGGGGCATCGTTAATACCATCACCGACCATGGCAACATTTCCTTTCTTTGTAAGGCTGCGAATGACACTTTCCTTTCCATCCGGCAATACACCTGCAATCACTTCGTCTACCCCCGCCTGCTTTCCAATGGCTTTTGCTGTTTTTTCATTATCTCCCGTCAGCATAATCACATGAATTCCCATGTTCTGAAGTTCTTTTACCGCCTGCTCACTATCTTCTTTGATTACATCTGCTACTGCAATCATTCCCAGCAACCGGTCTTTTTGGGCAAACCAAAGGGGAGTTTTCCCTTCTTCTGCCAGCTGATCGGCTTTTTGTTTCATCGATTCCGGTATTTTTATTTTCCGGGAAATAAATAAGGTATTTCCCGCCCAGGCTTCTTTTTCCTGGTAAATGGCAGACAATCCATTACCGGGCAAAGCCTGAAAATTCTCTGCTTCCGACCAGGAAATCTGTTGTTCTTCTGCTTTTTTTACAATGGCTTTCGCCAAAGGATGTTCACTTTTTTGTTCCAGGGAACAGGCCATGGAAAGAAGTTCTTTTTCCGAAACTCCTTCTGCCGGTATCATATCTGTGACTTTCGGTTCTCCTTCTGTAATCGTCCCGGTCTTATCTAACACTACAATGTCTGCTTTCCCTGCTTCTTCCAGCGACTGTGCCGTTTTAAACAAAATTCCGTTTTTGGCTCCTACTCCATTACCGACCATGATCGCTACAGGAGTTGCCAGGCCAAGGGCGCAGGGACAACTGATGACAAGAACAGAAATTCCTCTGGCAAGGGCAAATCCCACTGTCTGTCCGACCAGCAGCCAGATAAAAATCGTGACAAGGGAAACGGCAATCACTGCAGGTACAAATACACCGGATACTTTATCCGCAACTTTTGCAATAGGTGCCTTTGTTGCCGCTGCATCGCTAACCATGCGAATAATCTGGGACAAAGTAGTATCTTCCCCGACCCTTGTCGCTTCACAGCGGATAAATCCGGATTGATTCACTGTGGCAGCCGACACCAAATCTCCCGGTTCCTTGTCCACAGGAATGCTCTCTCCGGTTAAAGCTGCCTCATTGACAGCACTGCTGCCCTCAATAACCCTTCCATCCACAGGAATATTTTCACCGGGACGTACTACAAAGATATCTCCTTTTTGTACCTGTTCAATTGGTACCGTCTTCTCTTCCCCATCCTTATCAATCACTGCTGTTTTGGGGGCAAGCTTCATAAGACTTTTTAATGCATCTGTTGTTTTCCCTTTGGAATGGGCTTCCAGCATTTTTCCAACCGTAATCAGCGTAAGTATCATTGCTGCCGATTCAAAATAAAATTCATGCATATACCCCATAACTCCTGCCATGTCTCCCCTCATCTGGGCATCCGTCATGGCAAAAAGAGCATAGGTACTATAGACAAAAGAAGCACCGGAACCAAGCGCAACCAAAGTATCCATATTAGGTGCTTTATGAACCAGGCCTTTCCATCCGCTGATAAAAAATTTCTGATTAATCACCATGATAATCCCGGACAATAGCAGCTGTAAAAGCCCCATTGCCACATGATTATCCGCCATAAATGAGGGAAGCGGCCAGCCCCACATCATATGTCCCATAGAAACATACATTAAAACAGCCAGAAAACCAAGAGATGCGAATAGTCTTTTCTTTAAAACAGGAGTTTCCCGATCAATCAGTGCATCTTCCTCCTGAGTCAAAGCTGCTCCTGCTTTTCCACTTCCCGGATTGGCCGAGTCTCCCTTGAAAGAAGCTCCATATCCTGCCTCTTCTACTGCATGAATAATCTCTCCGGGAGAGGCTGTCCCTTCTACTCCCATAGAATTTGTTAATAAACTAACCGAACAGGAAGAAACCCCAGGCACTTTCAAAACAGCTTTTTCCACTCTGGCACTGCAGGCAGCACAGCTCATTCCTGTTACTGTATATTGTTCCATTCTTACCTTCTGCCTCCTACTTCATAAGTTTTGGTAATATTGTAACCAATTCTTCTATCTTTTCATCCTTTCCATCCAGAACATCCTGCACCACACAGGTTCTGATATGACTGGTAAGTAATTCTTTATTAAAAGCATTCAAAGCTGCATTGGCTGCAGCCACCTGAATTAAAATATCCGGACAATATGCATTCCTCTCAACCATCCCTTTGATTCCCCGAATCTGTCCTTCAATTCGATTCAGACGATGAATCAACTTTTTATATTCTTCCGGAGTACGCTCCTTCGTTCTCTCACAACAATTTTTCTCTGTATCCATCTTCTCACTCCTTTCATATCGATCATTATATACCCCCTAAGGGTATATGTCAACCTATTTTTTGTGAACTTGCATAGAAATGTTTGGAATATTATATTATAATTAAATGAGCGGCTTGCGAATATTTTCGTCGATTTTGGGAGTGCAAAGCACGGAAAAATCGGCGGAAGGCTCATTTGTCAGCTAACTCATGTATACGAGCCAAGGGACAAATGGATATAATCGTTATGATGCTAGAAATAAGAAAGATGAGGAATACAATGAATCAAACACTTCCAAAAAGAAACGAAATCAGCCCTGAATACAAATGGGCAATTGAAGATTTATATGCAAACGATGAAGAATGGGCGAAGGAAACCGAAGCCTTAAAACAGGAGACTGTTTCCCTGGCCTCTTATCAAGGAACTTTACTTTCTTCTCCCACTGTTCTTCTTCCCTATCTCAGAAAAAAAGATGCTGCTTCCAAAAAACTGGAACGGGTCTACGTTTACGCCAATCAGCGCTACCACGAAGATACGGGAAATGCCGCTTATCAGGCTTTGTCGAATCAGGCTGCCGGCATTCAGGTAGATTTTTACCGCCATCTGGCCTTTGAAGAACCGGAGCTTCTGAATCTTACCGAAGAAATGCTTCAGGATTTTTTCCGTCAGGAACCGGAACTTTCTGTCTACTCCATTTATTTAAAGGAAATCATCCGGCAAAAATCTCACATTCGCTCTCAGGAAATAGAAGCTTTACTGGCTGATGCAAACGATATGGCAGATGGGCCTTCCAATATATTTTCCATGTTTAATAACGCCGACTTGAAATTCCCACCGATTCAGGGGGAAAATGGGGAAGAAATTCCGGTTACCCACGGAAGATATGTCACTCTTTTAGAAAACCAGAACCGGGAAATCCGGCGCAAAGCCTTCCATTCCCTTTATTCCATGTATGAAGCATATCAGAATACTCTGGCTGCCACATACAGCACCAATTTGAAAAAACAATATTTCTTTGCGAAAGCCAGAAACTATGGTTCTTCTTTGGAAATGGCATTAGACGGCGGAGAAATTCCGCTTTCCGTTTACCACAACTTAATCGACACCGTACACAAAAGACTACCATTGCTTCACCGGTATGTACGGCTTCGTAAAAAGATGCTTCATTTACCGGAACTTCATATGTACGATCTATACACACCGATGATTCCCCGGGACGAGAAAAAGATTCCTTTTGAGGAAGCAAAAAAAATCGTAGAAGCCGGCCTTACACCCTTAGGGGAAGATTATCTTTCCAGGCTAAGAGAAGGCTATGCAAACCGCTGGATTGATGTATACGAAAACGAAAATAAGAGAAGCGGCGCATATTCCTGGGGTGCCTACGGTACTCATCCTTATGTTTTGTTAAACTATCAGGATAACTTAAATAACGTATTTACTCTGGCGCATGAAATGGGCCATGCCCTTCATTCCTATTATTCTGATGCAGCCCAACCCTATGTGTATGCCGGATACCGGATTTTTGTCGCTGAAGTAGCTTCCACCTGTAATGAATCCCTCCTGATGGATTATCTCCTCCATGACAAGGAGAATACAAAAGAAGAACAATTATATCTTCTCAATTATTTTATGGAACAATTCCGCGGCACCTTATACCGTCAGACTATGTTTGCGGAATTTGAATTGATTACCCATGAAATGGTACAAAAAAATGAGCCGCTTACTGCACAGAAACTGAATGAAATTTATTATGACCTGAACCGGACTTACTTTGGAGACGGTATTATCATCGACCCGGAAATCAGCCTGGAATGGGCCAGAATTCCACATTTTTATACTCCTTTTTATGTCTACCAGTATGCTACCGGATATTCTGCCGCCATTGCCATCAGTCAGAAAATTCTGAAGAAAGAACCGGATGCAGTAAAAAATTATATTCAGTTTTTAAGCAGCGGCAGCTCGAAAAACTGCATTGATCTTTTGAAAATCTGCAACGTAGATATGACAGATCCCGAGCCGGTCGAATCTGCTCTTGATCTGTTTGAAAGCCTGTTGGATCAATTTGAGGCTCTCACCGAACAGGAATAAAATTATTTTCCGGTGCTTTCTTTTCCGGAACCGATTTGGGCCGGATCTCCAAAGCTGTATCCGGCAGCTTCCAGATCAGAAAGCACCTGATCCAAAGCTTGTGCATTGGATTCTGATACATTGTGAATCAGCGGAATTGCCCCGGGATGAATATATTTTTTATAATGATCAATCACATATTCTTTTCCCGGCTGGCTGTTCACATCATAATCCAGATAAGCCATGCTCCAAAACAATGTCTTATAGCCCATATCCTGGGCTATTTTTAATACCCTTTCACTGTACTCTCCTTTTGGCGGGCGAAAAAAAGGATCCATCTCATATCCTGTATTTTCCTTCATCGCTTCTTCACATTCTTTGATTTCCATTTTGACCGAACGGGTATCGAGGGCCGTAAGATCCGGATGATTGGCTGTATGATTCCCTACATAATGCCCTTCTTCTTTCATCCGCTTTACAATGTCTTTCGCATCTTTTGCGAAATGTTTTGTAATAAAAAATACAGCTTTGGCTTTATGTTTTTTTAAAGCATCCAGCATAACCGGTGTAAATCCATTTTCATATCCGCAATCAAAAGTCAAATAGACCACTTTTTTTGTCTCTCCTGTTGCCACATACCAGGCATCATATTGCTCAATATCAATTTCCTGTTGTGCTTCCGGCTGTCCATGAGTATCATTTCGCTTAAACCACCAGGCATACTTTTTATTGGAAATTTCATCATAATTCACGACAGAATGGGAAGAAGACATTTCCTGCCCGGTCGTTTTTTCTTCCGCTTTTTTGCTTTCTTCCTTCATCCCACTGGTATTTTCTCCGGTGCTTTCCGACTCTTCTGTCGGATCTTCCCAAATCTTCTCCGATTCTTCTGTATTTTCATTCATCCTGGCATTCTGCTCTTTTGTCTGACAGCTAACCAGAATAAACATAGAAAAAAGTGCAGCCATAACCATCCATTTTTTCATGTTCTTCTCCCCACTTTTCGCATTCTATCATTCTGGTTTATCCTATTCAAAAGGCCGCTTGGCCTATGCACAAAAGAAAATCTTTTTACACCCCGGAGCACAGCTCCTTCGCCATTTATACATGGAAATGGGGTATCCTGAATTACGTTTTCAGAACACCCCATTTCTGCTTCTGTCTTCTTTTTACCAAAAATATTCTTCCAGCACTTCAAGGAGTACCTGTCGTTCTTCCTCTGTCACTGCTGCCTCAGACAATCCTTCCACTTCTTCCCTGGTAGGCAAAGGCGCCTTCTTTTCCTCCGGCTTGTCTCTCAGATTCTCTCTGGAAACTCTGTGAACAGTTCCATTTGCCAGATAGTCTTTTAAAGCCGTCACAATCTCTTCTTTCATCTGTTTTGTTCCCCCAAGATGGTGTAGAAGAAGCAATGTCCCACTTACTAATGTTGCAGAAAACAAGGTGGTAATTGTCTTCGCCGCCCCGAAATTCATCAGATAGCTGTAAAAAGCGCCTCCCATTCCAACTAAAAAGCTAAAAAGCGACAATAAAAAAACGGCCTTGTCCCACACAGGAAGAGGAATTCCCAAAATTCCCTTTCTTTCAAAAAAACGATCCACAAACACTTCCACATTTCCCATTCTTTTGAATTTTTCGTAATTTTCAAATCTCTTCCGTAATGTAGCGACCCACCGCTTCTTTGTCTTTCCTGCATTCTCTGCTGCACTGCGCATTCTTTTGTAAGAGACAATGGTAATGAGCCTTATAAAAACTCCAAGTCCAAGCATTGCCAAAAGCCCTTTTGCCCATACTGTGTCTGCCAAAATACGCTGTAACATAAAAAACCCCTCTTTCTTTTATGAATTTCCTGTACGTCATTATAACGTGATTTTCATTCTTTGGAAAGAGGAGTTATCGAAAATTCGTTCGAATTTTTCTGACAGATTCTGACTACTCGTTCTTCATCTGTAAAAACATAGCAGCTAATAGTTTCATCGTATGAACGATTGCCTGCTGCTCAAATTCTTCATAATTCATGGTTGCACTATTATCTGCTTTATCGGAAATCGCCCGGATAATCACAAAAGGAACCCGGTTTCGATAAGCAGTCTGAGCCATGGCTGCACCTTCCATCTCCGCACAGTATCCGCCAAACTGTTCCACCAGTTCTTTCTTCTTTTCATTACTGGAAATAAACTGGTCTCCTGTTACCACTCTGCCTTTTAAGCACTGAATCTCCGGATTCACCAATTCACAGGCTTTCACTGCCATATCAGAAAGCTTTTTGTCTGCCGGAAATACAGAAACGTCCATCTGAGGAATGACACCTTTTGCATAGCCAAATCCGGTTGCATCTACATCATGCTGAAGCGCATCTGTAGAAATGACAATATCGCCAATATTAATCTTATCATATAAGCCTCCGGCAACTCCGGTATTTAAAACAGCCGTCACCTTATATTCATCAATTAAAATCTGGGTACAGATCGCCATGTTTACCTTACCGATTCCGCTTTTTACAACGACAGCTTCCTGATCCCATAACCGGCCTCTATGAAATGTCATACCGGCAATTACCTTTGTCTCTTTATTCTTCATTTGTCCAATGAGCATGGAAACTTCTTCTTCCATGGCTCCGATTACTCCAATGATCTTCAAAATAGCCTAACCTCCCTCTGTAAAACAGCATTCCATTCTTATTTTATTGTAGAGAAATTAAGGACAAAAGTCAACAAGATTCCCGTTGTTTTCTTTGGCCCAAAAAGGTATAATAATGGTGAAACACAGAAAAGAAAGAAAAAAGCTTTCTCTGTGCAAAAAAGTCACTTTCATTTTTCACAGAGAAAAAAGCACAGTATACATAGGAGGAATTTACAATGACTTACAAAACACAAGGTGTATGTTCATCCAGAATTGACATTGAGATGGATGGCGATATTATAAAAAGCGTTACTTTTACAGGCGGCTGCCATGGCAATTTACAGGGGATTGCCAAGTTAGTAGAAGGCCTTCCAAAGGATGAAGTAATTGCTAAACTGGAAGGAATCCGCTGTGGATTTAAGGCAACTTCCTGCCCGGATCAGCTTGCCAAAGCATTAAAATCTCTATAAATAAAATTCAAAACCGGCCATACATTTTCAGCCGGGACATCAGGAGGCTTTACTTTCATGAAACGAATTGTATTAACAGGCGGCGGAACTGCCGGCCACGTAACACCTAATATTGCATTAATGCCTTCTTTAAAAGAAGCAGGATACGACATTCAATATATTGGTTCCTACGAAGGCATCGAACGGAAATTAATCGAAGAGATGGGGATTCCTTATCATGGTATTTCTTCCGGCAAATTAAGAAGATATTTTGACCCTAAGAATTTTTCTGATCCTTTTAAAGTGGTGAAAGGATACCTGGAAGCTTCCCGGCTTTTAAAAAAATTAAAACCGGATATTATATTTTCCAAAGGCGGTTTTGTAACAGTTCCTGTTGTTCTTGCAGCAAAAAGACGGGGCATTCCGGCCATTATCCATGAATCCGATATGACACCGGGCCTGGCAAATAAAATCTGCATCCCATGTGCGACAAAAGTATGCTGCAATTTTCCTGAGACTCTTACTCATTTACCGGAGCAAAAAGCAGTTCTCACCGGTTCCCCGATCCGCCAGGAATTATTCCAGGGAAGCAAAGAAGAAGGCCTTTCCATTTGCGGCTTTACCGATGAAAAACCGGTTCTTCTCATTATTGGAGGCAGTCTGGGTTCTGTTGTCATCAACAATGCTGTTCGGGAAGCTTTGGATGATCTCCTGGCTCAGTTCCAGATCATTCATATCTGCGGAAAAGATCATCTGGATCCTGCTTTGGAAGGAAAAGCCGGTTACAAGCAGTTTGAATATGTGAAAAAGGAACTTACCCACCTTTTTGCCGCAACGGATCTGATGATTTCCAGAGCCGGAGCAAATGCAATCTGTGAATTATTAGCTTTACAAAAACCAAATATTCTGATTCCCCTTTCTGCTGCTGCCAGCCGGGGCGATCAGATTTTAAATGCCGCTTCCTTTGAAAAGCAAGGTTACAGTTATGTGTTAGCAGAAGAAGAACTGACTGCAGACAGTCTTTTAAAAGCAGTCCGCTATGTTTACGATGAACGTCATTCTTATAAAAAAGCGCTTAGCGAAAGCACTTTAAATAATTCCATTGAAATTATTATGGACCTCATTCAATCCTGTACAAAATAGGACTTAACATTTTTGGGAGGGATGTTTATGAAACTAACCTTTATCGGAGCTGCCCATGAAGTTACAGGAAGCTGTCATGTGCTTACAGCCTGCGATAAAACCATTCTCATTGATTACGGAATGGAGCAGGGTAAAAACCGCTACGACAATGCTCCTCTTCCGGTTCCTGCATCAGACGTGGATTATGTCCTTTTAACCCATGCCCATATCGACCATTCCGGCCTTCTTCCTCTCCTGTACGCTCATGGATTCCGGGGAAGAATTTTAACAACAGAAGCTACCAAAGATCTTTGCGACATTATGCTTCGTGACAGTGCTCACATCCAGATGTTTGAAGCAGAATGGAAGACCCGAAAGAATAAGCGGGCAGGCAAAGAGGCGGTAACACCTCTTTACGATATGAATGATGCCTGTGGTGTTTTAGAACATTTCGATGGATACCCTTACAATGTAATCATCCAGCTTTGTGATGGAATCCGCATTCGCTTTACCGATGTGGGCCATCTTCTTGGCTCAGCCAGCATCGAAGTCTGGATTGAAGAAGATGATGTAAAGAAAAAACTAATCTTTTCCGGTGATATCGGAAATCTGAATCAGCCTTTAATCCGCGATCCTCAGTTTCCGGGAGATGGAGACTACGTCATCATGGAATCCACCTACGGCAAAAGATTTCACAACACTCCCCCTGATTACGCCAGCGAACTGGCTTCTGTCATTCAGAAGACCTTTGATCGGGGCGGAAACCTGGTCATCCCTTCTTTTGCAGTAGGAAGAACCCAGGAACTTCTCTATTTTATCCGGGAGATCAAAGAACGGGGACTGGTTCATGGCCATGATAATTTTGAAGTCTTTGTAGACAGTCCCCTTGCTGTAGAAGCAACTACTATTTTCAATAAAAATACAGCCAGCTGTTTCGATGAGGAAGCCACTGCCTTAGTCGCCAAAGGCATCAACCCAATTCAATTTAAAGGGCTTCGCCTTTCCATTACAAGTGACGATTCCAAAGCAATTAATTTCTACACCCAGCCGAAAGTAATTATTTCTGCTTCCGGCATGTGTGAAGCCGGTCGGATCCGGCACCACCTGAAACACAACCTGTGGAGACAGGAATGTACCATTCTTTTTGTCGGCTACCAGGCAGTGGGAACCCTGGGACGTACCTTAGTAGAAGGCAGTGTTTCTACGGTTAAATTATTTGGTGAGCAAATCGATGTAAAAGCCGAAATTGCCGTTCTCCCCGGCATCAGCGGTCACGCCGACCAGGATGGTCTCATCCGCTGGCTCAATTCCGTCACACCAAAGCCGGAACGTGTTTTCATCGTCCATGGTGACGATACTGTATGCGACCAATTCGCTGCTTGTCTCCATGATGAATACGGCTATCAGGTTGATGCACCATACAGCGGCTCCGAATTTGACCTGGCCGAAGGATGCTGGATTCGGGAAGCTGCTCCGGTTCTTCTGGAACCAAAGAAACCTGCTGCAGCACATGCAGACACTGTATTTGCCAGACTTTTGGCTGCCGGCCAGCGCCTGCTTACGGTAATCCGCCATAACGAAGGCGGTTCCAACAAGGACCTTGCCAAATTCACCAGCCAGATCCATTCACTGTGTGATAAGTGGGATCGATAAGGTATATATAAACCCCATAAGCAAAGAAACAACTTGACTGGCAAGAAAATCATAAAACAGGGCTTTTTCTATCCGCAATTTACAAACCGTCTGCCAAACTCGCTTCGCTCAGACAGCAAGACGGTTTGCACGTAATAGAAAAAGCCCTGTTTTGATTTTTACGCCAGTCGCATATGTTTCTTTGCCTTATGGGGTTTTATAAAATAAGGGGAAACGGGAAGTTTGTTGACTTCACGCCTCCGAAATCTCCTCCCGAATTTCCAGCATTTTCTTATCCAGATACTGGATCATGTCGGCGCATTCACGCAGTTTCTTTAATACAGATTCCGATACTTCTCTTCTGCATTTAAATCCGACTTCATATTCCAGTTCATTCCATACCTCCATTTCCATGGTATGGATTTGAATTTCTACTTTTGTTGGAACTATTTTATCTGACAAAGCTACCGGAACGGTTACGATCATATGATAGCTTCGGTATCCGCTCATCTTAGGGTCCAGCTGATAATCTTTGTATCGGATTACCTCGATTCCTTTCTGGGCAGAAATTAAATCTACAATGCGGTAAATATCTGTTGTGTATCGACATAATATTTTAATTCCTGCTACATCTTCCACATAAGCCTGGATGTTATCCACAGAGATATCCTTTCCTTTTCTCTGTAATTTGCGAACAATGCTTTCGTCTGTTTTGATTCTGGATTCGATACTTCGAATCGGATTATAATGATGTCCAAAGCGGTATTCTTCTCCTAAAATCTCCAGTCTTGTTGTCATCTCCTTTAAGGCAGAACGATATAATAAAATCATTCCTTTATACTCTGTTACAACATCTCTTAAATCTGGTAAAGCCATACCTATCACTCCTGTTCTATCATTTTTCTCTCCTTCTGTGGATTTACCACAGCATTTGACTTTCACAAATCCTCTTGTCCACTTTTAGATTTCCTCTACGTCAAGCAGTTCAAATGCTTCCCCTTCCGGTTCTGTTTTAAAAACCATTTTTTCTCCGGTTGCAGGGTGCAAAAACTCGATTCTGGTAGCATAAAGGCCAATCTGCTTATAGGTTTTCTTTGTATTCCGGAATTTCGGATTGTATTTGGTGTCCCCGTAGATTCCGGCTCCTCTACCTGCACATTGTACCCGTATCTGATGATGACGTCCGGTGATCAGTTCAATCAGTACATAGGACAAAAGGCCTGCTTCTGTCTCAATTACATCGAGAACTTCATAGGACAGTTCTGCTTTTTTTGCACCTTTTGTTCCTTTTTTTACCACTTTTGACGTATTGGTCTTTCCATCCCTGAGAAGATAATCACTCATAATGCCTTCTTCTTCCGACAGTTCTCCGGTAAGAACTGCCTGATAGCTTTTGTGAAAAACTCCGTCTAACATCTGACCGCTTAGATTGGCAGCTGCTTCCTCATTTAACGCAAATACCATAATGCCTCCAACCGGACGATCCAGCCTGTGTACCAGGGCTACGTAGGGTTCTCCTTCTGTCCTGCCATGATCAAAAATATATTTTTTTACCAGCGTTACCATGTCCGGATTTCTGGTTTTATCTCCCTGAGACGGCACTCCCATCGGTTTTTGACATACAAGAATATCTTCATCCTCATAAAATACCTTAAGCTTTCTCATCTTATACATCACACCTCTTTTCCCAAAAAAATAATCTATTTACCTACTATGTTAAGCTTGCCTTATCAAATTGTCAACGTGATTTTCTGCTCTATAAAATCCCTGTCAAGTGGGGGCTTACTTGATTCGGTTAAAAAAGCCTCGCGTTCCTGTCTTTCCAAAAGATCAGCACACAAGGCCTTTCATTATCATATGATTTTTTATAAAATTTTAATATAATTTTTCTTATACCTTAAACCGATATCCCACTCCCCAGATTGTCTCGATATACTGAGGTTTGGAGGTATTATGTTCAATTTTTTCCCGGATTTTCTTGATATGTACCGTTACGGTAGCAATATCTCCAAAGGATTCCATATCCCAGATTTCAGAAAACAGCTCTTCTTTGGAAAAGACCACATTGGGATTGCTGGCAAGAAACGTCAGAAGATCGAACTCCTTCGTCGTAAAGATCTTTTCTTCTCCATTCAGGTAGACCCTTCTTGCAGTCTTATCAATGCGAAGCCCTCTTATTTCTATGATTTCATTTTTTCTGGCATTGGTACTCATGAGACGATCGTAACGAGCCAGGTGAGCTTTTACCCTGGCTACCATCTCGCTTGGACTAAACGGTTTGGTAATGTAATCATCTGCTCCAAATCCCAGACCGCGGATTTTATCAATATCATCTTTTTTCGCTGAAATCATCAAAATCGGGATATCTTTTTCTTCCCTGATCTTTTTACAAATCTCAAACCCATTCAGATCCGGGAGCATCAGATCCAGCAAAATAATATCGAAATCCTCATTCAAGGCTCTTGCAAGCCCCGAATCCCCTCTTCCTTCTATCTCTACTTCAAAATCACTTAATTCCAGATAATCTTTTTCCAGCTCAGCAATACTCGGTTCATCTTCAATAATCAATATTTTTCGCCTGTCACTCATGCTATTCCTCCTCGTCTACTTCCAGAGTAAAGATAATGATCGTACCTGTGTTCTTCCTGCTTTTCGCCCAGATCTCCCCTCCATGTTCTTCCACAATTTTCTTTGCAATTGCAAGGCCAAGTCCGGTTCCCCCAAGCCGGGAATTCCGGCTGGCATCTGCGCGAAAGAGCCTGTCAAAAATATTAGGAAGATCTTTTTCCTCTATCCCCATTCCATTGTCTTCAATTTCTACACGAACTTTTTGTTCATCATCCCGAATCCGGATATTAATGCGGCCTTTTGCTTTGTCGTTATATTTTACCGCATTCATAATAATATTGGTAATCACCCTTTTTAATTGTTCCGGGTCTGCAACAACATTTAATTCTTTCGGGCAATAATTGAAATAAGCAATTTCCATGTTTTGACGTTCCAAGTCCATGGTAAGTTCATCAATACAATCCCGGAAAAAAGAATCCAGATTGAGTTTTGTAAAATTATACGGAATTGTATCACTATCAATTTTGGAATAAATTGACAACTCATTGATCATAGCATCCAGTGCTTCTGCCTTCGTATAAATCGTCTTAATATAACGATCCATCATCTCCGGCGTCGTAGCGACACCATCCATTATACCTTCCACATACCCTTTGATTGCTGTGATTGGTGTTTTTAAATCGTGGGAAATATTACTGATTAAGATCCGATTTTCTTCCTCATAGCGAAGTCTCTCATCAATGGATAGTTTTACCTTGTCCCGCATTTCATTAAAAGAACGGGCTACTTCTCCAATTTCATCTTCTCGTACAATTGGTACATTCTTTTCCAGATTACCGCATTTGATCTGTTCAATTCCATCATCCAGAATCTGTAACGGTTCAATAAATTCCCGCTTAATAAATCTTGAAATAACAAGATTCGTAAACATCAAAACTACGATCACAATAAAGACAACTCCGAAAATCATATTTCGGTAATACTTCATAGCTGCGTCCAGATCACTTAATATATAAGCACTTCCAGTAGAACCATCGTTCATCTTAAAGTTTACCTGCCGAATCAGGAAGTCTTCCGGCTCGCTGACATAAATGCCTGTATGAATATTTCTGTTATTTTCATGATAAGATGGAAGAAATTCTTCTATTTCAGAATATTCTTTATTGCCCTCCCAGTAAATAACCTGATCTCCCAGTTTTACAAGAAGCCAGGAATCTATGGAATCCAGTTTTTGATCCATCTGTTTTAAATAAGTCCGGTCAGAAAACTGATCCGGCATCCGCTCTGCCATTTCAACCATGGATTCATAGGATTCCTGTACCAGTTCGTTCTGTAACGATAAAGGATTCAGAAACTCAAAAAATTCATTTCCTGTTACATCCACATCGTATGCCATACTCAGATAGCCATGAAAAATCAACACGCTTAAAAGTAAAATTAAAAGGAAAGGAAGCAAAACCGCCGGATAAAAAAACAATCTCATTTTTTTTGCTAATTTCATGTCATCACCCAGTAAGCTTCGCCAAAACACATTTATTCTGTCCTGACGATTTTTCTTGAAACAGAAGAAAATGGAACTATTTTCCTCTACAATAATAAAAGACAAACAAGTATCTGTTTGCCTTTTATTATAGCATCATATCTGTCAATTTTCACGAAAAACACTTTATTTTATGTTTTTTTCATATTTTTCAGTGAAAGTTCACTCTATGAATTTAAGAACGGGTTTTTTCTTCCATTCGTAACAGGATTTCACTCAATAGATTGTCTGCTACTTCCTCTTTTGTCATCAGCGGAAGCTCCCTGACCTCTTCGGATGTGATCAAAGTTACTTTATTGGTGTCCGTAGCAAATCCCGCTCCTTCTTCTTTCACATTATTTGCTACGATCATATCCAGTTTCTTTCTGATCAGTTTTGCCTGGGAATTGGCAATCATATCCCTTGTCTCCATGGAAAAACCACAAATAAACTGATCTTCCCCCTTTACTTCTCCCAGATATTTGATAATATCCGTTGTCCTCTCTAATGGAATTGACATATCATTATCACTTTTTTTGATTTTATCATCGCTTACCGTAACCGGCCGATAATCTGCTACCGCAGCCGCCTTGATAAAAATATCCTGTTCTTCTGCCCGGTCCCGGACCGCTTCAAACATCTGCTGTGCACTTTCTACCGGTACCACCTTTACAAAAGGAGGCGGGGTAAGATTCACCGGGCCGGATACCAATGTAACATCAGCTCCCCGAAGCATCGCCATCTTTGCAATGGCATATCCCATTTTACCGGATGAGCGATTACTGATAAAGCGAACCGGGTCCAAAGATTCCCTGGTAGGACCTGCCGTTACAAGAACTTTTTTCCCTTTTAAATCTTTTTCTCTTGCAATCGAGCGGAGAATATAATTGACCAGAGTTTCCTCATCCGGAAGCTTTCCTGCTCCTACATCACCACAGGCTAATCTTCCGGAAGCCGGAGCAACGACCTCATATCCATATCCTTCCAGTTTTTTCAGGTTATCCTGTACGACTGGGTTAAAAAACATATGGGTGTTCATCGCCGGCGCAATGATTTTCGGACAGGTAGCCGCCATCGCCGTTGTAGTCAGCATATCATCTGCAATACCATTGGCCAGTTTACCGATTACATTAGCCGAAGCCGGAGCAATCAACATACAATCTGCTTTCTGTCCTAAAGAAACATGGGCAACGTGAAACTGAAAATTTCGATCAAATGTCTCAACCAGACATTTATGGTTTGTCAGGGTCTCAAAGGTAATAGGATGAATGAATTTTGTAGCATTTTCTGTCATAATGACATGTACATCACAATGCTGTTTGACCAGCATACTGGCTACATTGGCCATCTTATAAGCAGCAATACTGCCTGTTACTCCTAATACTACCGTCTTATCTTTCAGCATAAAGGCCTCCTACTCCATATTGGAAAGCAGACCATGTTTTTCATATCTTGTCACTCTCTCAATATGGTTCTCGTCATCTACAAATACAACACGAGGAGGATTTTCATTTAACTCCTCCGGTGTCATTTGAGCATAACACATAATGATGATTTTGTCATCTTTTTGCACACATCTTGCAGCAGCCCCGTTCAGACAAATCATTCCGCTTCCCGGTTCTCCTGCAATGGTATATGTTTCAAAACGCTGTCCATTATTGATGTCTACAATCTGTACTTTCTCATATTCTAAAATACCAGCTGCTTTCATAAGAACCGGATCGATCGTAATACTTCCAACATAATTCAATTCTGCCTGAATTACGGTAGCACGATGAATTTTCCCTTTTAACGCTTCAATTAACATACCTTAACTCCTTTTCCTTTTTCTCTAACATTCATACATAAAATTATCAATCAGACGAGTATTTCCAATATATACTGCCATTGCAACAAGAACACTTTCCTCGATACGATCTACTTTCTGCATGGTTTCTCCATCTACTACTTCTACATAGTCAATTCTGGCAAGAGGTTCTGTCTCAATATTGGATTTCATAGCATCCAGTAATGTTTTCACATCTCTTTCACCTTCTTCTACCATTTTCTGTCCCATAAAAATGGTTTTACTTAAGATAAGTGCAGCCTGTCTTTCTTCCGGACTTAAATAAGTATTTCTGGAGCTTTTTGCAAGTCCATCTTCTTCTCTGATAATCGGACATCCCACAACTTCCAGATTCATATTTAAATCCTTTACCATTCTCTTAATAATTGCCAGCTGCTGTGCATCTTTCTGTCCAAAAAAGGCTTTATCCGGTGTAAGAATATTAAACAATTTGGTTACAACGGTGCAAACTCCTCTGAAATGAATCGGACGGCTTTTGCCACACAGTTCGTCTCCCAAAGTTTCCATTGTCACATAAGTATTATAGTTTTTCCCATACATTTCTTCTACCGATGGATGGAAAATTAAATCCACGCCCTGTTCCTCACAAATGGCAATATCATGATCCAGATCTCTCGGATAAGAATCATAATCTTCATTTGGTCCAAACTGAGTCGGATTTACAAATACACTGACAGCTACTTTGTCCATCTGGCTAACTGCCGCTTTCATCAAGCTTGCATGTCCCTCATGTAAATATCCCATAGAAGGTACCAGGCCTACACTAAGCCCCTGGTCTTTCCATTCTTTGATCTGTTCCTTGGCTTCTTGAATCGTTGTTACAATTTTCATTACTATCCTCCATCTATCGTCTTGTTTCCTGCTAAGTTATCTGTTCTATTTTAATAAACTCTTTCCAGCACTTCCTCTTTTATGGTAAAACAGTGTTCTGCTGCCGGAAATGTTCCTTCTTTCACTTCTTTGTCATATGCTTTGAATGCCTGAGTCATCATAAGTCCTGCTTCCCCAAATCTTTTTACAAACTTTGGTGAGAAATCAGAATACATGCCCAGCATATCCTGGTAAACAAGGATCTGTCCGTCGCATCCTGCTCCTGCTCCGATTCCAATGGTTGGAATCGTAAGTTCTTCAGATACTCTTTTCGCCAGCTGGCTTGGTACACATTCTAATACAACTGCAAAAGCTCCTGCTTCTTCCACTGCTTTGGCATCCCGGATTAATTTTTTGGCTGTATCTTCTGTTTTTCCCTGTACTTTAAAACCACCAAATGCATTAATGGACTGTGGAGTCAATCCTACATGTCCCATGACCGGAATAGAAGCATCCACAATAGCCCGAATCTGATCTTTTACCTTTTCTCCGCCTTCTAACTTTACTGCACCGGCTCTGCCTTCTTTCATTAACCTTCCTGCATTTACCACTGCATCATAGGTTGATGTCTGATAAGACATAAAAGGCATATCAATCACGACCAGGGCATTTTTTGCTCCTCTTGCTACTGCAGCACCATGATGAATCATATCTTCCATGGTAACAGAAATGGTATCCTCATAGCCTAAGATAACATTTCCAAGGGAATCTCCCACTAAAATACCATTGATTCCGGATTCATCTATTAATTTTGCCATAGAATAATCATAGGCGGTCAACATGGAGATTTTCTCTCCTTTTTCTTTCATTTTCTGAAAAGTTGTCACTGTATTTTTCATTTCTTACAAGCTCCTTTTACTCATCATTTCATAGTTCCTTTGAAGGATTTTTTCACACAAATTCTGAACCGGCTCATAATCCCGGTCCGGATTTTTCTTTTCTGCGATTTTTATCAGTTTTTTGGAAAGCAACACATATAAAATCTGGTCTTCTTCCTCCGGAAGGCACTCTACGTGTTTCCTCAATGTTCCCACATCGCATCGTTCTACCGGCCCTGTCAGACTTTCCACCGGTCCCGCCTCTGCTACATGAGCAAGATTGCCACACATAATCGGCTTTAATACTTTTCTGGCTGTCTCCGGCGTAAAGCCACACTCACAAAGCATCTCTATACTTTGATTAGCCAGTGCTGTGACCTGATTGCTGCAAATTGCTGCTGCTGCATGATACAGTCTTTTTTTTGAACTGTCAATGGATTGTACCCCATTCCCTAAACTTCGAAACAAATCCATCATTTGATCCAGAGCATAGAAATCTCCTTCCATTGTAAAATATGCAGTTGAAAGTTCCAAAAATGAATGATATTTATCGCTGACTGCGAATAAAGGATGTACGGAGCATCCATAAGCTCCTGTACCAGAAATACCTGAAAATGCTTCCTGCGCTGTTAATGCGCCGCTGCAATGACATATAATATGACCCTCTATGGGCATCGACTTAATCTGTTCCCAGACTACTGATATGATGCCATCGGGAACCGTAAGAAATAGAGCATCACTCTCTTTTACAACCGGTAAAAGTTCTTTGTAATGCCTGGAATTTGTAAAATCTGCCGCTTCCTTTGCGGCTGTCTCATAATTGTCATAGTATCCGGTAACCTCAGATCCATGATTGTTCAAATACTTGCCCAGGGAACATCCTACTTTCCCTGCACCAATAAATCCTATCTTCATTCTCATCACCTTTCTTTCGTCCGGTGATGCTCTAAGTCTCATTCCTTGCGGATATAAGCCTGGTCATATGTCTGATAAAGGTATAGTTTCTGTGTTAAGAATACCATCCATGCTCCTTACTATATCAAATCAAAAGAAAAAAGTAAACCTTATTTTGGAAGTTTTTGTAGAAAAAATAACAATTTTTCTCAGCAACATTTTTGTTAAATAATTACATTTTTTATGATTTTTGTATTGACATTTTTCACCTGATAAGGCATACTATTTCTTACATCCAAACATTATTACCAGAAAGGAGGACAAACCATGCTTGACCAACAGGATTTACGGGCCATTGCTTCTTTACTAGCCGGCAGTGAAGATCGTATGATGAAACATATTGCTGCTTCTGAAGAACGCATGATCAAACGGATGGATCAGTCCATTGCCGCTTCCGAAGAGCGCATGATCAAACGGATGGATCAGTCCATTGCCGCTTCCGAAGAGCGCATGATCAAACGGATGGATCAGTCCATTGCCGCTTCCGAAGAGC
>JALEPU010000136.1 GCA_022766905.1 Lachnospiraceae bacterium
CAGTGACAGAAGAAGATAAAAATATGTTTTATGAAATGCAAAAAAAACTGCTTGATTTAATAGAACAGATGAAAAGAATAGCATCGGAAATAAAATGATCAAAGGAGGATGAAGCAATGAAAGAAATAAAAAACCAAAAAAAGCCATTCATGTATTACTGTCTGCTTGTGTTGGCAGTTCTCGTTTTGCTCAATACCTTTTTCTTTCCTAAATATTTGAAGAACCAGGTGGAAAAAGTAGGTTACAGTACGTTTCTGGAAATGGCGAAAAAGAAAGAGATTGATAAAGTAGAATTAGGAGAAAAAGAGATTATTTTTACAGATAAATCAAATCCACAGAAGTACTATAGTACAGTTATAGTACCGAATGATACTAACCTTGTAGAGCGTCTGGAAGAATCGGGAGCTGAATTTGCACAGGTCGAGACAGAAGAAGTTTCTCCGATTGTATCTTTTTTAATTAGCTGGATTTTGCCAATTTTTATTTTTATGGCATTAGGCCAGATTTTGATGAAAAGTATGACAAAAAAGATGGGCGGCGGTATGAATGCTATGACATTCGGAAAAAGCAATGCCAAAATTTATGTAGAATCTACAACGGGAATTAAATTTGATGACGTAGCCGGTGAAGACGAAGCAAAGGAAATCTTAACGGAGATTGTAGATTTTCTTCACAATCCGAAAAAGTATGAAGAAATGGGTGCTTCCCTTCCTAAGGGAGCTTTACTGGTAGGCCCTCCGGGTACCGGAAAAACTTTGCTGGCAAAAGCGGTTGCAGGTGAGGCCGGAGTTCCGTTTTTCTCGATATCAGGTTCTGAATTTGTTGAGATGTTTGTCGGAATGGGTGCTGCAAAAGTAAGAGATTTGTTTAAGCAGGCCAATGAAAAAGCTCCTTGCATTGTGTTTATTGATGAGATTGATACCATTGGTAAAAAAAGAGATGGCAATGGTATGGGTGGAAATGATGAAAGAGAACAGACGTTAAATCAGCTATTGACGGAGATGGATGGATTCGATGGAAGAAAAGGTGTTATCATTCTTGCAGCTACAAACCGTCCGGAAACATTGGACCCAGCTCTTCTTCGTCCGGGCCGTTTTGACCGCCGGGTTCCGGTAGAACTTCCTGATTTAGCAGGAAGAGAGGCGATTTTAAGAGTGCATGCAAAAAAAGTCAGAATGTCTGACAGTGTAGATTTTAATGAGATTGCCCGCATGGCTGCAGGAGCTTCCGGTGCAGAGCTTGCCAACATGGTCAATGAAGCAGCCCTGCATGCAGTCCGGGCCGGCAGAAAGTTCACCACTCAGGAAGATTTACGGGAAAGTGTGGAAGTAGTCATAGCCGGTTATCAGAAAAAGAATAAGATTCTGTCCAATAAAGAAAAACTGATTGTATCTTACCATGAGATTGGGCATGCTCTTGTAGCAGCAAAACAGACCAACTCAGCACCGGTCACAAAGATTACCATTGTTCCAAGGACCTCGGGTGCACTTGGATATACCATGCAGGTGGAAAGTCAGGAACAGAATCTGATGAATAAAGTGGAAATTGAAAATAAGATTGCTACATTAACCGGAGGAAGGGCCGCAGAAGAGTTGATTTTTGATTCTGTGACCACAGGAGCATCCAATGATATTGAACAGGCAACAAAGCTTGCAAGAGCTATGATTACCAGATTCGGTATGACGGACGAATTTGATATGGTTGCTTTGGAAACAGTAAACAATCAGTATCTGGGAGGCGATACTTCTTTGATGTGTTCTGCAGAGACAGCTTCCCTTGTTGACAAGAAGGTAGTAGAACTGGTGAAAGCGGAACATGAAAAAGCCAAACAGATTTTGAAAGATAATATGAGCAAGCTCCATGAATTATCCAAATTTCTCTATGAAAATGAAACCATTACCGGAGAAGAATTTATGGAAATTCTGGAAAGGAAAGAAATAGGAGCAATTTAAAACAGTTTCTCTCGTCTTTTTTTTATTTGATATCATAATTCGAAAAAAGCTGAAAAACAACTTACTTTTTTATAAAAACAAAGACCTCTTTTTTCAGGAACTTTATTTACAAATCTCTCTGTAAACTCACTTCGTGAGAATCGACAGAACCGATTTGTAATAATCCCGAAAAGAGAGGTCTGTTTTTCTGATCGGATCAATGATCTTTCTATACTCTTCGAAATGGAAATTCAAAAGTGTAAAATGCAAGAAACGATTTTGTTTGTGTTTTCTTTGTCAATACGGTATAATCGATTAGAACGGTAGTAAAAATGGTAACATGGTGATGGTGTCAAAAGAAATGAGGGAGTTTGGCGCTATGATTACATTTTAGATAAACAGATCCGGAGGTGGATGGATGAGCAGAAAGGATTTTGACCGTATGACTCAGGATATCATAGATTCTGTGGAAAAGGCCATAGATTCGATTCCCTATGAAGAAATTGGGAAAAGAGTCTCGCAAGAAGCATCCCGGGCAAAAGAAAAGATTCGGGAAGGTTATGAAAAAGAAGAAAACAGAAGAAGGGTAAAAAAACCGAGAAATCGACGGGGATTTGACGGAAACAAGAATAACACGAACAGTAAGGATCCCTATTCAGATATTTCATGGAAGCAGGAACCGTATCAAAAGAAGACAGAAACAGGCAGACAGAATTCTCCTCTCATTTTTGCAGCAAGACCCAAAGGTACTTTTGCCTGGTTCTTTTTCCTGTTTTTTGGCATTCTTATGTGTACAGCAGCGGGACTTCTTTTCCTTAGTGATTTGATGACTGCTATTTTATATGGAGGCATTGAATTTGGGAAACATCTGATCTGGATGATGCCATTATTCCTGATTGGAGTAGGAATTTCGATTCATGGAAGTCAGATCAGACAAAGACTAAAGCGGTTTCGTATTTATAAGAAAAAGTTAGAAGGAAAAGAATATTGCCAGTTGAAAGTGCTGGAAAAAACAACAGGGAAATCAGTCCGATATTTAAAAAAAGATCTGGGCAGAATGATTGCCCTTGGCATGTTTCCGCAGGCTCATTTGGATGAACAGGGAACCTGTCTGATGCTGACCCAAAACGCCTATGATCAGTATCGGATGATGATGCAGTCCAAGGAGATGCAAAAACAGGAGGAAGAAGAGAAAAAGGCGAAAAAAGAGCAGGAGGAAAGACAAAAAGAAGCAGAAGAAGAACAGAAATTTGCAGGATTGGATGAAGAGAGGAAAGCAGAAATCAAAAAAATGATCAAAGACGGAGAAGCTTATCTGGAACGATTTCATAAAATGCAGGAAAAGATGGTGGGAGAGGAAATTCAAAGAAAACTGTCCCGTTTATCTTTAGTAACAGGACGTATTTTTGATTATGTATCCGATCATCCGGAAAAGGTAAGAGATACCCGTAAATTTATGTCTTATTATCTGCCAACAACAGAGAAAATGCTTCGGACTTACCAGGAACTGGACCGGGAAGTGGTACAGGGCGAAAATATTGTCACCGCCAAGAAAGAAATATTGGATACTTTGGACACCATTAATTATGCGTTTGAAAATCTGTTGGACAGCCTGTATGAAGATACCATGATGGATATTTCTACGGATATCGCTGTGCTGGAGACAATGCTGGCACAGGAAGGGCTGACAGAACCGTAAAACATAAGGAGGAAAAAGAATGATGGATACCATTTTGACCCTGGATCCTTTTGGAGAGGAACAGACATTACAGTTTGAAAAGAAATCTGAGATAGAAGAAAAAAAGACTACACTTACAGAAAGAGAACGAGAGATAAAACGAGAGGAAGAAATCCTCTCCGCAGAAGAAAGAAAACAGGTGGAAGAATTTGCTGCCAAAATCAATCTGGAACACTCCGCATCCATTTTACAATATGGGGCCGGAGCACAGAAAAAGATGGCTGATTTTTCCGAGCAGACCTTAGAAAGAGTCCGGACAAAAGATATGGGAGAAGTAGGCCAGATGCTGTCATCCCTTGTTTCTGAATTAAAAGGCTTTGATCCGGAGGAAGAAGAAAAAGGATTATTTGGCATGATTCGCAAAAAGACAGCCGGAATGAGCAAGCGAAAAGCACAGTTTGCAAAAGCAGAGTCCAATGTGGATAAAATCTGTGAGCTTCTGGAAAGCCATCAGATTCAGCTTTTAAAAGATGTTGCGACCATGGATAAAATGTATGAGGTAAACAAAGGCTATTACAGAGAGCTTACCATGTATATTCTGGCAGGAAAGAAAAAACTCCAGGAAATCGAAGAGAAAGAGCTTCCGGCACTTATGGCAAAAGCAGATGAGACAGGCAGAACAGAAGATGCTCAGGCAGTAAGTGATCTGGTCAGTCTTTGTAATCGATTTGAAAAGAAACTGCATGATCTGGAACTGACACGAATGGTAGCAATTCAGATGGCACCGCAGATTCGTATGGTTCAAAACAATGATACCATGATGCTGGAAAAGATACAGACAACGATTGTAAATACAATTCCATTGTGGAAAAGCCAGATGGTTCTGGCCATCGGAATCGATCATTCCAAAGAAGCAGCAAAGGCTCAGCGGCAGGTAACGGACATGACCAATGAATTACTTTTGAAAAATGCGGAAACTCTTAAGATGGCTTCTGTAGAGACGGCAAAAGAATCAGAGCGAGGCATTGTGGAACTGAAGACTTTACAGGAAACCAATGAAAAGCTGATTGCGACTCTGGACGAAGTAAAACAGATTCAGATAGAAGGAAGAGAAAAGAGGAAAGAAGCAGAGGCAGAACTGATTAAAATAGAAGAAGATTTAAAAGGAAAACTATTGGAGTTTTCAAAATAAGGAGGACAAAAAGATGTTAACAGAAGGAATGACAGTCATTTGTAAAGATCGAGTAGAAGAGAAAAATACGGCAGCAGTGATTGGAAGCGGAAGTCTTCCTGTTTATGGAACACCGGCAATGATTGCCCTGATTGAACAGTCTGCGGTTGCCTTACTTTGCGGTAATCTGCCGGAAGAAA
>JALEPU010000026.1 GCA_022766905.1 Lachnospiraceae bacterium
GGAAGAAGATGCTTATAATAACTTTCGGGTGCATTTGCGTGCAAAATATGGCAAAATCGACACTCCAATGAAGATAGATGTAACGACCGGTGATGCGATCACTCCAGCGGCAGTACAGTATGACTTTCCGATGCTGTTCGAAGATAAAACGGTGCCGGTTATGGCCTATACACTGGAGACGGTGTTGGCCGAAAAATACGAAACGATTATTCGACGGAATATCAGTAGCACACGAGCGAGGGATTTTTACGATCTTCACACGCTGTATCGCAGCCGGAAATCAGAGGTTCGCATTGATGTTTTCAGAGCTGCTGTGTTACATACAGCGCAAAAGCGAGAATCCGTTGAAGATATCAAGGATTGGAGGGATATTCTGAAGGATTTACGCGAAGAACCGCAGATGTATTTACTGTGGGATAACTATATAGCCGAAAACAGATATATCGGAAACTTGGAATTCCATCTGGTTCTCGATACATTAGAAGAGGTGGCAGAGGCGTTGAATTTCTGAACAGTCAAAGAATGTAAGAAGCAGCGTTTATCATAGCGGCAGCAAAAATAATAAAATAATATGGTACATAGCCGGACTGTTCCAGACAGTCAATTCATGGTTATGGCAAGGAGAATTTTTATGCCATATATTCCCCCGGAGGTCGTTGCAAAGGCCAAGGAAATGGACTTGCTGACCTATTTCAAAAACTACGAGCCGAATGAGCTGGTGCATTTTGCAGCATTGTATTGTTTGATATGCTCCTGCGGAGTGATTATTTCAAAGGGCCTGTTATCTCTAAGTATTGCAAATAAAATGTTGCATACTTTGTGTGCGACAGCACCATCTTAAGTCATAGAAAATACCAGATTGCAATTATTTACAAAAAAAGAAATTCTTTGGATTGACAAGGGGATGGAAAAAGGAGTAGAATAACTCTATCTAGGTCACATGTCAGATTAAAGTATAGACGAGGGGTAATATGGAAAAAGCGTATCCAATTTTAAAAGTGCGGATGTTGGGAGGCTTTCAGGTCACCTATGGGAATGAGGTACTTTCCTTCCAACGGAATAATTTTACAAAAGCGATGAGGCTTTTACAGATTCTTCTTTATCATGATCAGAGTGGAATCACAAGGGAAAAGCTGATCGAAGATTTATATGGAAGAGAAGAAGTTGCGGATGCGGCAAACAGCTTGAGGGTAACTGTCTATCGGGCGAAGAAGATGCTCCTTAGCGCAGGGCTTCCGGAATATCCTTATATCAAGGTAAAGAAGGGAATTTACCGATGGGATTGTCCGATGCCGATTGAGATTGATGTTCTGGAATTCGACCGTATTCTGGAAGAGGGTCAGAAGGCGGAGAATGAGTCAGAGCAGATGGAACTTTTCTACCAGGCATGCAAAGCTTATACAGGTGAATTTTTACCGGGATTGTCCGATGAAGATTGGGCAATCATCGAAAGTGTGAATTATAAAAGAAAGTATTTTTATGCTTTGGAACAGGTATGTGGCTATTTAAAAAGAGAAAACCGCTATGAAGAAGTGCTTGAGTTATGTAAACCGGCTTGTGAGATGTATCCGTTTGACGAGTGGCAGGCAGAACGGATGGAGGCTTTTGTAGCCCTGAATCGGTATCAGGAAGCAATCGAGGAATATGAGAATACAGCCCGGATGCTTTTTGAAGAGCTTGGCGTAAGACCGTCAGAGAAGATTATGGCTCAATTTCAGGAGATGAGCAGTAAGCTTAGTTTACAGCAGCAGGACATTACAGATATTAAGAATGATCTGAAAGAAGGGGATGAACATCCTCAGGGTGCTTTTTACTGCAGCCTTCCAAGTTTCAGGGACAGCTATCGGCTGGTAAGGCGAATCATAGAGAGAAACGGACAGTCCGGTTATCTGATGCTGGTCAGTATCGTTCTGGGGAACAAAGGAAAGATCGGCGATTTGTCGGAAAAGGCTGTGAAGAAGCAGGAGACCATGGCAGGCGAACTTTATAATGTCATCAAGAAGTGTCTCAGAAAGGGAGATTCCTTTACCAAATACAGTTCTTCCCAGTATTTGATTCTTCTGGTTGGAATCAATCAGGAAAACTGCGATATTGTATCAGATCGAATCAGGAAGTGTTTTTCCACGGAGCATAAGTCCTGGGCAGACTATCTGGAATTCTATGTATCTACGATTGCAGATGTGGAAAACCAGAAGTCCAGAATTCGTTTTGAGGGAATGGAAGATGTATGGGATGAGGAACCAAAGCAGGAAGTTGAGGAGAAGTAAGGATGGAAAAAAAGATTGATATTCCAAACAATATGTTTGCCCCCAATCTTGTTAATATTTGCGTAGATAAAAGCATCCATAGTGAATTTTCCGGAAGACTGTATCATTGCTACGACCATGAACCCTGGATTTTTACCAGTATGGTACAGCTGCTAAAAGAGATGGAATATTTTTATGATACCATATCCTTTCCTCAGGCCTCTACTTTATCCAGGAATTTTAAAAAGGTAGAATTTGGGAAAAGGGAAATGCTTCAGAAAGTAGAAGAACTGGAACATATTCT
Organism: Lachnospiraceae bacterium; assembly: GCA_022766905.1. Lineage (GTDB taxonomy): Bacteria > Bacillota > Clostridia > Lachnospirales > Lachnospiraceae > SIG292. The sequence continues at coordinate 2,551 of JALEPU010000026.1, forward strand.
GGTTCCGCGTGGGGAAGCAGGAACTTTCCTGGCAGCAGTCAGGTATCGCCAGAATTCTACCTGGCAGGGACAGATTTTCTGGATGGAACAACAGAAAGAATGGCAGTTTGTCAGTACCCTGGAATTTATTAAAATTATAGATGGAGCTTTCATAGAAGGAAGATAGAGATACGAAAGAAGAGAAATGCGAAAAAAATCGCATTTCTTTTTTTGTCCAAAGAAAGCAGGAATTTTTTTTTCAATCTGTCATAGACTGGGAGTGTAATGTTTCGGCTTAAGAAAATGTTAAAAAAATTATAAAGCTACAGAAATAAATGAAATGGTAATGGTTTTTGTAATGGCTTGTCCGATATAATAAGTACATGATAGGGGGAAGGGAGAAAAACAAAGGGTGTGAAGTAGTGGAACAGAGAGAAAGAAGAAAAGGCAATACGTTTATCGTAACTGTTTTAGATGAACAGAATTCTACCTGGCAGGGAAAGATCAACTGGGTAGAAGAGAAGAAAGAACAACATTTTCGAAGCGCCCTGGAGATGCTGAAACTAATGGATGAAGCATTGGGAAGTGGAGAAGATAAGAAATCATTTTAAGAGCAGGATGGTTATTGTCGGAGGCAGAACATGACAGATCAGGAATTAAGGCGTTTGAGCAGAAGTGAACTTCTGGAAATGCTGGTAGAACAGATGAAAGAAAATGAAGAACTGAAAATAAAGTTAAAGAGAGCTCAGATGAAGCTTCGAAACAGACAGATTGCCATTGACGAGGCAGGCTCCATCGCTGAAGCAGCTCTGAAACTGAATGAAGTATTTGAAGCAGCCGACAAAGCCGCCAAAGAATATCTGGATAATGTACGCCGCCTTGCTGAGGAAGGGAGCGACAAAGAATGAGTCAGAAGCAAAAATCCCGCCGGGATCTTCCGACGCTTTCCCAGCTTGAGGCAGAGCTTGCAAGAGAACGCTATAAAGTCAGGTATCGAAAGGTCCTTCGAAGTACCATATACGCCTTGATTGTCGTTGCGGCAGCAGCCGTTCTGATTGCGACGATCTGGATGCCGGTTCTTCGAATCTATGGAAGTTCCATGGATCCGACTTTAAAAGAAGGGGACGTTGTTGTTGCGCTGAAAGGCTCTGATTTTGAAGCGGGAGATCTGGTTGCATTTTATCTGGGAAATAAAATTTTGGTAAAACGATGTATCGCTTATGCGGGACAATGGGTTGATATTGATGAAGATGGTAACGTATATGTAGATGGTCAGTTGTTAGAGGAACCTTATCTGACAGAAAAAGCCTTAGGTGACTGTAACATCAAGCTGCCGTATCAGGTGCCGGAAAACCGGATTTTCTGTATGGGAGACCACCGGTCCACCTCAGTGGATTCGCGAAATACAACCGTAGGCTGTGTGGCCGAAGAACAGGTGGTAGGAAAAATCGTATTTCGTGCATGGCCGTTTACACGTTTAGGAACAGTAAAATAGGAAGAGGGTGATGAATGAATGAAACATGATGTATCGCAGCAGGCAAAAGAATATGCAAAAGAACATAAAAGTAGAAAACGCTGGTATCAGATTTTTATCGGTCTGGCTTTTATCGTTGTATTCGGTACGATTTATGCTTTGAGCATGCCTGCTACCACAATGGAAAAGGGACAATGTGACATTCCGGAACATACCCATGACGATTCCTGTTACAAAGAGGAGACAATCGTAACAAAGACTCCGGTGTGTACGAAGAAAAATCTGAACATTCATACGCACACAAAGGAATGTTATAATGAAAAGCAGGAACTGATTTGCGGATACGCAGACTATCTGGTTCATGAACATGATTCCTCCTGCTACGATGAGAACGGAGAACTTTGGTGTTTCCTTCTGGAAATCAAGGCTCATACTCATAACGACAGCTGCTATAAAGAAATCAGTGATGCAAAGTCCCAGGCCCTTTTAAAGAAGGGATACGAGCTGAATCAGTTCAAACTCATTTGCAAAAAGCAGGAAAATGACCAGCATCAGCATACAGAGGAATGTTACGATCTCAATCAGGTTCTCGACTGCGGTCAGGAAGAAATCATTCTTCACAAGCATACGAAAGAATGTTATGACGAAGAAGGCAATCTGATCTGCGGCAAAACAGAGATCTTAAAACATGAACATAGCGAAGCGTGTTTTGAAACAGAAGAAGAGACGAGACAAACAGACGAACTGATCTGTGGAAAAGAAGAACATACCCATGACCTTACCTGTTATGCTGACCCGGATGCAGATGTAGAAAGCAAGGAAGACTGGGAAGAGACAATAAAAGATGCAGAGCTTTCCGGTGATAAGGGAGCAGATGCAGCAGCCATTGCAAAAACTCAGGTTGGATATACAGAAAGTACAAAGAATTATCAGGTTATGTCAGACGGCAGTACCATCAAAGGCTATACCCGTTACGGAGCCTGGTACGGAAGCCCTTATGAAGACTGGGATGCCATGTTTGCTTCCTTCTGTCTCTACTATGCAAATGTAACGGAGATTCCGGCAAGTGCTGACAGTGCCAACTGGATCAAAGAGCTGAAAGCAGATTCCTGCAATCGTTTTGAAAAAGCAGGAGATTATGAAGCAAATGTCGGTGATTTGATTTTCTTCGATACAGATGAAGACGGCAGTGCAGACCATGTAGGCATTCTTGCAGAGATTATTACGGATTCCTCCGCAGAAGAGGCAAGATACCGGGTAATCGAGGGCGATGTAGACGGAGAGGTTCGTTACGAGACTTATTACGAATCTGATCAGTCTATCGCAGGATATGGAAGAGTATCCGATCAGACAGAAGAAAAAGAAGAAGCAAAAGATGCTTCTGATACAAATACAGAAGATACCAGGGAAGTAACAACAGAGGCAACGACAGCAGAAGAATCAGCAACAGAAGGAGTCTCCGAAGCTACAACAGAAACAACAAATCAGAAAACGGAAGCTGTAGAAGGAGAACTTACCTACAAAGGACCGGATTATCAGGTACATGTATCTTACAAAGAAGATGCAGGTCTTCCGGAAGGTGTGACCCTTGTAGTAAAAGAAATCCCGCAGGATTCAGAAGAATACAATGATTATTATGAAGAATCCCTTGCAGCAGTAGAAGAAGAAAATAAAACAGATACGGTTGTATTTGCCAGATTCTTCGATGTAAGCTTCCGGTTGGATGATAAGACCATCGAACCAAAAGCTTCTGTGAAAGTGACCATCACTTACGACGAAGCAATTGAAACAGGAAAAGATGTAACCTGTCAGAGTGTCCATTTCGCAAAAGCCGGTCTGGAAATTCTCGATGTGGAAACAGACAAACCTGACAAAGAAACCACAAGCTTTACCCATACCCAGGACAGCTTTTCTGTAGTGGGAGATGTGGTAACAAAGCTGTCCAACCCAACGGATATCGGGCCGGATAAACTCCAAGTTGATTATTATATCAATATAGATAATGAGTGGCTGAATGTAGGAACGACAAAAACAGGTTGGTATGGTGATTATGAAACTGATAATAAGTCAGAAATCAATCAGGATTATATCACAGCAGCACAGGTCGAATCTATTCTGGGACAGTATGGATTTGATAAAAACGGAACTGATGCAGCAATGAAACTGGCTTATCAGAGAAAAGACACTTATCATGCAGATTTAATTTGTAACAGCCGGTTTTATGAGAAAGAGGATCAGTCTATTCTCACATTATCGAAAGAAAGCAGCTGTACTTCAGGCTACAACATTTATTATCTTCCAGGTAATACAGACAGTGCCTTGAAAAATAAATTGGACAGTATATCCACAAAAGGCAGTGTGTTTTATACAGTGAAAGCTTATGATTCTATGGGAGAGCTTCTTAAAAGCGAAGTAGTCTTAGAGGGAAATGATTATACCTATCAATCTCCTGATGATACACAGAGCTGGATCGTATCTCATGGAAGTACAACTGAAATAATGACAGGCTCAAGTATTACAATCGAGAAGATTGCTGCTCCTGTTACGATTGCACCAAATAAAGTGAACCCAAAAGCAAGAGCTGCGGGTACTACAACAACTCATACGGTTACATACAAAGTATTAGTGAACGGTAAGTTAGAAACCGTAGGAACTTCAAATTATTACTATTCAGGAACAGTGAATGGAAGCCAAAGAGCTTATATTACATCTGATATGGCAGCACAGTATTTTGGCAAATATGGATATTCCGCAACGACTGATCCGGAGTATCATTTCGGATATAGTTATAATGATATTTATCATATTAATTATTCCGGAAATACCGATTACAGGATGGATATATCTGGAGGTATTCTTACGGAAAACCAACCAGTACAACTTTGGTCTGAAAATAATACTGATGCACAGATTTTTAGAATCTGGGATTCGGGAGAAGGCTATAAATACATTACTCCGGTAGGAAACAGTTCTTATCATGTGAATGTTTCTGGCGGGGGTACAGCAAATGATGACAAGTTAGTAATTCATACGGAAACAGGTGCAGCCAGTCAGTGGAAGATGGTAAGCAACTCAAATGGCACCGTAAGCTTTTATAATAAAAACGCTCCGGATTCTGCAGTGATCGATCTTCCAAGCGGAACTGTTACAAATGGAAACCAGCTTCATATATGGAGTAATGGTGCGTATCGAAACTGGAAATTGGAACAGCTTTATCGGATTTCCAATAATACGGTTTCAGAATCGAACTCGGATGGAAGTTATAAGATTGGTTTGACAGAGGAAAGTAATGGAGACATTGTTTGCTATTACTTACCGGGAGAAACAGCGTATAACCTTACCAACGCATCTGAAAGTGATATAGAGGGTAGAACGGCCAATAATATCTACCCCATAAAAGTGGTAGATGATACTCACAGCGTATATTCAGATACAGAGTTAAATGAAAAAGTTCAGTATGTGCAGGCTGGTGGTACAGTAACTGTAACAGTGAGAAATGCAAATGGCATTCTCTGGTCCTGTCAGGGCAAACACGGAGACCCTGTAGAATCAGAAAGTAGCCAGTCAGGCGGTTATACAACCTTTACGATTAAGAATATTAATCAACCGATCGAAGTAGTTGCAACAAAAGCAAATCCATCATTTACGGTACAGTATTATGGTAATATTCCAAGGTTTGCTACATCTGGAGACAATTCATTAAAGGTAATTGATACTTCTGGAAAAAAATTGCCAACGAATGGCGGCACGATGGCAACGAAAAGTTTGTTTCTGGAAGGAACCGGACAGAATACGAATCAAAATAAAGGAAATGCGACAAAGCTTTATACAGTAAAAACAACGACAGAACTTACAAAACTGTACTCAGAAAATCAATATGAATATGAGTCTTCACCGGATTTATATTATTTTAACAAATTAAAAGACAATGAAAGTTATACATTAAAAGAAATCTGGATTTTAAAAGCCGGAAAAGATCCATCCAGTACGAATCGGAATGATTGGACGATTTATTCATATAGTTCGGATATTAAGTTTACCAATGAAGCATCCCAGGTGAATGACAAAACAATTTTGATTCAGGAAGGAACAGTGATTCGTCTTGTATCTGACAGCAGTAACGATAATTATTATAATGATACTACATTTTACGATTATAATATTTCCGATGGCGGCCAGAACTCAGATGGACGTTGGAGAACCGGTATTACGGGTATCAATATTGAAAGCAATTATGGTACCAGTAGGAACGGACAGAGAACCTGGAGATCAGGAGCGGATATCTTGGCATTTGGAAATGCGAACTGTGGTACCGGAATGTCGGGCTATTTATTTGACGGAAGTACGTTAAATAAATATAGTAGTAAGAATTCTGGTTATGGTGGTGCAACCTTTGGTCTTGTCAGTGGATTGAACAGCGATGGAACTATTAAATATAATGAGTGGGTTGTAGCTCCGAAGCTTTTCAATGAAGGAAGTGCAAATGGAAAACAGACTTATTCAGGAAGCAGTCTTACTTTTAATCGGGTCGGAGATACCTATACATTAAGTTCAGCTACCTTGAAGAATTCCAACGGACAGAGCAATACCTTAAGTGGATTACAGTATTTCTTCAATCCATCGCCGTCCACCAGTACTACTCATACACATATTTTCACAAATAATTTCTGGCCGATGGATAAGGCTGCAAGTAAAACAGATGCACTTTGGGGAGAATATGGAAATACCGGTACTTATCAGGGATTTGCGGAAACAAATGGTTATAACTGGAGTGGATTGGCAGGTAATTTTCCTCAGAGTGACGATGGAAATAAGCATAACTGGTTCTTCGGTATGAACTTTAGCCTGAACTTTAATCTGACAGCCGATTATGAAGGGCCACTGGAATATTACTTCTTCGGCGATGATGATTTATGGGTATTCCTTGATAACCAATTAATCTGTGACATCGGTGGAGTCCATAGCTCCATTGGTGAATTCGTAAACTTAAGAGATTATCTTCCGGTTGGTTCAACCGGACAGCATAAATTATCCTTCTTCTATACAGAAAGAGGAGCTTCCGGATCAACCTGTTATATGAGCTTTACACTACCTTCTGTATCGGAAGCGACAACAAGACGAGACGTTGGAAGCCTTCAGCTTAGTAAAAAGGTTGAAAATGAAAACAAAGAAGTTATGAATCAGCCAACTGAGGAGGAATATCGATTTAAAGTTGAGTTATTAACAGCAGCAAATGAATCTTCCCTCAATTCAACTTTTACATATGCTAAATCAGACGGAACCTATGGAACTCTGAAAAGTGGAGGAACGATTGTTCTAAAGGCAAATGAAACGGCTACGATAACAGGAATTCCAGCCGGAACCTACTATCGAGTAACCGAACTTACTACAGACGGATATAAGCCAACTGTAAATGGTGAAGATGGTTACATCACTGCCGGAACGATTGAAAATGGTGGAACAAAACCAGCAAACTTTATTAACAAGACATATTGTGAACTTCCACAAACCGGAGGTTCCGGTACAATTCCATATACGATGGGTGGACTGCTATTACTTACAATCTCAGGTCTTACCCTTATGTATAGATCCAAAAAACGAAGAAGGGAGGCCTAAATCCCTTCCGGGAACGTAACATGAAAACAAAATGTAACGGATTGTAACAACAGACCTAATAGCAGTCCGTAGAACGCAACGGGGTCAAAGGTATTTGACTCCTTGCACCAACAAATAAAGAAAGGAAAAACGACTATGAAAAAGATGAAAAAACTTGTCAGCTTATTACTGGCAACCGTCATGATTTTTGCAATGACAATTACTGCATTTGCAGATGAAACACCACATTCAATTACAATTACTAACACAAATTCAAACATTAGTATCGATGGAAGAACTTATAGTGCATATAAACTGTTTGATTCTACACATTCAGGTGATGCATATGCATATACAATGAGTACATCTAATCAGTTCTATAGTCCAGATTTATTAAGTACAGATCCAGCAACGCCTAATACACTTCCTGCAGTTCTTAAAAAATATTTTACGTTTACTGCGGTTGTTGGCGATACATCAAAAGTAAATGTTGCCCCAATAGGTACTTTTGATGCCAGAGCTTTTGCAGATGAGATTCAGTCATTCTTGACAGGAAAAACAGCAACAGCAACAGCGACAGCAACAGGTGATACAGCAACAATTAATCTTCCTGCAGGTGCAGCAGGAGTTGGATACTACATTGTAACAGGTGATGTAGTTTCTTCTTCAAACTCCAGCGAAACAGTTGTATCAGCAGTTATACTTACAAATGAAGATCCTACAGCAGCTATAAAGCCAAAAGCTGATATTCCTACACTTGATAAAAAAATTACAAGTGTTAAGGAAGGCACAACACCAGTTGATAGAGCTGTCCTTGATGATGCAGGTAAAGCAGCAGTTGCAAAAGTTGGTTCTACTGTTTCCTACAAACTCGATTCTTTTGTACCAGATTTGACAGGGTATACAGATTATACATTTACATTTGGTGATACAATCACAGATGGACTTGATTATGTAACAGATAGTTTTAATTTAACAATTAATGGAACAAAAGTGGAAATTGCTCCTACATTTGCTAGTGGCAACAGAAGCTTTACTTTAACCATTCCTTATGCAACACTTAAACAGTATACAGCAGAAAGTGCAATTGTTCTTACATATGATGCAACTGTTAATAGCGATTCACTGACATATGACTATGTAAACAATACTGCAAAACTGACTTATTCAAATAGTCCATATACAGATGATACAAACGAAACTCCGGAGAAGAAAACATACGTAATCAACATTAACCTTGACGTAAATAAAGTAGCTAAAACTGAAGATGGAGCAAAACTTGCAGGAGCAGAATTTATTCTTTACAGAGTTGTAAATGGTGTAAACCAGTATTATAAGTGGGATACAACTAATAATGTTGTTACTTGGAAAACAAAAGATGAAGCAGATACATTTACAACCGGTGAAAATGGTGCTTTAACTCAGCAGGTTCGTGGCCTTGACAAAGGAACTTATTACCTGGTAGAGACAAAAGCGCCAGCAGGTTACAATCTCCTCAAAGACCCAATTGCAATTACAATTTCTGTAAGCGAAGCAGATGGAAAGGTAACTTATACATCTACTTCAGCAGCTATAACAAATGGTACGATTGATCTTACAGCAGCTCAGAATGAAAATCAGCCTGTAGCAACTGAAACTATCATTAATAACACTGGTATCGTTCTTCCATCCACAGGTGGTATGGGTACTACAATCTTCTACGTACTTGGTACTATCCTCGTTCTTGGCGCTGGCGTTTTACTGATCACAAGAAAGCGCATGAGCAAATAAGTATAATATGAGGTTACATGGTTGATGAAGATTCGAAAACCAGGTATCATATGAGAAAGTAAGTAAAAACCCCGCTGTACATATTCCGGAGGGATGATCCCTCCGGAACCTACAGTGGTAAGGAGAACCCTGCATGAAGAAAAAAATAAATAATTTCATAACCTTGTTTTTAGTTCTGGCCATGCTTGCAGGATTGTCCTTACTGCTGTATCCTACCGTCAGTGATTGGTGGAATTCCTACCATCAGACCAAAGCAATTGCCACCTATGCACAGGATGTGGCAAATTTGAGCAAAGAAGATTACGAGAAGATTTGGAAGGCTGCAACAGAATATAATGCATCCCTGACGGAACGAAATAGCGACTATACATTAACAGAAGAACAAAAAAGACAATATGAACAGCTCTTGAATGTCTCAGGAGACGGAATGATGGGATACATTGAGATTCCAAGTATTGACTGTTCCTTACCGATTTACCATGGAACCCAGGAATCTGTATTACAGATTGCCGTAGGACATATTGAGTGGTCCAGTCTTCCGGTCGGAGGAGCAGGCACCCATTGTGTGGTTTCCGGACACAGAGGTCTTCCAAGAGCAAAGCTTTTTACCAACCTGGATCAATTGACAGAAGGTGATACCTTTATGCTTCGGGTTTTGGATGAGGTTTTAACCTATGAAGTCGATCAGATTCTGATTGTGGAACCTCAGGAGACCGGAGCTCTTCGAATAGAAGAAGGAAAAGATTATTGTACTTTGGTGACCTGTACCCCTTATGGAATTAATACCCATAGACTTCTGGTACGGGGACACCGGATTGAAAATCAGGATGAATCCATTCGTGTGACTGCGGATGCCATCCAATTAGAGCCGATGATTGTAGCTCCTATCGTTGCAATCCCGATGCTCCTGGTACTTGTGATTATATTATTGCTGCCCCGGCAGTCGAAGAAAAAACGTGGAGGTGATGCCAATGAAGGTAAGAAAACACATAAATAAGATGTTACTTGGCATTTTGGCGATTCTGATGCTTCTGCCGGTTCATGCGCTGGCAGCAGGAAGTATTGATCTGGAACATGATACTGCTCTTAATATTTTCTATCAGGAAGAAGATAAAGCATTGAAAGGTGCTGCCTTTGATATTTACCTGGTAGCAACTGCAGATGAATCCGGACAACTGAAACTGACCGATACATTTTCAAAGTATAATATCAATATTCAGATAGACAATGAGGCGGATTGGAGAAAGCTGGCATCGACGCTGGAAGGCTACGTCCTGCGAGATAAGATTACTCCGACGGACAGTCAGACAACAGATACCAATGGAGTTGCAGCATTCCCATCCGATGGGAAAAAGCTGACCTGCGGCCTTTATCTGATCGTTGGCGCTTCCCACACCCAGGACGGTTATGTATATAACCCATCTTCTTTTATGGTCATGCTGCCGTCTCAGAACAAAGAAACCAATACCTGGATGTATGAGGTGACGGTCAATGCCAAGTTTGAATCCATAGAGCCGGGATTGGTTAGTAAAAAAGCGTTAAAAGTTTGGGACGATGAAGGACGGGAAGACGAAAGACCGGAAGAAGTCATTGTCGATTTAATCTGTGACGGTGAAATATATGATACCGTATCCTTAAATGAAGACAATAACTGGCAGTATACCTGGGAGAATTTAGACAATACGCATAAATGGACGTTAGCAGAAAGAGAACTGGAAAAATATGCGGCTTTGGTAACCGAAGAAGGAATTACATTTGTGGTAACCAATTACTATCTGCCGGAAGGTTATAGTAGCACAGCAACAACGGAGACCACTACTACGACCACCACAGAAAGAACCACAGCGACAACCGGTTCTAACGGTGATGGAGATTCCGGTGGTTCAGGAAATTCGGGAGGTTCCGGAGACAAACTGCCTCAGACCGGACAGCTCTGGTGGCCGGTACCGGTTCTGATTGCCTTTGGTTTATTGTTTATGATCGCCGGTTTGCTTCGACGTAGAGGAAGAAATCATGAAGAATAAAAAAGGATCCTGGTTGATTCGAATTGGGTTGCTGCTGATTGTGGCGGCCCTTGGCCTTGTTATTTACAATATTCAGGATGAAAAAAGAGCGAAAAAATCAGTGGAGCAGGCAGTGACCCGCTTAGAAAAGGTCGTGGAAGAAGCACCGGAAAGAAAAAAAGAAGAAATTCCCGACTATATTTTAAATCCGGATATGGAAATGCCGGTGAAAAAAATCGATGGACAGGATTACATTGCAACCCTGGAAATCCTTTCCTTGGGCTTAAAGCTTCCGGTCATTAGTGAATGGAGCTATCCAAGGCTGAAAATAGCACCTTGCCGGTACAAAGGCTCCGCCTATACCGATGACCTGATTATAGCGGCTCATAACTATCCATCCCATTTTGGAAATCTGAAAAATCTTCGGGAAGGAGATCAGATTGTGCTGACCGATATGGCAGGCAACCGGTTTACCTACGAAACGGCAGAACTGGAAACGGTAATGCCGACAGACATTTCACAGATGGAAAGCGGAGAATGGGACCTGACTTTATTTACCTGTACGATAGGTGGACAAAGCAGGGTGACAGTGCGCTGCATTCGGATTCCGGATCCTATAGCAGAATAAAATAAAACAATGAAAAAGAAATAAGAAAAAGAAAACAAGCCATAGGTATTTCCGTATGGCTTGTTTTCGTATAGACAAAAAACAGAAAGTGTTCCGTTTTCTTGACTATTTATAAATTATTTTCGGTTAAACTCAGAAATGATTGACGAAAGGTGAAACGAAGTGATAGAATAGGGGAGCACACAAGAATGTATCCTACTTACAAAGGGGAGTAGTAGAATGTCAAAATTTAGTGATAAAATTCAAACCATAATTCAGGAATCCGGTTACACTGTTTATCAGATTTCCAGAGGCTCCGGCCTTGGAAGAACCAGTATTCATAAGATGATGTCAGGGACTTTAATACCGGGCAGAGACTTTATGAATCAGTTCTATGATTACATGAGGGTTGGTCCGGTGGAACGACAGGAGCTGGAGTATTATTACATGATTGAAAAAGACGGTTGGGAAAGATATGAGAACCGGATGTTCATCAAGGAGATGCTGGAAGGAGTTTCCGACCGATACGAAGAAGGGGTCGCGAAAGACCTGATGGATGTTCAGAACTGGGAAGAGGATTACAGCAATTCGGAACAGGCCAGCAACCTCTATCAGACGTTGAATCTGGTTCATCGGATTTTGTGTAAAGAATGGAATAACTATGACCAGCCCAGATTGGACATGAACATTCCGTTAAGCAGCAAATATTTGGTTCAGATGATTTACCAGCTTTACAGAGAAAAGGGGAAGCATGTAAAGGTAAGGCAGGTCGTAATCATGAACCAGAATCCGAGCAGATTAAAAGATGCCAATTACAATCTGAAGATATTACACCGGATTCTGCCTTTAAGCCTGTCCTTTCCAAACCAGTACCAGGTACGGCGTTGTTACAGCAAATGTGAAGAAAAGGACAGCTATGCCTTTTTCTGGCCCTATTATATGATAACCCACGACTATGTGATTATGATATCCTATGACGGCAGTTCCGCCTATTTGCAAAAAGAGCCGGGAATCGTCAAAAAATACCAGGAAGCATTTCAGGCCCTCTTTGAGGACTCTGCTCTGTTTCTGGAACAATATCATGATCCGATGGAAGCAATGAAAAACTATTTGAAAAATTATGAAGAATACGGAATTCCTGACTATACCCTGGAGCACAAGCCCTGCCTTGATCATATGTTTACAGATGGTACTTTAAAATCCATGATGGGCAGCAAAGCAGAGGAATTTCCGGAATTATTTCAGCTGCTCCACGATTTTTACATAAGAAGCGGGCAGAATCCGAAGAAGCCCATTGGATTTTTCTCTCAAAGCGGCCTGGAGGATTTTAAAAAGACGGGACGGCTCTTTGAAAATACCGGGATTTTTCTTCATGGTTTTGAAGAGGACATGCGGACGGCGATGCTGAAAACCTTTCTTGAGCGAAGCAGACAGATGAACATAGAAAGTCACATGATTTTGGATAGGCGGATGAAAATTCCATCCAATCTGATGATTGAAGCCTTTGGTGCCAGGAAACTTCTTCTGTTTCACAGCGCATCACCAACAGATTTGAATTTTATTCAAATCACAGAAAGCAGCATTTGCGAAGGATTTCTGGATTTTATGGAATATCTGGCAGAAAGCGATATGGCTCTGTCTACGGAAGACACGCTGAAGCACATTGAAGGAATGCTGGATTAGATTTTCGTGAAATATCAGCCTCTTTTTTCCTCATTTGGTGTGATATTTGTGCGACTACCTGTAAAAAATATACTCACAAAAAAGGTCACATATGGATTGTGAAACTCCAAACTGTTATAATAAAAAACAGATGGAGTATAATGAAATAGAGATGAGTGAAAAGAAAAAGATGGAGCTCAATAAAAGGCTTCCCGATCAAACGTTGGGAAGTCTTTTTGAGTTCCAAAACGATATTATTTGAATCGTCAATGATTCAATAAGGCAGAAATTTCTTTCAGGAGAGAAAGAAAGTCCATCGTAACAGCCCGGATGACGTGATACAATAAGAAAAAACAGAGCTTTTTTAGAAAATGGTGATAAAAACATGAGAATAATTGCATGTGACGATGACAAAAATATGATGATGCTAATCAGACAATGGACCCAGGAATTACTGGAAAATCAGCCGTTTCAATTTATTTTTTACGAAAATGGAATTGATTTGTTAAATGAGATGGAACAATACGAGGGCAAGGATTCTCAGATTGTTTTTATGGACATCAAACTGAAAAATGACAACGGAATCGGAGTTGCCAAAATTTTAAACCAGAATTACGGGAATACGGCAGTGATTTTTATTTCCGGCTACACGGAATATCTGGAAGATTCTTTTGAAGCGGATCCGGTCTATTTTCTCGTAAAACCTTTGAAAAAAGAAAAATTCAGGAGAGCATTTGAAAAGGCTCTTCAGAAGATTACCAGTGAGGAAAGAAAATATCTTCTTGTCAAAGGAAAAGATATAAAAAGGGTATTTTATGATGAAATCTATTATGCAGAAAGCATGACACGAAAGATTCATCTGTACTGCAAGGATCAGGAGATTGAGTATTATGAGAAAATGGATGAACTGGAGAAGCTTCTTCAGGGCGAATTTGTCCGCTGCCACAAAAGCTATCTGGTCAATCTACGCTACGTCAGCCGTGTAGATGGGAAAAAGGTGACTCTGATCGACGGGACAGAGATTCCAATCAGCAGAAAAAACGCAAAAGACACAAAAGAAATTGTATTTGAGTATTTGGGGAGACAGTTACGATGATTTTAATGGTGAGTAAAATTTTAGAAAGAATTCCACTGGCTATTTTCCAGGCAGCCCTGCTTTGTATGTTCCATCATAAATGGGAGCCGGAAGATAAAATACAGGATGTGATAAAACAAAAGAAAAAAGCATTTTTGCTGGGAATGGTTCTTTGTTACCTGGTTGAGATTGGGACAGATCTGTGGTTTGGCAATACATTTGCAGTGAAAATCTGTTCCGAAGCAGCAATCATATGTCTGCTCAGTTTTATCCTTTTTCGCGGTCATTTACGGACCAATATTTTGGCAGCGGTTTATACCTTTGCGGCGATTCAGGTATTGCATCTCATGGTCGGAGGAATCCTGGAATTGCTGAAAGCAGCAGTCACTCCGGCGACCCAGAGCCGCATGGATGCTATGCTGGGACAGAATATGTATAACATTCTGCTGTATATTTTATTTATCGGATTCAAACTTTACTCAGGCCGGAAAACAAGACAAAAGTTTATTGTAATTTCTTTTGTTTCCTGTATTTTCGCCGTTGGCCAGATCGTATTTTACTATTATCTGTTCCTGTCCAATCCGTCCGGTCTGTCCGATAAAATTGTTGGAGTTGCAACAATATGCAGTATTGTCATTTTGTTTGTCCACGGTGCAATGCTGGAACTGATGGAACGAATTGTGGAAAATCAGAAAAAACAAAATGAAACGGAGAAAAAACTGCTGGAGAAAAAGTATGAGTATGACTACTATGTGCTGGCAGAGGAGCAGGCCGAGGCAGTAAAGAAAATTCATGATGATATGAGATTTCAGCTTCAGAACGTACAGAATCTGATGCAGGAGGAAGACGAGACAAAACATCAGGAAGCAGAAGACATCCTTGGAGAACTGGAAGATAAGATCAGCCACTTTGGACGGGTCTACTATTGTGACGATGCCGTTTTAAATACGATTTTATCCCTCAAACAGGAAAAAGCAAGGAAGCTTGCCATTGAGATGGAAATTCAGGTAGACTCTGTAGTTCCAACAGAGCTGGAAGATATCGATCTTTGCAGTGTCGTAACAAATCTCCTGGACAATGCCATTGAAGCAACGGAAAAAGTAAAAATGCAAAGTAAGGAAACAGAAAATCCGAAAATCATAGTTCGTGTCGGTCATCGAGGCGGTTACCTTGTCATGCAGGTGGAAAATCCTCTTGCCGTTGCCCCGGTAAAGAATAAAAAAGGACGGTTTATCACATCGAAAAAAACAAAAACGGAAGAACATGGACGGGGTCTTGGTATTGTAGAAAAGACGGTGGAAAAGTGTGGCGGACATCTGGATTTCAAAGAAGAGGATGGTCAGGTAATTGCTACGGCGTTTATGAAAGAGGCAAGTGAAAGGATGGAAGCATGAGGATTATTTATGCGGCAGACATTTTTGTTGCATTTATTCAAGCCTACATGATAGCGGATTTCCTTTGTAGAACTCTCAAAAGGAAACATAAATATTCTGTTTGTATGTTTCTGAAAATAACAGGTGCCATGCTAGGATATTTTATTATGAACTATGGGATTTTCCGATATGAGTGGCGGGGGATTCTTGGCACCTTATGCATGTATTTTGTAAACTTTTGGATATTTGACGGTTCTGTTTTGTATGTGGTGAGGAACTCTATTTTAGAAAATCTTTCCTGTATTGCGCTTGATTTTTTTAATCTATTGTTTGTATACCCATGGATGCATTTATCCCTGCGGGCGGATATGAAGTTATCATCTAAATTATTGCTCGGAAGAAATGTCTATAATCTTACGATGTTTTTAGCGATTACAATCGTCCAATTATGGCTGTATCGAAACAAGGGAAAAGAATTAAAACAGATTACTTTTTTGACTGCAATTTTTGCTTTGTGTCAGATTCTGATTTTCCGACACATATTCGGTGTAAATTATGAGGGCCTAACAAACTATGCTGCAACATTATCAATTGTATATTCCGGAGGAGTAATTTTAGGTTATTTAATTGTGACCCGATTATTTCAAAAAGTTGTTATGCTAATGGAAAAATTGCATGAACTAGAGCAAAGAGAACTGGAGCGCCGGTATCAGTACGATTATTACCAAAAGGCCTATACAAGGAGTGAGGAAATCCGGGATATGCGTCACGATATGAGAAATCAGCTGCAGGCAATCCAATATCTCTTCCAGTCGGAAGAGGAAGAAAGCCGCAGGCGGGCCGAAGAGATGATCAATCAGTTGTGTGGGAAAGTAAACGAATAAGGGCGAGTTTATTGCCCGGAGAAAAGAGGATACAAAAATGACGTCAATTCAAATTGCAGATTTTTGCATGTCAGTGCTACAGGAATTCTTATTAGCGAATCTAATATGCAGACATTTTGAGATAAAATATAAATATGGATTCAGT
Organism: Lachnospiraceae bacterium; assembly: GCA_022766905.1. Classification (GTDB taxonomy): domain Bacteria; phylum Bacillota; class Clostridia; order Lachnospirales; family Lachnospiraceae; genus SIG292. Next base: position 19,118 of record JALEPU010000026.1, read on the forward strand.
ATGCTTTTTAGCATGGCGTTGATACAGATTCTTTATATTGTTGATAATTATGCAATTTTTTTGTATCGATTCAGGTTTGTATTAGGAATTCTGTTTTTCTATATAATAGGGGTGATTTTATTACAAGGATCTATGATAAAAAAATTGATTTTGTCTGTATTCATCTATGCCTTTATTGTTTGCATAGATTTGTTAAATTATTTGCTGTTATATTCTTGGCTGGGCTTATCTTTTACTGAGGATAAAGGAATATCACTGCGGCTGTTATTAGGAAGAAATTACTATAACGTATTATTATATTTGGTGTTAGTCATTTTAGAAGTATGGAAAAATAAAAACAGGGGAAAAAATTTTAAATTTATTACTTTCCTTGGGATTGTATTAGGCACTTGTCAATTGTTTTCCATGAAAAATTTGTATCAGGCAAATGCTTCGGCACTGACGGCAAATGCAGTAGTACTGTCAGTTTTTTATTCCGGGGTTGTAATAGTGGGTTATTTTTTTGTGCTTCAACTTTTCGAATTAGTTGTTCAGCAGCAAAAAAAACAGTCGGAACTGGAACAAATATCCCTGGAGCGCCGGTATCAGTACGATTATTACCAAAAGGCCTATACAAGGAGTGAAGAAATCCGAGATATGCGTCACGATATGAGAAATCAGCTGCAGGCGATCCAGTATCTCTTCCAGTCAGAAGAGGAAGAAAACCGCAGGCGGGCCGAAGAGATGGTCAATCAGTTATGTGGGAAAGTGAATGAATGAAGGCCAATACTGTATGAGAAAACAGAAATATACTTTATTTTACAAAAAAGAAAATAAATGTTGAAACAAATGGAAAGATATGGTAGAATGACTCTTGACAGACGATCTATCATATCTTTTTTTGATTCAGATACCAAAACAAAGATTTCAAGTTAATAAAAATTTTAACTTAATCAAAATCATAACATCTATCTGCAAGATTCTAAGAGCAATTCCAAATGTCAGGAACAGATTTTCTACTTCATTTCGTATTGCCCAGCTTACAAGAAAATAATATAATAAAGGAGAAATACTATGACAGAAACAAAAAAAGTAAACCGGCAGCACAAAGACCGACTTTTTCGTTTTCTTTTCAAAGAGAAGAAGGAACTATTAAGCCTATATAATGCGGTCAACGGCTCTGATTATACGGATGAAGATGCCCTGATTGTCAATACGATGGAAAATGTCATTTATATGGGCATGCATAATGACCTGTCTTTCCTAATCTATGGTGTCCTGAACCTGTATGAACACCAGGGAAGCTGGAATCCCAACATGCCTTTGCGTGATCTGATCTATACGGTGGATCTGCTCAAAGGCTATTATATAGAAGAACATGACTACGATATCTTTGGGAGCCGCCTGATCCCGATCCCAACGCCCCAGTCAATTGTATTTTACAATGGGACCCGGGAAGAACCGGAACGGCAGATCCTGAAGCTGTCTGATTCTTTTCAGTCAGGAGAGAAAAAAGGATGCATGGAAT
>JALEPU010000032.1 GCA_022766905.1 Lachnospiraceae bacterium
CATACGAGCCTCTTTTTCTGTATCGGTTGACATTGCGATTTCACCTGCAAATGGAACTTCATTGAGACCAAGAATCTCAACCGGTGTAGATGGACCGGCCTGTTTTACTTTACGTCCTTTGTCATCAATCATGGCTCTTACTTTACCGTATGCATTTCCGGCTACGATTGGATCGCCTACTTTTAAAGTACCTTTCTGCACCAATACAGTGGCAACAGGTCCTCTTCCTTTATCCAGCTCAGCCTCAATGACAATACCACGAGCATTGCGATTTGGATTTGCTTTTAATTCCATCATCTCTGCGGTCAGGGTAATCATCTCTAACAGATTGTCAATTCCTTCTTTTGTGTGAGCAGATACGGGTACAAATACAGTGCTTCCACCCCAGTCTTCTGCAACCAGTTCATATTCCATTAATTCCTGTTTCACACGTTCTACATTTGCACTTTCTTTGTCAATCTTATTGACAGCAACAATAATTTCCACACCGGCAGCTTTGGCATGGTTGATTGCCTCGATTGTCTGCGGCATAACACCGTCATCTGCTGCAACAACCAAAATTGCAATATCCGTTGCCTGGGCACCACGCATACGCATGGATGTAAATGCTTCATGTCCCGGAGTATCCAGGAATGTGATTTTTTGTCCACCTGCATTTACAACATATGCACCAATATGCTGAGTAATACCGCCTGCTTCACCTGCAGTTACACTTGTTTTACGGATAGCATCCAGCAGAGAAGTTTTTCCATGGTCAACATGACCCATAACACAGACAACCGGTGAACGTTCTTCCAGTAAGCTCTCATCATCTTCTTCATCTTTCAGAAGTTCTTCCAATACATCCACTTTTACTTCTTCTTCACAGATATAATTGTATTCCAGAGCAATTTCGGATGCTTCATCAAAGGAAAGTTCTGAATTAACAGTTAGTACTTTTCCTGCAAGAAATAACTTCTTAATAATAGCTGCAGGAGTCATTTTCATTGCATCTGCCAGTTCTTTCAATGTAAGAGTTTCCGGCAGAGTAATTGTCTTGATTGTTTCTTCTTCCGGTTCCTGCTTTGGTACTGCTACCGGATCCATTCCTTTATTCTTTCCAGGACGGTTATTTGGATTATTCTTTCCTTTTTTACCGCCAAAATTCTGTGATTGACTCTGATTCTTGTTCATCTTACTTTGACCTTTTCCTCTGATTTCATTGCCATCACGATCATTTTTTCTGTTGTTTTTGCCATTAGCTCCCTGATGGCTTCTTTCGAATTTTTCTACTCGTTCCTGCTTACTTTGTTTCTCGAACCGTTCTGCTTTTTCTGCTTTTGGTGAAGTATAACGATCTTTGTTATCGTAACGAATCGGTCCATCCTGGCTGGAACGTCCTTTGTTTTGCTGACCGGTACCACGATTTGGATTGTCTCGTCTTGCTCCATTCCCATTGCGGTCCTGACCATCTCTTTGGGTATTGTTTCTATTGACAAAGCGATTCTGATTGTCTCGTCTTGGACCGTTTCCGTTTCCATTGCGATTATCCCTGGAACCATTATTAAATCGGTTCTCCTGGCGATTTCTATCGTCTCGTCTCGGGCCATTTCCACGATTCTCCTGACGACTTTTTTCCTCTCGTCTCGGACCATTTCCTTTTGGATTATTACTGCGGGAATCAAATTTATTTGAATTTTCTTTTTTTGAAAAATCCGGCTGAGTTTTTTGTGCAGCAGGTGACACTGCAGCTTCAGGTTTCTTTTCTGCCTTTGGTGCAAATGCCTTTTTTAACATCTCCTCCTGATCCTCTGTCACTGTGCTCATATGGCTTTGCACCTCAACTCCATGCTGTTTTAAAGTGAGAATGATGTCTTTACTGGTTTTATTTAAATCTTTTGCAATTTCATGTACTCTTTTTTTTGCCATGCATTACACCTCCATGTTGCTATTGTGAATGAGTTTCTTTTGAATCGACCGGGCAAACCCTTCATCGAGAATGGCCAGAGAAGCCCGAAGCTCTTTGCCCATAGCATGCCCTAAATCTTCTTTTGTTCCAGCTATAATAAGAGGAACTTTATAAAAACGACACATGTTCGTAAACATTTTTTTTGTATTATCAGAAGCATCTTCTGATACGATGACCAGATATGCCTTATGAGATTTGACAGATTTCTCTGTCATAAATTCTCCGCTTGCTGTCTTTCCGGCTTTGGTTGCCAGACCAAGCAACGGTAATATGTTATGCTCTGGTTTCAAGATTTTCCATCTCCTTTTCCAGATTCTCATAGACTTCATCAGGAATAGATACTTTTAAAGAACGTTCCAATCCTTTATTTTTTCTGGCCATTTTCAAACAGTCGGAAGAAAAACAAAGATAAGCGCCTCTTCCGTTTTTTTTGCCTGTTGGGTCTAAAATGACTTCTTCATCCGGTGTACGGATTACCCGAAGCATTTCTTTTTTGGGCACCATCTGTCTGCATCCGACACATTGTCTTACCGGTGCTTTTTTCACTCTATCCCTTCTTCCTGTTCTATCTTTTTATTCCAGTTCTTCTGGAATTTCTTCTGTATCTGTCATAGATTCTTCATTTTCCTCATAAAAATCTTCATCCAGATCAGTTTCTTCCATTTCCATTGCTTCTCTTGCCTGTGTTTCACTCTTGATATCGATTTTATATCCGGTCAGCCTTGCTGCAAGACGGGCATTCTGACCCTCTTTTCCGATGGCAAGAGACAGCTGATAATCCGGTACAATAACACGAGCATTTTTCTCATCTTCATTGACTTCAACAGAAATAACTTTCGATGGGCTTAATGCGTTTTCAATTAAAACAGCAGAGTCATCGCTCCAGTTAATAATGTCAATTTTTTCTCCTTTCAGGTCATTGACAATGGCATTTACTCTAGCACCGTTTTGACCAACACAGGCGCCTACCGGATCCACATCCGGGTTATTGGACCATACAGCAATTTTAGTTCTGGAACCTGCTTCTCTGGCAATGCTTTTAATTTCTACGGTTCCATCCTGAACTTCAAATACTTCTTTTTCAAAGAGACGTTTTACCAGTTCAGGATGCGTTCTGGATACCACGATTTTTGGTCCTTTATTAGTATCTTTTACTTCGATAATGTAAAGCTTGATTCTTTCTGTTGGACGGAATACTTCTCCAGGAACCTGTTCATTTTTTGTCAGAACAGCATCCGTTCTTTCATCCAGACTTACACTAATATTATCACCGATATAACGCTGAACCACACCTGTTACCACGTCTTTTTCCTTGCAGTAAAAATGATTAAAAAGGACTTTTCTTTCTTCTTCTTTGATCTTCTGCACGATGACGCTTCTGGCATGCTGAGCAGCAATTCTTCCAAAATTCTTTGGTGTAATCTCTACATTGACAATATCGCCTACTTCATAATGAATATCCCGCATCTTTGCATCACTCAAGCTGATTTCTAAAGCAGGGTCTAATACTTCTTCAACAACCTCTTTTTCTGCTAATACCGTAATATCTCCTGTAATCCGATCCATGCTGACTTTGATGTTGTCGGCTTTTCCAAAGTCTCTTTTGCAGGCTCCGACCAGAGAAGCTTCAATGGCTTCCATAATGACTTCTTTGTCGATATCTTTTTCTTTCTCAAGCTGATTTAAAGCATCAATAAGTTCACTCATATGATCATCCTCCTATATCTTCTATCTACAATTAAAAATGGACTGCCAGACGCATCATGGCAATTTCTTTCTTTTCGAACCGGGTATCTTCTCCGTCAATGGTAATCGTAAAAGTATCTGAGTCAAAGTCTTTTAAGATACCTTCCAGCTCTTTTTGCTTGTTTCTGGCTTTGTAAAGTTTTATTTCAACTTCCTTACCAATACTTCTTTGATAGTCTTTTTCTTTTTTTAACTGACGTCCAAGTCCGGGTGAACTTACTTCCAGAATATAAGCATCCGGAATCAAATCTTTCTCATCCAGCTGAACTTCCAGTGCGCGGCTGATTGTCACGCAATCGTCAATCGTAATTCCGCCTTCTTTGTCCGCATATACTCTCAAATACCAGTTGGCCCCTTCTTTGACATATTCAACATCTACAAGTTCAAAATTGCCTTCTTCAATAATCGGCATCACCAGTTCTTCTACATAGGATTCAATCTCGGTACGTTTCATCCTTTTCACCCGCCTTTCTTTGCTTTTCCGGATAGAAACATAAGAATTTTCTATCACATAATAATAGAGTGGGTAAAAACCCACTCTATATCATCCAAGCATATATATTATCATCATTGTCTAGTATAGCACTATTTATCAGGCTTTACAAGGGTTATTTTCGATTTTTATGAAAAATTCTATTCCTTTTCTATAAAATCTTTCAAAAATCCGAACGGTTCTCCCTCTTTACTGTTTAAAAAATGAAGCATCAGATAAGCACATTTTACAGCAACTTTTTCTTCTTTTAAAATTCGCTTTACTTCCTGTTTATCTGCAAGAACGACAGTAATATCTTCGTTTTCCTCCAGGCCTTTGGTAGAAGGGGTTCCGCTGGCATAACCGAAGGCAGTAGCTACAGATTCATCGGTCATTCCTACGGTAGTAAAAAAAGGTTTTGAAATTGCCGGATCTACTTTAACAGGATGTAACGTAAGACCGGTTTCTTCCCAATATTCCCGCATGGCTGCCACATTTGGAGTTTCTCCCTCATCAATCAGACCTGCAGGAAGCTCATAGATATAATCATTGATTGGATAGCGAAACTGGCGAACAAGGACAAGCCGATCGAGCCCATCTTCTCCCTGATGAACTCCGTAAATCACAATTCCATCCGGCGGATACTGACCGGTCAAAGCTTTTACTTTCCCGTCTTTCATTCTGGAAGCCATATAATAATTATGTACCTTTTCGTTTTTATTCAGTACTTTCATCTCGTAAAAATTTAAAAACGGATTATCCGTTACTTTTTTTATGGATTGAATTCGATTCTTCAATGTAATTACCCCCTATTCTCGAATCTGGCCGTCGCCGTAAATAATGAATTTTGTCGTTGTAAGTGCCAGAAGTCCCATTGGGCCTCTTGCATGTAATTTCTGTGTACTGATTCCAATCTCCGCACCAAATCCAAATTCAAATCCGTCGGTAAAGCGGGTAGATGCATTGACGTATACTGCTGCTGCATCAATCTCATCCAGGAATTTCTGGGAATTTCTATAATCTTCGGTTACAATTGCCTCTGAATGACCGGTATTGTAATAATTAATGTGGGTAATCGCCTCATCAATGGAATCTACCAGTTTTAAAGAAATAATGGCATCCAGATATTCCGTTCCCCAATCTTCTTCTGTGGCAGGAATCAGTTTTTTAGCAAGTTCTGAATCCGCCTCTTCCATCAAGCGAATGGTTTCTTCCTCGCAACGGATATCAATTTGTTTATCCTGCAACGCTTTTACAATAGGAGGAACTGCTTTCTTTGCAATTTCCCGGTGAATGACCAGAGATTCACAGGTGTTACAGGTTCCAAGACGCTGGGTTTTTGCATTAACAATGATCTTTACTGCCATATCAATATCAGCTCTTTCATCCACATAGACGTGACAGTTTCCTGTACCTGTTTCAATGGATGGAATGGTTGCATTTTCCACCACGTTTTTAATCAGTCCTGCGCCGCCTCTTGGAATCAAAACATCAATATACTGATTCAGTTTCATCATTTTCGTTGCGGTTTCCCGACTTGTATCTGTAACAAGGCCGATGGCATCCTTTGGCATGTTGCATTGCAAAAGAGCATTCCGGATTACATCGGTAATTGCCATATTAGAATGAATCGCATCACTTCCGCCTCTTAAAATAACTGCATTTCCCGTTTTAAAACACAGAGAAAAAGCATCTGCCGTTACATTAGGACGAGATTCATAGATAATGCCTACCACTCCAAGAGGAACTCTTTTTTGCCCGATTAAAAGTCCATTTTCCGTTTTTTTCATGGAAAGAACCTCTCCGATTGGATCCGGAAGTTCTGATACCTGACGAATCCCTTCTGCCATGCCCTCAATTCGGGCCGGTGTAAGAGCAAGACGATCCAGCAAAGATTCTTTCATCCCTGCTTCTCTTCCATTTTTTAAATCGACTTCATTGGCTGCAAGGATTTCTTCCTGATGATCAAGAAGGGCTTTTGCCACCGTCAGTAAAGCGTCGTTTTTTTCTTTGATCGATGCTTTTCCTAATATTGCGGCCGCATTTTTCGCATTTTTTCCAAGCTGTTCTAACATGATGAAACTCTCCTTTCTGTTTTCATTTTACAAAATGACACGAGATTCCGTAAGAATCATATCCGGTCTGATGTCAAATGTTTCTGTTTCAAATTCCTCTAAAATCTGAAATTCATAAGCGAGGGCTATTTTTTTATGTTCCGGATGATTGGTCAGATAGCGGTCATAAAATCCGCCTCCATAGCCAATTCGATTTTTCTTTTCATCGAAGGCTACTCCCGGCATAATCATCAGTGCATCTTCCGGCACTTTTTGGTCATTGGGCAAAGGCTCCAGGATGTTCCTTTCGCTTTTTACCAGTTCATCTATGGATGAAAAAAAGTAAAATTCCATTTCCTTTCCCTCCACCCGGGGAGCAGCTACCCGCTTACCTTCTAAAAATGCCTGCTCCATCAGAGGAAACGTAGACATCTCCCGGTTATAACTGATGTATGTAAGAATCGTTTCTGCCTGTTTCCATTCCGGTGTGGAAAATAATAGAGAAGAACAATCATTCGATGCTTTCTTACGAAACGATTCCGTTGTTTCCTTTTTCTTCATCCGAATCATGCTGCGTACTTCTTTTTTAGTTAGTTTCATCTTATTTCCTCTTATGTTTCTTTCTCACCTTGGATAAATCAGTAATCGATCCATCCGGGTTCTGGATACTGATATTGTTGAGACTATTTGTTAAATCGCCTCGGATTGCAGCAATATATTCTTTCCGTAACAAAGTCTGTTCTTTTTTTTCTTCAGGGGTCAGGCCCTCTCCTTTTGATTTATGATATAGTTCATTGATTCTATCAATTTTTTTCTGATCCATGTTTTTCTCCTGTTTCTTTTTTATCATTAATCTTCCATATAAGGTTTATTTTCCAAGTAAGAAATCAAATGGAAATCCGGTCTTTTATGAGCTTTAAAAATGGTACCAAGAGGTTCTCCATCCATAATTTTGTTTAAATTTTCCGCTTTGGCTCCGGATGCAATAATCATGTCCGCACCGGAATCATTACAAATATTGGCAGCAGCAATCTTTGTTGCCATCCCGCCGGTTCCATAGCGGGAAGTTACACCTTTAGCCATACCTTCGATATTCTCATCAATCTGTTCTACCATTGGAATAATTTGTGCACTTGGATTCTTATGGGGATCATCGGTATAAAATCCATCAATATCGGTAAGAAGAATCAGTAAATCTCCTTTTACTAAAGCACATACAATTGCTGCAAGAGTATCATTATCCCCGAACTCAATCTCTTCTGTCGCAACAGTATCATTTTCATTTACAATTGGGATGACTCCCATATCCAGAAGTTCAATAAATGTATTTCTTGCATTGACTCTTCGTTCATTGTTGATCATGGTCTCTTTGGTAATTAAGATCTGGGCAATCTGCTGATTATATTCTTTGAAAAAACGTTCGTAGACACCAATCAAATATCCCTGCCCTACTGCTGCACATGCCTGGCTTCTTGCAATGGATGCAGGACGTTTTGGAAGTCCGAGGGCTTTTACCCCCATTCCGATTGCTCCCGATGATACTAAAACCACGTCTTTTCCCTGATTATGTAAATCAGTAAGATAACGGGCCAGTTTTTCCAGTTTTACAAAGTCCAGTCCTCCGGTTGCCTCGTGAATGACAGAGGAAGAACCAATTTTTACAACAATTCTCTTTTTATCTTTTAGTGATTCGCGAATCATTTTATGATCCTGAAGCAGTTGCTCTTCTTTTGTCAGTTTTTTGTCACTTTTTTTCAGCATTTTTTTCTCCTCTGTTCATTAGTCTTTTTCCAATTTCTTCTGCCACTTTTATACCGTCCATAGCAGCCGAAGTAATTCCTCCCGCATACCCAGCTCCTTCTCCGCAAGGAAAAAGGCCTGATATGGTACATTCAAAAAATTCATTCCGCGGAATGCGAATCGGCGAAGAGGTACGGGATTCTACGCCGCTTAGCAGACTGTCCTCTCCATTGTATCCGGAAATAACATGTCCGAAATGTTCGATTCCTTCTTCCAAGGCCTCTGTCAAAAAGGCAGGCAGACATTCATGAAGATTGGCAAATCCATATTGTCCTTTCATAGAAGGGGTTACAGTGCCAAACTCTTTTGTAATCTGATGGTTTTTAAAATCTCCATAACGCTGTACCGGAATTTTTCCATCACATAACTGATAAGCTTTCTCTTCTAATTCCCTTTGAAAAGAAATACCGGCAAGGGGATGGGAAAATCCATAATCATCCGGGCTTACTGTAACGACTAAAGCTGAATTAGAATTGTCTGCCATACGGTCATGATTGCTCATACCATTGACAGCAAGACGCCCCGCCTCGGAAGAGGCATTGACCACATAGCCTCCCGGGCACATACAAAAAGAATAGACTCCTCTTTTGCTGGATGCTTCATAAGTCAGCTTATAAGATGCGGTTGGAAGATGATAACGTTCCCAATCAGGTCCATACTGAGCTTCATTGATCTGCTCTCGTTTATGTTCGATCCGAACGCCTACTGCAAATGATTTTGCTTCCATCGGAATCCCTTTTTCATAAAGGGAAGAAAATGTATCTCTGGCGCTGTGTCCGATGGCAAGTACTACATGTCCGGTCGGAATTTCTTCTTTTGATTGTAGCACGACAGCCTTTATTTGGCCATCCTCAATTTTTAAATCTGTCATCTGAGCATGAAATCTGACCTGACCTCCAAGAGAAATAATCTCTTCTCTGATATTCTTTACTACATCAATCAGATAATCGGTTCCTATATGGGGTTTTGCCTGCCACAGGATTTCCTCCGGTGCCCCATGGGCAACAAACTCTTCCAGTACTTTCTGATTTCTGAGATATTTATCTTTCACGAGAGTATTTAATTTCCCATCAGAAAAAGTCCCGGCTCCTCCTTCTCCAAACTGAACGTTGGAATCCGGATTCAGTTTTCCTGTCTTCCAGAAGGTTTCTACGGTTTCTTTTCGATTCTCTACCGGTTCACCACGCTCCAGAAGAATGGGACAAAAGCCTGCTCTCGCAAGCATGAGTCCGCAAAAAAGGCCGGCAGGTCCGGTACCTACAATCACCGGAGGAAGATCCGGTTTTTTCTCTGCTTTCCATGGAAATCGATAAACTTGTTTTGTTACCAGGGATACATTTTTATTTCGCAAAGATTTTATGATTTTTTCTTCTTTTCCCTGGACTTTTACATCGACTATATACTGATACAAAAGCTGGTCTTTTTTTCTTGCATCCAGCGATTGTTTTTTTATTTTCCAGGATAAAATCTGATTTCCCCTCAAAGTTTTTTGAATTTTTTTGAACAGATCTTCTTTTGTATGATCCGCAGGCAATTTCAGGTTGGAAATACGTATCATAACTATGCCTTCTTTCTTTTGTCTGCTATGCTTTTTCCAGCTAGATAGCCGCTTGTAAAAGCCCAGTGAAGATTGTATCCGCCACAGATGCCGTCCACATCAATCAGTTCTCCGGTCAGATACAGACCTTTGTATTTTTTTGATTCCAATTCTTTCGTCAATTCGCTGCCGTATGCTCCGCCCTGACAGGCCTGGGCAAAGTCAAAATCCCGGTATCCATCAATGGGGACTGGATATGCTTTTAACAAATGAATCAACTGGTTCCAGCTTTTTTCCGAAATCAACGAAACCGGAGTCTCTTTTTTGATTCCGGCTTCATTAAGAAGAACCGGTACCCATTTTTCGTGAACCAGACCACTTAGCAGGGAAGAAGCCAATCTATCTCTTTGCTTTCGAAAATCCCGTATGGTTTTTCGAATTCTGCCAAAATCCCATTCCGGAAAAAAGTCCAGATACACTTCTGCCTTTTTTCTCTGTTCCATTCCTTCTATGGCATAACGGCTCAACTGAAAAACCGGGATTCCGGATATTCCATAATCAGTAAGCTGAATTTCTCCCTGTTCCTTTCCGCATAATTCTCCATCCAAAAAAAGAGAAATCATTCCTTTTGTCCGAACACCGGACAGGTTCTTAAAAATCTTCTTTGAGGAGCAAAGGGCTGTTAAAGCCGGTGCCGGTTTTTTCACAGGAATATGAAGTTCTTTTAACAGATGGTATCCACTTCCGTCGCTTCCAAGTTTAGGGGATGCCATTCCTCCAGTAGAGAGAACCAAAAAAGATGTATGATAGATTTCCTTTTCTGTTCTGACTTCATACCGAAAAGGTTTTATGGGAATAATATGTTCCACTTTTTCGCCGGTATGTATGGCGACTTTCTGATCAGAAAGTGCCAGAAGGAGTGTTGAAAGAACGGATTTTGCCTGTTCCGTGATCGGATAGACATAACCATCCCGATCCATTGTGACAAGACCAAGATCATAAAAATATCTGCGAAGTTTATCCGGTGACATAACCGAAGTCCCAAACAAGGCTAGTTCTTTTCCGCTTCCCCGATAACAATCTTTTTCCATAGTCAGATTGGTCATATTACATTTTCCATTTCCTGTTGCAAGAATTTTCTTTCCCGGTCGATCCATTCGTTCCAAAATCAACACCCGGTGGCCGCCTTTAGAAGCTTCCAGTGCAGCTACCATTCCGGAAGCTCCTGCGCCCACAACAATGGTATCATATTCCTGTCTCTGTTTCCTGTTTGTCATTTATCTAAATCCTCAATTAAAAATCTGTTTTCTAACTGGTATAAGTCTCCAGAAATTCATATAGTTCTTCCTCGTTATAAAAATACTTTCCTGTTATCAGCTCTTTTTCTAACGATTCCGGTAATAATTCCTGATTTAAATCAGTGTATTCAAACACAGTGTGATCCGTTCGATATACAATTGCATGGTTATCTTTCATTTTGATGTAATAACGATATTGGGCAACAGAAGCAGCTGTTTTCTGACTGACCTGGGCTTTCGGTGTCACAGCTTTTTCTTTCCCTACTGTATAGAAGAAAAAAATCAAAGAACAGACAACAAACAAAAAAACAAAGATCATTTTAAAACTCCAGACCAAATTCTTATTTTGTTTTATTTCTTCTCTCATAATGTCAACCTCCTGTCTGTTTTATCTTTTACATGGAGTATTGACTGTTTTTCTCTTCTTATACGGTTTTCTCCAACGGAAAAAAGCTAACTTCTACGATATCCTGTTTTCTCCAGAATTTCTTCCTGTTTTTTCTCCATCAGGATGCGCTCCTCATCCTCCATATGATCATACCCAAACAGGTGAAGCATGCTATGGGCAACTAAAAAGGCCAGTTCCCGTTCTATGCTATGTCCATACTCTTTGGCCTGGGAATGAACTTTGTCCATGGAAACAACAATATCTCCCAGCATTAATTCTCCTGTTTCCGGATGAAAGGTGCCATATTCATCAAAATCTGAAAAATCACCTGGAGCAGCATATTCATTCATTGGAAAAGATAGAACATCTGTTGGACGATCAATTTGTCTTTGTTCCAGATTAATTTGATGAATCTGGTTATTATCTGTCAGTAAAACATCAACTTCTATTTCATAAGGACAATCTACCTGATCACAGGCTTCTTCAATAACATCCTGTAAAATTGTTTCCCATTTTTCCGGCAGGTTTCCCCGATATTCATTTTCAGTTGTAATGGTCATCTTGTTTTTCCTCCGTTTTTTGAAAACAGCCGCAAAACCCAATCGTTTGCGGCTGCTGCCTTTTTCTTATTTTTTCATCTGCTTGTCCCGGGAAAATTGTTTTCTTCGTTCTGCTTTTTCCTGACTCGCTTTTTCCGCTTTTTCAAAAGCGGCCACAATATCCCGAACTAATTTATGCCGGATGACATCCCGGTTGTTCAGACGCATAATTGCAATATCGTCAACGGAACGCAGAATGTGAGCACATCGTTCCAGGCCGGAATCTGCCGCATGAGGTAAGTCAATCTGAGTCACATCCCCGGTCAGTACCATCTTAGATCCCTCTCCCAGCCGGGTCAGTGCCATCTTTAACGTTGGCAGCGACGCATTCTGACTTTCATCAATGATAATGCGGGCGTGATTTAAAGTGCGGCCTCTCATGTATGCCAAAGGTGCAATCTCAATCGTTCCCCGTTCCTGAAGTTTTCTTGCTTTATCGGCTCCCAAAATATCATTTAGCGCATCGTAAAGAGGCCGAAGATAAGGATCTACTTTCTGAGCCAGATCTCCCGGTAAAAATCCAAGTCGTTCCTCACCGGCTTCAATAGCAGGACGGCTCATAATAATTCGTTCTATCTCACCCCGGTTCAGTTCTGCTACCGCCTGAGCAACAGCCAGATAGGTCTTCCCGGTTCCTGCCGGTCCAATACATAATGTAATCGTCTTTTCAGAAAGCGCCTTGACATAATTTTGCTGTCCAATGGTCTTGCACTTTACCGGCTGTCCCCGGTGGCACATCACCACAATGTCTTCCATAGCTTTAAATGTATCTTCAATATCTCCGCTGCATGCAGATTCTAAAATACGATATACCGTATCACTCTTACATGACTCCCCGCTTTCATATAGTCGAATCAGAGAAATCAGTGTTTCTGCGGCCACATCCACACTTCGATCTGCCTGACCACTGATCTCTGCTTTTGAATCTCTTAAACTAATGGACACAGACAACGCTTTCTCTATAATCTTAACATTCTCATCTCTCGTTCCAAAAACAGCCTGTTGCTGTTCCACTGTGTCAAACACAACCTGTTCTGTCTGCAAACGACTCCTCCTCACTTTCTACTAGGTTAAAACTTGTTTCATTATATCGCAGCCTCCCCTTTTTTTCAAGAGTCTTCCCTCAGGAACTTACTTTTCCTTCTTTTTCCTCTTTTTTTATCTCATTTGTATCCTTTATCTTCCGGACTCTTCCAATGGATTGAATGACGGTTATGGTTCCCTTTGCTACACACTTTCCTTCTTCAAAGGAAATCTGAACATGACTACTTACGATTTCAATGCCATTCTCTTTTTGCTCTTTTAAATATCGGTTTAATTTCTTATTGGCTTTTTCTTTTGCCCCTTCTTTTCCGTAATTTTTTTTCACAGCCAGATACTCTCTGATCGTTGTTTTTTCAAAAGAAAAAGGTAGATAAATATTGTGGCCTAATTTCAACTGATGTTTTTCATCCAACTTATCGTAACTTTCATAGGGGATGTTCTTTCCCGGAAGAGCAAGCTTGTAATCTCCCAGATAAAACTGATAGTGGACTTTCTTTCTCCCGGTATAACTTTTAGCATAATAAATCAAAGGAAAAGAATCTTCATAATTCAGGACTGTTTTTGCCCGAATATCCCCATCTGCCAGAACCTTGCTTGTTTCTAACAGTTCGTCAAATTCATTGTAAATATAAATGACACCGGATATCAGAGTATCTCCCTGCTTCACCTTATCACCTTTTTTCACCAGTGGGGTCCCGTTTCTGGTAATAATCGAGGTAATCTGTCCGGATTTACTGGCAACAATATCTTTGGGTTCAGAATCTGATTTTTTTGTTTCTTTGTTGGCCTCATCGATGGACTCTTTTAGATGTACCCGAAAACGGGTTCCTTCTATATCACAGGAAACCCAGGCTGCATCCGGAAAATCTTCCCGGATTTCTTCTTCCAGACCGGCACAATGTATCTTTGTTTTTTTGATTCCTGTATGAATATCTTTTTCCATCAGATATTTTTCAATTTCTTCTTCCGTATAGCGTAAAGTTCCCTCAATTTGGATGTCCCAGATAAAAAGGGATAAATAATAAATAAAAAGACCGCATCCTATCATGCCGGCAAAAAATAATTTTCGCTTTCGATAACGGTATAAAAAAAAGGGAAGACCGTACTTCCCCTGGATTTCTATGGTTGTATGTGTTTTCTCCTGAATGGATAACAGATTATCGTAGGATTTTCGGCTAACATAAAACTGATAGCCTTCTTTCCTTCGTGTCAGCTTCCATAATAATAATCCTTTCCTTGTACATAAATTTAAAAATCGCTCCGGACAAAGGCCGCAGATATAAATTTTATAATACCCATTTAAAAAATTCAAAAAAGAAATCAACGGATTTTCACCACCTGTTTGATTGTTCTTTCGGGTTACAATATTCAATCGATGAGATACAGCCTGTAATTTTCATATCATCATTGGTAAAATACTGAATCAGAAAATCATTTCCACGAATGATAATCCTTTCTTTTTTTCCTTGTATCACAATCGTATTTTCCGTATAATCCAGCAAAGCACGATAATTTTCCACGTAAGCTTCCTGATGTCCGGTCAAAGTAAGAATGAGTGCACCATAAACCACATCCTGAGGAAGATTAACAGGCTCTTCCCGGGGACAGGCCTTTTTTTTCTTTTTCCACTTCTTCATGGTCGGTGCTCCCGAATCTTCTTTCTCTTCACTATATGATTTTTTTTTAGATTCAGAACCGATTTTATAAAATGACCGGAATTTCTTTTTCAATGACAAGTTCACCCGGCATTACCTTACATTCTACAGCAAGAATCTTTACTCCCTTTTCCCGGGCCATAATCAGTGCATCTGCAAAATCAGGCTGGCTAAGCCGATTGGGAGAAAATCCTTTTGCAGGCTGGAACTTGACAACAAAAAGAACATACGCTTCATATCCGTCTTTTTTTGCATCACATAACTCCAGAACATGCTTTTTCCCTCTTTCGGTGGGAGCATCAGGAAAATATCCAATTCCATCTTTATTTAATGTGACTCCTTTTACTTCCATGAAAATCTTACTATCATTTGTTTCCATATAAAGATCAAATCTGGAATCATGATAAGTTTTTTCCTGTTTTATATAAGTAATTCCTGAAAGAAAGTCTCCTCGTTCCACCCACTCTCGTGCCACCTGATTCGGAGCCTGAGAATCAATGTTATATAAAGTCCCATTTTTTTCAATCCCAATCAGGGAAAATCTGGTTTTTCTTTTTGGATTATCATGTTCCTGTACGTAAACTTTTGCTCCTTTTATTAATAATTCAGAAAGTCGGCCTGTGTTTTTTACGTGGCAGACCTCTTCCTTTCCATCGATCCTGACATGGGCCAGAAACCGGTTAGGACGGCTTATAAACCGGCCTTCTTTGATTTTATCATATTTCATCGGTATTTCCTCTCTTTTCCCAGAACTGTTCCAGAGTTCTTTTGATATTTCTACGATTTACCACCTGATAATAACTCCATTCCCTGGGAAACATCTGTTGGTAATAAGTCTGTAAAAACCGGTCATCTAACAGAAGTATAACACCTTCATCAGAATCGGTTCGAATCACTCGTCCTGCAGCCTGGAGTACTTTATTCATGCCGGGATACAGGTATGCATAAGCAAATCCATCTTCGCCCTGCTCTTCATAATAGGATTTTAAAAGTTCCCGTTCCTTACAGACCATGGGAAGCCCGGTTCCAACCATAACTGCTCCAATTAATTTTTCTCCGATTAGATCAATTCCTTCTGAAAATATTCCTCCAAGAACACAAAATCCAATCACCGGTCCTTCTTCAAATTCCTTTAAAAAGCCTTCTCGTTCTCCTTCTCTCATATCCTGGCTTTGTATCATGATTTTATAGGCGGAAGGATATCCTTCTTCCATTAAAATATCCGTTACTTCATATAAAAGCTGGTAGGATGGAAAAAAGACCAGATAGTTTCCTTTTTTGGAACACATCAGCCCAACCAAATACTCATAAATTTTGTAATATTCTTCATAGGAGCGTCGTTTGAACCGGCTGCTCACATCCTGACCAATTAACAAAAGTCTTTTTTCTTCTGCAAAAGGAGAGGGAATATACACGGCGAATTCCTCTTTATTTCCACACAATACCTGTTTGTAGTATTCTACCGGTAAAATCGTAGCAGAAAAAAAGATGGTACTGACTCCATAAGCAAAACATTCTTCCAGATTTCGACAAGGCTGTATACAATATAATTTCACGAAAAAAGAATTCCCCTCTTCTTCTCCATATATTTTATAGCAGCTATCCAGACCATCATAGGTATTTAAAAAATGACAAACTGCAAAATAAAGCTCCAATAAAGTGTCTTGTTCTTCTATCTGCCGGTCTTCTTCGAAAAAACGATCCAGTTCTGTTTTTAACCGGGTAAGAGACAATACCAGAGCAGAGACATCTCCAAACAGCGTAAATCCTTCACATTTCTTTTTAAGATCCAAAAGTCTCTGATTCACATCAGAAAGTTTTCGGTATACTTTTTTGTCAATTTCCTTCATAAAACGGCGGCAGGCTAAAACATCATCTTTGTAAAGTTGGGCAGAATACATTTGTCTGGCTCTGTCCACCAGATTATGAGCTTCATCAATCAAAAAAAGATAATCGCCTTTTGCTCCCTGAAAATATCGTTTTAATCGGACCGTAGGATCAAAGACATAATTATAATCACAAATTACAATTTCTGCAAACAGGCTGGCATCCAGACATAATTCGTAGGGGCATACCTGATAAAAAGATGCGTAATCTAAGATGATTTCCCGATTGATTTTTGTTTCATTCGAAAGGAGCTGATACAAAGCTTCGTTCACTCTGTCAAAATGTCCTTTTGCTCTGCTGCATTTTAACGGAGTACATTCTCTTTTTTCACAGACACATAATTTATCTTTGGCAGTAATTGTAACAGAACGAACCTTCAATCCGTTTTTCACCAATAGAGAAAGGCTATCTTCTGCAACTGTTCTTGTAATGGTTTTTGCAGTCAGATAAAATATTTTAGATACTTTCTCTTCACCTAATGCTTTGATAGAAGGGAACAGAGTTGACATGGTTTTACCAACACCTGTTGGTGCCTGAATAAACAGTTTTTTCTTTTCTCGAATGGCATAATAGACGGAAGCTGTCATCTCTTTTTGCCCTTTCCGATAAGAAAAAGGAAAAGAAAGAGGGGCAATCGATGAAATCCTTTCTTCTCGAAAACGAAAAAGCAAATCTCCAAACAGGGCGAATTGATCCAAAAGATCGAAAAACCATTCTTCCAGAAATACTCTGTCATATTCTTTTTGAAACCGTTTAATTTCCTCAGTCTCCAGATGGCAGTATGTCATCTGAATTGTTATTTTTTTATCTGCCGGATGGTTCAAAAGATACAGATGACCATAGCACATGGCCTGAGCCTGGTGGACCAAAACAGGTTCCGTAAGAAGAGATAAATCTTTATAAACTCCTTTGATCTCATCAATCAGAATCTGTTCAGAAGTATGCATAATTCCGTCT
This sequence comes from Lachnospiraceae bacterium, assembly GCA_022766905.1. Taxonomy (GTDB): domain Bacteria; phylum Bacillota; class Clostridia; order Lachnospirales; family Lachnospiraceae; genus SIG292. Next base: position 17,386 of record JALEPU010000032.1, read on the forward strand.
GCTCTACCTTCCAGTACGATGGTATAGTTCTCCCGATTCCATTCCCCCTTCAGGCTGACCTCTGACTGATAGGAAACCGGCATGGAATGTTGAATTTTTTTGTGAATCCGGGTCCCGGCTTCCATTGCTTTTTCATCTCGGATACTGCCCTGTCCGCTGGAAAGATCTCCGCAGCGCAGCACAAATTCAACCAGCTGGCGCACAGATAGTTTTATTCTATTCTCTTTTAATTCAAACATACTGAAGAAAGCCTCCCGCACTGCAGATAAAACCCCATATAACGCAAAAGATGCTCACCAAGAGGGGCAAAACTCGAAGTGAACATCTTTTACATAATACTAACCTTTAACTTAGGGGATTACTATATTTATAATACAACATTCTTCCGGGAATGTCATGTTCTTATCAGATACTTTTTTGTTCTATTTTTCACAAACTTTAGTATTATTTTGGTTTTTATGGATGTTTCTATGGACTTTTTACCATATTTCATTTTTTAAATGTGGCTTTTTTATCAAATTTTACAATGAATTTATCTTACATCTCACCAATTGCCAAAAGAAGAGCTGGAATTAATTGTTTTTTCCTGGAAACAACACCAGGAAGAATTGCAGAGCCTCCCTGGACATTGACCGAAGGAAATGCCTCTTCTACTGCTTTGTCTGCGTCTTTCCCTTTACATATTAATTCTGTAGACTGATCCATGATATTTGTAAGCATAAAATAAATCATGTTCAATCCATGTTCGTCTTTTGCTTTTTCCAGGTAAGTTTCTAATTTATCTTTGATTGATAAAAGTTCTTCTTCATCCATGGAATTGATCTGTCCTACTCCGAAATTAATATCTCCGGATGTGAATTTTTTGAAATCCTGATAGAAAATTTCTTCCGGTGATTTTTCCTTCAGGTTGCTTCCTGCCGTAAACATTGCCCGGGCATATTTTTCCACATCGATTCCTGCAATACCGGCCAGATATTCTGCTGTCATTCGATCTACCGGAGTACAGGTTGGAGAACGATACATCAAAGTATCGGAAAGAATGGCAGAACACAGTAATCCTGCAATTTTTGGTTCAATTTCAATACCATTTTCCTGATAAATCTGGGTCACGATAGTAGAGGTACAGCCAACAGGCTGATTTCTGAAGTAAACCGGAGACATTGTCTCGATATTGCCCAGACGATGATGGTCAATAATCTCCAGGATTTCTGCCTCATCATAACCGTCTACTGCCTGTGATGTTTCATTATGATCCATTAAAATAATCTGTTTTCTCTTTAAATCCAGCAAATTTCTTCGGGAAATCATTCCTACATAATTCCCTTTCAAATCTGTAATCGGGAAATCACGAAATCTGTGTTTTACCATGATTTTCTGAATGTCATCCACATAGTCATTGGTAGAGAAAGTCACCAGTTTTTCCTTTGTCATATAATAACTTACCGGCATACTGTGGCTGATCAGTCTTGTTACTACGTAAGTATCATAAGGACTTGAAATAATGGTAACCCCTTTTTCTTTTGCCAGTTTTTTGATGGTAATAGACACAGGGGAACCCATACATACAATAATACAGCTTGCCCCCATCTCTATGGCACACAGCTGGGATTCATATCGGTTTCCTAAAATGACCATATCATTTTCATTGATAAAGTATTCCATTAAATCCGGATTTGCAGTTGCAATCAGTACATTACCTTTGTCAAAATACCCATTGATATCTCCGACAATAATATCCCCTTCCAATGTTTCCACAATATTGGCATAACTGGTACATGCCTTGGATACGGCTGTATTATCATAAACATCCATATCAGAATATGCAATATCTCCAATGGTAATCACGCCCTGCAGTTTTTTATTTTCTACAATTGGTAAGGTTACAATTCTGCTCTCACGCATGATATCCCATGCTTTTTTCAAAGAGAGATCCCGGTTGATTCCGTCTACTTCCCGGATTTCAATATCTTTTACCTTTGGTTTCACATCTGTGACATAACCAGGAGAGTCTACCTGAAAATAATCCAGAACGAACTGAGTTTCTTCATTGACCTGTCCCGCTCTCTTCGGAACATACTCTAACGAACTGTCTTTATTGATTTTATTTTTCAGATTTGCATATGCAATTGCAGAACAGATGGAATCTGTATCCGGATTTTTGTGACCTAATACATAGACTTGTCTTTTTTTCTTTTTGCCCATTTTCTTTCTCCTTTACCTCTTTCTTTTTTTCCAGCCCTCATTTTCTTTTTGGTCATTTTTTCATCTGAATCAATTTCTATCATTGCAACAGAAGAATCAGAACCATTTTCCTGCTTCAGACATGGCAAAGTCACAATGAATTCCGTATAGCTTTCATTACTTACCGCCTCAATGGTTCCCTGATGGAGCTCTACAATTTCCTTTGCAATGGCAAGACCAAGCCCGGCTCCTCCTGTCTTGGAAGATCTGGAATCGTCCAGCCGATAAAATTTCTCGAAAATATGCTCCAGCTTATGAGGTGCAATTTGTTTTCCCTGATTTCGTACACGTATTTCTACCATATCAGTGCCCTTTCTTCTGGCAAAAATACGAATTGGTGTTTTCTCATAACTATAACTGATGGCATTTCTGATGATATTATCAAAAACTCTGGCCAGACGGTCCGAGTCACCTAACAGGAAAATATCATCTTCAATCTGAATTTCATACTGAATCCCCTTCTGTTCAAAAAGCGCATAAAATTCATCTGCAATCTGTTCCATCATCATATTCAAAGAGATTTCCCCTTTTTCCAGTACAATATTGGAAAGGTTATATCTGGTGATTTCAAAAAACTCATCAATCAATTCTCCAAGCCTGATGGCCTTTTCCAGGGAAATATTGGCATATTTGGCTCTTTGAGCAAGGGGAAGTTCCGGATCTTCTGCCAGAATAGTCAGATATGCGATGACAGAAGTCAGCGGTGTTTTCAAATCGTGAGCCAGATACACAACCAGATCATTCTTCCTTTGCTCATCTCTGGAATTTTTTAATTGTTGTTCTTTTAAATTGGTTTTAATAGAATTCAGTTTTAATTCTAAAGGAAGTAAAACAGGATCCAGTTCGATCTGCTCTTCCGACTCTATTAAAATATTTTCGATTCCTGTTTCCAGCTGTTCCAGATAATACGTATAAGTGGACATACTCAAATAAAACGCCAGAATCAAAAGCACAAAGAAAACAATTCCTACTAAAAGAGCTTTATTCTCACGGAAAATGCTCTCATAAAGTGCGATTGCACTTGGCTCATTCATCCCCATATTGATGCAGATTTTAACAAAGGTATCTGCAAAAGGTGCCTGCCAGACTCCATCAATGAAAAACTGAAGGATAAAATAGACCAGTGCTCCCGTCGCTGCCCCCATTACAATGGTCTGTAGCAGCATCTTTAATTTTAAACGCCGATATTTAATCATCTATCTTATACCCAACTCCCCAGACTGTCTTAATCAATTCACGATGGCCCATAATCTGGAATAGTTTTTCTCTTAAATGCCGGATGTGAACCATGACTGTATTGTTATTGTTCTTAAAATACTTTTCCTTCCAGACTTCTTCAAACAGTTTTTCTGAACTGATGACTTGTCCTTTATTGGCTGCCAGAAGCCAGAGAATGGAAAATTCAATTGGAGTAAGCGCAACTTCTTTTTCATTGTACAGACATTGGTGTGTTCCTTTATTTAATACCAGTCCGCTGATTTCAATAATATCCGATTTATTCTCTTTTGCTCCTTCATTATACTTGGTTACACGGCGAAGCTGAGCTTTTACCCTTGCAACCAGCTCTAAAGGCTGAAACGGTTTCTCAATATAGTCATCTGCCCCCATGGTCAGCCCATTAATCTTATCCATAGAACCGGTTTTTGCGGTCAGCATAATTACCGGAAAAGTATATACTTTTCGTATTTCTTTTAAAATTTCCAGACCGGATATATCCGGCATCATAATATCTAAAATGGCAAGATCAATCCGCTCCCGGAAAATACAATCTAAAGCATCTGTTCCATTATAAAACTTAAACACATGATAATTATCGTTTTTCAGGTAGAGTTCGACAAAATCTGCAATTTCTTTTTCATCATCTACCACTAAAATATTGGTTTCCATAAATGCCTCCTTTCTTCTTAGGATTAGGGTGTCAAAAGGTGATTACGGATTGTTTCGCAGCAAACAGCTCTCACAATCCTACCCATCATTCTAATCTTCTCAGATTATTTTTTCTTTGGTTTACCGCCTTTTAATACAGTAAAAAGATTTTTGTTGTTTATAAAATGGTCTTTTTGTTCTTTTCGGGACCAACCTTTTAATTCATAGACAGGAACAGACAGATAAAGCATTTTGACTGTCTTGTAAATCTCCTCCCGGTAAGAAGAAGCATCCAGACACCATTTCATGATGTTCTCCAGAACTTTCTCACTGCTATCTCCATTCTGTATAAGTAAAATACAGGATTTTAGAATCACCACAGTCTGGTAGTATTCAATATTTAGCTGATCCATAAAAATATCTGCTAGTTCCGGAATTCCCTTCCACTGACCAAAACCATTGTTGTCTGCTACATAGAGGGCATCATCCAGATCCAGTTTCCAATAATCCATCTCTTTATGACTCTCACAAACATCCAGAATTTTTTCCGGATCTGTGACCTCAAAATTCTCATAATATTCAATTCCGGAATTTTTTTCCAGAACCAGACTTCCAAAGGACCAGAGACTTACCCTGGCCGCAAGAAATTTATGAAACTCTCTATCATCCACCGGGCTTTTCAAGCATTTGCAAAGATAGAGATAAAGCCGATTAAAGCTTATGATTCCGTAATAGGTCATCATTCCCCGAATCAGACGCTCCCAAAGCTCATAGCGTTCCATCTCCTGCCTGGCTCTTTTGCTTTTCAGATAAAAATAAAATGCATCCTTTGCTTCCTTGCTTAAATAGACATATCCTTCCTGATTCGGATCTTTATTCATATTATAGTCTAAAAAACCTAATAACTGTAACTGGCCAATCAAAGCCCAGTCTGCCCTGGAAATCTCCATCTCGTCAAAATCCCATAGTTCTGTTAGGAAAAGAAGAGATTCCATACTGTGTATATACAAAACATATTCCGTATGTTCCAGAATGGCTTCTTTTAATGTCAGTGCCAACAGATCTTTTCCCCATGTTTCTTCAAAGGGCAGATCAATTCTGCGTAAAAATGCTTTTAGATTTTCAGCAGAATTTTTACTGATAATGGAAGCCATATCGATATCCAGGGTTTTTATTTTTACTGTTTTATTCTCCTGCACCCCTGCTCCTCTCTGCCGGATTATTCCTGATTATTTTTTCTTCGCCGCAGTTACGGTCCTGTCCGAAGGGCTTTTTTATTCCATGGGAAATTCGGAAGAACTTCCTATGGAATAAAAAAGGGCTTTCGTAAGAAAAATCTTCTTACTCCGCCCTTCCGTTTCCTATCTGCCGCAGCAGTGTTTATATTTTTTGCCGCTTCCGCAAGGACATGGATCATTTCTTCCAATCTTTGGAGGCTTAACAACAGTCTTTGAAGACTTCTGTTCTTTGTATAATTCCTTTCTTCTCTCTGCCGTTAATATATGATCCCACTGTGGTAATTCATACAACCATTCTGCTTTTGCAGCTACCATATTATAATAGAGCTTTTCTAAATCAATATCCAGTGATACAACGGTGTCTTTCTCCATCTCTTCGATTGGATTCGGTGTCTTTAAACTGTCATTGATTCCATCCAGGAAACCAGCCATATACATTACTTCTGTCTCATACTTTGCAGCAAGTTCTTCTACGGTTCCGCTTACGACTTCTGTCTCATGTTCCAGAATCTTCTCATAGATTCCTTTTTCAATACTGAAATAGCCAACCCAGAACTGTTGTCCTGCTTTTGTTCTATCATCGTGACTGTAGGCATAATCACGCCATTCCTGTAAAAGTGCCATAATTTTACGTACCTTCCTTTATGTATCTTTTTTTAATCCTTAGTGTCTTCTATTATACTGAAAAAATTCCGGGATTTCAACTGTAAAACATTTTTTCTCTTCATGAATTTTTTGAAAAAATGAAAACACCTGTATATTTTTTCTTCCTGCGGTCATACTATAAATACTCTAATGAACATACATTAGAGTGTGCGTATGCTTTTTACGTTACCACAAAAGAGAAAATAAATACTTATCCTCCCCTTTTCAATTTGGAAGAGTCAGTATGTATGCTTTATGGGCAGTATCTGGCTCTTCATTTTTTCTCCAATTCGTCTTTTGCCATCTCATCGGCACTTTTCCCTTTGACCAGTTTATAAATAAACATGTAAATCCAGAGTAAAATCGGTGCCATCAATGTAATCAGGAGCATTCCCATGAAATTAGGATTTCCCGTAATCGCAAATACAAGAGTTAAAACTGCCAAAAGCAAAAGACCGATTGCTCCTAAAAGAGCCAGGATTCTCTTTATCAGTTGAAAAAATTTAGTCTTGTCCATCTTCTTCCCCTTTCAGCTTTCTAAAATAGTCTTTGATCTCTCTTTCATATCCAAGATCTCCCGGATGGTAAAATTGATAACCGGTTAATTCCTCCGGAAGATATTGCTGTTTTACATAATGCCCGGGATAATCATGGGCATACTGATATCCAATGCCATGCCCCAGTTTTTTTGCACCGCCATAATGGGCATCTTTTAAATGATTGGGAACCGAACCGGTCTTTTGTTTTTTTACAACGGATAAGGCTTCATCAATTGCCATTATAGCAGAATTGCTTTTTGGAGCACAAGCAACATAGATGGCTGCCTGAGCAAGTGGAATCCTAGCTTCCGGCATGCCAAGCCGTTCAACCGCCAAAGAAGCAGCCACAGCAACCTGCAAGGCCTTGGGATCTGCATTTCCTACATCTTCCGCTGCACAAATCATAATACGACGGGCAATAAATGTAATGCTCTCTCCCAGATGAAGCATTTTTGCCAGATAATAAACAGCTGCATCCGGATCGGAGCCCCGCATACTTTTGATAAAAGCAGAGATCGTATCATAGTGATTGTCACCATTTTTATCATAATAAATGGCTCTTTTCTGAATGCATTCTTCTGCTACCGGAAGAGTAATCTGAATACATCCGTTCTCATCCGGTTCAGTGGTAAGAACTCCTAATTCCAGGGCATTTAAAGCAGCTCTTGCATCTCCTTCTGCCATATCTGCAAGAAACCGACCGGCTTCTTTTGTTAAAATTGCACCATAGCTTCCCATTCCCCTTACCGGATCAGAAACTGCTTTTTGAAGCAGAGATTCAATATCTTCTCTTTGAAGCGGACGCAGTTCAAAAACATTGGAACGGGAAATCAAAGCCCCATTGACCTCAAAATAAGGGTTCTCCGTCGTTGCCCCAATCAGAATTACCGTACCGTCTTCCACATATGGCAACAGATAATCCTGCTGTGCTTTGTTAAATCGATGTATCTCATCGATAAACAAAATGGTCTTTTTCCCATACATACCAAGATTATTTTTTGCTTCATTTACCGCCTGCTCCATCTCTTTTTTACCGGATGTAGTGGCATTCATCTGGGTAAATGTGGACTTGGTGGTATTGGCAATGACCCGAGCCAAAGTAGTCTTTCCGCAGCCAGGCGGGCCATAAAGAATAATTGAGCTTAATTTATCAGCTTTGATTGCCCGGTAAAGCATCTTATCTTTTCCAAGGATATGCTGCTGGCCCACCATTTCTTCTAAGGTAGTTGGTCTCATTCGTCCGGCCAGCGGAGCTTCCTGCTCCTTTTCCTGCTCTCTCATATAATCAAATAAATCCATCTTTTCACTCCTGTATGTTATGAATGAACTGACAGGGATGTCCGTTCAGACAACGCACAATGGCAAATCCATCTTCCAGATCAATTCTGGAATAGCAATTTTGTTCAAAAACAAAATTCCAGTATCCGGAAAGAGGCATATTTAACAACGATGCCATCAAATGTCCAAAGGTCCCTTTATGGGCAACTAAAAGTATTTTTCCTTCTTTGTTCCATAATTCCTTTGAAAAATCTTCCACCCGGTTCCGTACCATATGAAAACTTTCTCCCTCCGGAAGGCAATACTCCTGCCAATCCTGATTCCACTCTTTGAGTTCTTTTGGATATTCCCTTTGAAGCTGTTGATAGGTCTTACCCTCAAAAAGTCCAAAATTTTGTTCCATAAGTCTTGGTTCTAAAAAAAATGATTGATTCGTAAGTGCCTTTGCAGTTTCTTTTGCCCTGATTAATGGAGAGACAATCACTTCATCAAATTTTATCTTTTTAAAATAAGTTCCTAATTCTTCTGCCTGTTGATATCCGGAAGGTGCCAGTTCTACATCGGAATGTCCATAATAACGCTTTTCCTGATTCCAAATGGTTTCGCCATGGCGGACCAAATATAATTCCATCTTACTATCCTTTCCCTTTCCCTCCTGTTTGTCTTCCCTGTCAATTATAACGACTCTTCTTGCAAAAAACAACCTTTCATTGTATGATAGACAGGAAAAAGCAATGAAATTAAATCAAAAAGCCCTGTTTTTATGTTGCAAAGGCAGCAGCAATGTAAATGGACTTTCTTTTTCAGACCCAAAGAAAGGAGTTTATAAAGATGTATTTTTCTGATTTACCAAAGGATCCTGTTATGTTATACAGTTATTTGAATACGAAATTAAGAGATCACTATCCATCTCTTTCTGCTCTTTGTGAAGATATGCAGGTAGAAGAACAGGAAATTCTTGCAAAATTAGAACCAATGGATTTTCATTACGACAAAGAAAGGAACCAGTTTCGATAGAACGAACTGGTTCCTTTCTTTATAATTGTTCTTCTGCTTTTTGAAGAGCCGAAAATAAATGTTTGAATCGTTCGATTTTCCGGTCAAAAAGACCAATGCGATAAAAGTTTCTGACCAGGATTCCCCCAATCATAGCAAATAAGAATCCTCGAATCCCATCTATCTTAAATCCAACATAGATTAAAACCAAAGTCAAAAGAGGATGAAGTCCTACACTGTCTCCAATGATTTTAGGCTGCAAAAGCTGTCTTGCCAGAAGACAGATCAGGTAAAGAAAAACCAGCCAGACTGCTTCTTTAATATTGCCTGCAACCAAATTGTAACAAGCCCATGGCATGAGAATAAAACCGGTTCCAAGAAATGGAAGTACATCAACAACGGCGATACACAAAGCCAGTAAAAGGGCATACGAGTTTTTCATCATAGTAAATCCGATCAATAAAATTCCACAGATAATACCCATAATTTTAATCTGAGCAAATATATACCCTCCTACTGCTCCCCGGACCTGTTCCATAATCCGATCCATACTTTTCTGAAAAGAGACCGGAAGATTCTTTCTATAATTGACGGAAAGTTTTTCCCGATAGACAACAAAAAAGTAAGAAGATAAAAGACTAACAATCATTCCAATAAAAAAATTTGTTACGTTTTTAGCAATAGAACCTGCATGAGAAACCCCAATCGATCCGATCTGATTTACCATTGTTCCTACGGATTCTTTGATGCTGTTTAAAGTGCTGTCCATATTAAACTGCCAGGATTTTGGAAAAATACCCTTTTGGTGGAACATATCAAAAAGACCTGTTGTGACACGATCCACTTTCTCAAATATTTTTGGCAGATCAGTCATAAAATTCAAAGCTTCTTTTCCAAGATTCACCAGAAGAAAATATAAAATACCTCCTACGGCTGCCAGAAGACAAATCAGAAAAAAAGCAGACATAAATTTCTGATTGATGTGAAATTTCTTTTGAAAAAACAAACTCAACGGATAGGTAATCATCGCAATGATCCAGCCGGTTACAAAAGGCCACATAAATCCAAGTACTTTGGGAAGAAGATATACAAATCCAAAGACCTGCAGGAGGATCAGCAGACATTCGAAAAATAACTCCAGCATTACTTCATAGCGTTTCAATGAATCATCTCCTGTATAAGTGATATTATATTTTTTGCATTTTATTTGTAAGTTGCTCTTATTATACGATGGACCTTTTCGTTTGACAAGTAAATTAAGAAATTATTTCTCTGGTTAAGGATTCAAAAAAGTTGATTTTTTATTCATTAGTGAGAATGGGATAAAGGATTTAAAATTAAAGAAAGCTGATTGGTACGATGATTAAAATAATAGATATTATCAGATAGGACTTCTCCCATAGTAACAACCATATGATTCGCATCTCTTACGAGAGAAAGAAGCATTTTTTCTGTAACCGGGTTTCTTTCCAGACAAATCATCATCTCATGAATACTGCTGGGCAGTAAATAGAAGCTGCTCTGAGTCTTTCTGGCAAAATCTTCTAATAGATTCGGGTATAGAATACAGGTTGCTCCGTTGATTCCCTGCTCATTGGTCAAAATATATAGTTCAAATGCTCCTTTTTGGGAGGAAACACCGAATTCCTCCATCAGATCTTCCAGTCTTCTCAAACGGGAAGGAAAAATCTTCGGAGTATTAAAAGTGGCATCTTCATAAAGTTGTCTTTTATCTACTTTCCACATCTCCATCTCCCGATTAGAAATTAAGGCAGTTGAAATTCCAATATCATCCTGATGAGCAATCCATCGAAATGTAATCGCAAGATCATGAAACTTAAAATGAGGACAATCTTTTAAAATTTCCTGGTTCTTCTCGTAATTAACTAATCGCATAATAATCTGACCTCTTAAAGCCTCGTAAGATGGATTGGAAATGTCAATGGGTGCTGCCTGCTTCAGGCATCTTCTGTAATCTCTTTCAATCAAAGATAAAATCTCAGCCATAATATGACCGGAGCGATACTTCTCATAATATCCTTCCAGGTATAAAGTGGGAGAGGCTTTTTCCCCGTTTGAAAAAATACACAGGCCATCCAGAACGACTCCATTGTTCTTGACTACTTTACGAAGAGAAACATCGTATTCCTCTTCCGGAAACCACTCAGATAGATGCTCCATTACATAGTTCTTAAATTCATCATAATTCATATTGTAACTCCTTTCTTCTTTTGTTATATTTTACCATATTTAAAAAGAAAAAACAAGTGTAATTTCCGTTTTTTAGGAAATTATCCAAAAAACATGTTGTAATTTCCTATGCAATAAAAAATAGCCTCGCAAGGGAGACACTTCGTAAGGAAGTTGTATCCCTTCGGCTTTTGTAGTCAGCCAGAATGATTGAATTGTAAGGATAATTCAATTCATAACGGAGGATTACATAATGGCAAACTTTATTGAAGAATTTTTCTACGGAAATCTTGATCCGCAGGCACGTAGTACGAAACAAAACAAGGCTGTTCAGAAGCAGATGGAAATTCTGATGAACAACGAGGAAAAGCTGACAGAGGCATTGGATGAAGAAAATAAGAAGTTATTTCTTGATTTTGCAAACGCTTGGAGTGTTGTAAACGGCGAATCAACATTAGACAGTTTCATAATGGGTTTTCGGTTGGGTGCGAAATTTACATACGACACCTTTATCGGAACGGATGCTCCGTTCGAGAATCTCTTGAAGGAGTGATGATAATGAAAAAGTATTACATAGTATTTGACGAATACGAAAGAGGAGTTATCATCAACGCTCTTAATGACAAACGGAACGCTCTCATAAAAGAGGGGCGATATACCGATGCAGTTGACGAAGTCCTGCTAAAAGTCATTAACGCAAAACAAAAGAGATTTAAGATTCGATATACGGAGGATTAAGATTATGAAAAAGACTATATTTGAGCAAATGGGCGGTACATACACGAAGGTTGGAAATTATTACTTACCTAACCTTATACCCGCCGAAGAAGAAACTGAAATTGGCTTGTGGGGACAGCGACATTTAAGATTTATCAAACAATACCACAAGGTGCGATACACCAATTTGCTGACAAGTGGTAAGTTGAACGGTTATCTTGCTGATATTGATAAACAGGCTGAGAATATGTTTTTTCGGCTCGTAAAACAGATGGCAGAGCGTGAAGGCGTGACTGAACAACTCAAAGCAGACAATCATATGGAGTGGGTTGCTCGGATGAATAACATCCGCAGCAGAGCCACAGAAATCGTAAATCACGATATAATTTATAGCTAACCGAGAACGGCGGCAGGGAGATTAACACCTCTCTGCCGCCGTTACTTTAATCATCTTCATCGTTAGACCAACCGGATATAATATGTAATTCACCTGAA
>JALEPU010000069.1 GCA_022766905.1 Lachnospiraceae bacterium
CTTTCCCGCTCCGCCCATGCTCACAGTATTCTTCGTAAACCTCCTGCACGGTCATGCGGTGCCTCGGCTTCTCATTCAGCTTTGCTTCAAAGTCTATCATGGCAAGCTGCCTTGCTCTGATTGCCGCCTTCTGGCTTTTCATCACATTGCCGTCTGCGTCTTTTGTACCTTTTCTGTTGACGCGTTTTCCGTCAATCGTTCTTGTGAATCGCCACGCCCAGTTTCCATTTTCTAACTGATAAACGCCCATGTTATAGTGTTCCGCCATGTGTTCTCCTCCTTAAGACACTTGCGGGACACTTTTTTCTATGTTATTATCCTTTTGGAGCGGGACACATGATGTCCTAATCTGAATACGAAAAACGCTGAAATATCAAGCCTTCCGAAGATGCGAGCGAAGCGAAGCATCTTATGAGATGGCTCGCGACGAGGCTCGTCACGGAAAAGCATTCGCTGGTCTGTTAAAGAGATACTTTGGCTAAGCTACAAGCCATGCAATAAAAGAAAAGTCACACCTGGGGGAGCTTGCTCACCGTAAGGTGTGGCTTTTTCTTTTATTATACGGCGACAGCCGTCCAGCGAGACGCAGCACAGCGGAGTCGAGATGGTGCATGGCTTGTAGTTCCCTACTTATACCTTATACCCGCCAGATTCAGCAAGATGGGTAAATGAAATACCAACTACATGTTCTACCCGATCTGCCCAGTCTACTAAATAATTCGTCGATGTACGCACTTCTTCAAGAGAACTTTCCAAATTGTCCATACGATTCTCTAATGACTCTACCCTGCAGTTCAAAGTCTCAACGTTAACTTTCAAAATCTGCACGTCATCTTTCAAAGATTGCACGTCATCTTTCAAAGACTGCACGTCATCTTTTACCGGAGCTATCTCCGACCGAATAATCTGCGATATCGCCTGTAAATCTTCTTGTGATAACATAACATTCCCTCCTTTCGTATCAATCTCTTCATCCTTTTCTCTTTTGTAATAAATATATCATATCTGATGACAAATCATATTTCAAGAGTAAAATGTAAGAAAATATAATTTATGGAATATTATGTTAAGTAGAAATACATTTTTCTATTGTTGCGTGTTTATGATCAGCATAGCATCGCCAAAAGAGAAAAATCTGTATCTTTCTTTTACTGCTTCTTCATATGCTGCCAGAACATGTTCCCTTCCGGCGAGGGCTGATACCAGCATAAGAAGAGTGGATTCGGGAAGATGGAAATTGGTAATTAAGCCATCGATTACTTTAAACCGGTAGCCCGGATAGATAAAAATCTCTGTCCAACCGCTTTTTGCCTGAATATGGCCATCTTCATCGGCTGCTGATTCCAACGTTCTGGTACTCGTTGTCCCAACAGAAATGATTCTTCCTCCTTTTGCTTTGGTTTCATTGATTTTTTTTGCTTCCTCTTCCTCAATGCGATAAAACTCGGAATGCATGTGGTGATCCAACACATTTTCCACCTTTACAGGACGGAAGGTGCCCAGACCGACATGAAGGGTTACATGGGCAATCGTAACTCCCATTTCTTCAATTTCTTTTAATAATTCTTTGGTAAAATGAAGTCCTGCGGTAGGAGCTGCTGCCGATCCTTCATGTTTTGCATAGACCGTCTGATATCGGTTCTTATCTTCCAGCTGGTGAGTAATATATGGCGGCAGAGGCATCTGGCCTAAACGATCCAATACTTCTTCAAAGATTCCTTCGTACTCAAAATGAATCAGCCGGTTTCCTTCTTCAACTACTTCCTGTACTTCTCCGATCAGTTCTCCTTCACCAAAGACGATCCGGGTTCCGGGACGGGCTTTCTTTCCTGGTTTTACAAGAGTTTCCCACACATCATTTTCTTTCCTTTTCAACAAAAGAACTTCAATCTTTGCTCCTGTCCCTTCTCTCTCTCCGATTAAACGGGCCGGAATTACTTTCGTGTCATTAATCACCAGACAGTCTCCTGGTTTTAAGTATTCTTTGATGTCCCGGAAATGGCGGTGGACCGTCTTTCCTGTCTCTTTGTCCAGCACCAGCAGTCTGGATGCGCTGCGGTCCGAAAGAGGATCCTGGGCAATCAGTTCTTCCGGCAAATCAAAGGTAAAATCTGTTACTTTCATCATCTTACAAACTCCTTATACATAGAAATTGGACAGCTTATTTGCTGTCCAGCATCTTTTTCAATTCATCCATAAAGGTACTAACATCTTTAAACTCCCTGTAGACAGAAGCAAAACGAACATATGCGACCTCTTCCAGATCTTTCAACTTGTCCATTACAATTTCGCCAATCTGGCTGCTGGCTACTTCTTTCTGTTCCAGGTTGAAAATCTCTGTCTCAATGGCATCCACTGTTTTTTCAATCTGTTCAATGGAAACCGGTCTTTTGTGACAAGAACTCATAATTCCGGCTTCAATCTTAGAACGGTCATATGGTTCTCTTGTCTTATCTTTCTTTATTACGGTCAGTGGAATCGTCTCAACTTTCTCATAAGTTGTAAAACGTTTTCCACATTCATCACACTGTCTCCTTCTCCGAATGGAATTATTATCGTCAGCCGGTCTGGAATCAATGACTCTGGAATTATCCCCACCACAATACGGACACTTCATATCTTTCGCCTCTCTTCTTTCAGGTTTGCTCTTATTATAAATAGAACACTCCGAAAAGGTCAAGCATTTTTAGTCTTTTCCTTTCTGATATGCCTTTTTTGTCTCAATATCGACCAGAAGGATGTCATCCCCAATCCTTACGATCTGATTCCAGCATATGACAAACTCAGGAGATTTGCCAAAACATCCACAGAATTTACCCGGCCCCGGCACATACAATTTACACACTTTTCCTGTCATAACGTCTATTTCCAGATCTGCTACATAGCCAAGTCTTTTTCCGTCTTTACAATTGATTACCTCTTTTTTCGAAAGCTCCCAAAAACGCATGGCCGGACTCCTTTTTCTTTATCCTATGCGACCTTCCAATTTTTCGTGCGCTTCCTTTTGTTCTTCCATGGATTACTTTTCCTACTTTATCTATTATTTTTTATATTTTTCCTGATTATTCATATTCCTGCTGCCGAAGCCATAAGAGAAGATTTTTCAATACGGTCTTCTTATCGTCCTCCTGGATTAATACATGCCGGTCTCCTTCATATAACTGAAGAGTTACGTTGGAGCATCCTGCTTTTACCATTTTGCGATAAACTTCTTTTACTCCTCTTCCGTACTGGCCTACCGGATCTTCCGTTCCGGCCATTAAAAGATAAGGCAGCTGTTTTGGAATCTTTTTGTACCAGCTTTTATGAGAAATATAGTAAACCAGATAATTCAGATCCAGGAAGCCGCTCAGCGTAAAAATAAAGCTGTTTCGCTCATCTGTAACATAATTTTTCCGAAAGTCCTCATTATGGCACAGCCAGGAAAAATCATCCTTTTCCTCCCGATAACGAACATTATAGGCTCCGAATGCCATCCAGTTGATCCATTTGCTTCTGTAATGACCGCCGCGAATTTTTTTGTATACCTTCAAGATACCAAGGGTTCCTACCATACCGGGAAGACTTCCGCTTGTGCCCAGATAAATGGCTCCATTTATGGTATCTCCATACAGTTCTGTGTAAACTCTGGCGATAAAAGATCCCATACTGTGTCCTAACAGGTAGCAGGGAATGCCCGGATATTCTTTTCTGACATAACTGTTCAGTTTCTTAACATCTTTTACCAGACAAAGCCATCCTTCTTTCGGTGCAAAATATCCATAATCTTTGGGTGAACTGATCGAATTGCCATGACCTAAATGATCATTTCCGCAAACCAGAAAACCATGGTCACAAAGATATGTAATCAGCTCCTCATACATTTCCATATATTCACACATTCCATGACTGATCTGGACAATACCGGAAATGTCATTTTCCGGTTCATAAATATAATATTGGATTCGATTTTTCCCATTGCTGCTTTTAAATGTTCCTGTATATTTTTGAAAAGCCATCTTCCTACCTCCGATACTTTCCTGTTATTTCATTCCAATTTTCAAACCTCATTATAGTTCTTCTTTTGAAAGATTGCAATCTGAAAACAAGAAAACAAATTTACTGACTTTTACGGAGGTAGTCAGATATGTTTTTGCAAAAAAAATGACGAAACATTGTTTGATATGTTTCGTCACTTTTTCTTTTATTATGATCTAAATTATGCCTGCATTTTAATAATCTTTGCAGGACATTTTTCTGCACATTTTCCGCAGCCGGTACACTTGGTCTGATCGATATGGGCATTATTATTTTCTACGGTAATAGCGCCATATTCACAGACTCTGGTACACATCTTACATCCGATACAACCTTCCTGACAGACTGCCTTTACATCTTTACCGAACTCCTTGGAGCTACATTGTACTGCGTACTTTGCATCATAAGGAATCAGTTCGATTAAGGCTTTTGGACAGGTTGCCACGCATTTTCCGCAGGCAACACATTTTTCTTTGTCTACGAGGGCAATGCCGTCTACAATATGAATGGCATCAAAATCACAGGCTTTGACACAGCTGCCAAATCCGGTACATCCAAAGGTACATGCCTTAGGTCCTGCTCCTGGAGCGGTCATCGCTGCTACACAGTCCTGAATACCGTTGTATTCATATTTTGTTTTTGCTTTTTCACAGGTGCCGGCACATTTTACATAGGCTACCTGTTTGACAGAATCACCTGCTGCCACTCCCATGACTTCACCAATCTGAGCTGCCACGTTAGGACCACCGACCGGACAGGCACCAACAGGAGCTTCTCCTGCTGCAATTGCCTTTGCAAGGGCGTCACATCCGGCAAAACCACAGCCACCGCAGTTATTGCCAGGAAGTAATTCTCTGACTGCAACTTCTTTTTCATCCACAGGAACTTTAAACTTTTCTGAAGCGATACCAAGGAGGAGACCAATTACGAGGCCTGTTCCGCCTACTACCGCCGCAGCTAAAATAATTGCTGTTACGTTCATTTGCTATTCCCTCCTATATCACACCTGAAAAACCAAAGAAAGCGATGGACATCAGGCCTGCTGTTACTAATACAATCGGCATTCCCTGGAAAGATTCCGGAACATCGTTAAATTCCATCTTTTCACGAATACCTGCTAAAATACAGATTGCAATGGTAAATCCAACAGAAATACCAATACC
The DNA here is from genome assembly GCA_022766905.1 of Lachnospiraceae bacterium. Classification (GTDB taxonomy): domain Bacteria; phylum Bacillota; class Clostridia; order Lachnospirales; family Lachnospiraceae; genus SIG292. The sequence continues at coordinate 5,181 of JALEPU010000069.1, forward strand.
GTTTACTACACTTGTCAGAATATTATATGCTTTCTGTACATTTGTAAGAGCTACACCTAATACAGCACAGTTTGTTGTAATCAGCGGAAGATAAACACCAAGTGCCTCATAAAGGGATGGCATACTCTTCTTTAAGAACATTTCAACGAACTGTACCAGGGCAGCAATGACAAGAATAAATACAATCGTCTGTAAGTAAGTCAGATCTGCTGGTACCAGAATAAACTTGTTAATTAATGCTGTGACAAAGGAAGCAATGGTAATAACAAAGATTACGGCAACTCCCATACCGCCGGCAGTCTCAACCTTTTTGGATACGCCAAGGAACGGGCATAAACCAAGGAACTGGGACAAAACTACGTTGTTTACCACAGCAGAACCAATGGCAATGAGTAATAACTCTTTCATCTTTTCCCCTCCTATTTGTCATCAACGGTTGTATCGAAGAACTTGCCGCTGCAGGAACTATTTCCACAGCTTGCGCAGTCTCCGCATCCGGAATGTTCAACTACTGCTTCTCCACGTTTCTTCTTGCCGTTCTTTACTTTATTCTGAACAGCAACCAGGCAGGATAATACGAAAAATGCTCCAGGTGCCAGAATAAAGATAGTAGCCGGCTGAGTCATAAATGGAATCGGACGGTCAAAAATGGTACCTGCACCTAAAAATTCACGAAAAGCTCCGAGAAGGGTAAGGGCAACGGTAAATCCAAGACCCATTCCAAGGCCGTCAAAAGCAGACTCAATTGGTCCGTTCTTGGAAGCATAGGATTCTGCTCTACCAAGAATGATACAGTTTACAACGATCAGAGGAATATAAATACCAAGGCTTGCATTCAGAGATGGTACATAACCTTCCATCAAAAACTGTACGATTGTAACCAGAGACGCGATTACAACGATATAACCCGGAATACGCACTCTGTCCGGAATGACTTTACGAAGGGCAGAGATAATCATATTGGAAAATACAAGTACGGCTGTTGTCGCAAGTCCCATACCTGCACCATTAATTGCTGATGTTGTTGTGGCGAGGGTAGGACACATACCAAGCATCAGAACAAACGTAGGGTTTTCTTTGATAATACCATTCAGAAGACGTTCTCCTGCTTTATTCATCCTAATTACCTCCTTCCAATGCTTTCGCATAAGCCAGACATGCATTGACTGATTCGGTTACCGCTTTACTGGTAATAGTAGCACCGGAAATCGCATCGATCTGATTGTCTGCCGTTGCTCCTGTCTTGGTTACTTCAAAAGAATCAACCTGTTTTCCGGCATACTGATTCTTGAAATCATCTTTCTTTGCATTCATACCAAGGCCGGCTGTATCGTTGATCGTAAGCAGAGAATAACCGTTACAGGTTCCGTCTGCTGTAATACCTACCATTAAAGTAACATCGCCGCCGTAGCTATTCGGGCTTGTTGCCTGAACGATATAACCTAAATGAGCATCGCTTCCGTCTAAAGCTTCATACACTTCATCCACTGTTACGCCATTGGACTCTACTTCTTTTGCAATGCTTTCGTCTACATCCATCTGGTTAAATTTTTCCGCATCTGCAAATACAGCCTGCTGAGACTCTACTTTTGTCTTTTCTTCCTGAACCGCAATCGGTCCTTTTGTCACTTCATAAACTGCGCCAAGTAAAAGACCTGCCACAAGAGTAATGGCAAATAAGATCAGACAATCTTTCAGAATTCCTTTATTCATTCTTTTTCCCTCCTTTGCCAAATGCAGTCGGGACTGTAAATTTCTCAATCAATGGAACTAACAGGTTGCTGAAGATAATCGCATAGGATACACCTTCTGCTCCGGCACCAAAAATACGGAATACACCGGTTAAAATACCAAGGATAATACCAAATACGACTTTACCCTTTTCCGTAATCGGAGAAGTTACATAGTCAGTTGCCATAAAGAATGCACCTAACATCAGACCGCCTGCAAACAGTTCTGATAAAAGGAAGTTTACATCAAATCCATGTCCGCCGAATAATAAAACAAAGACAGCAAAGGTTCCGATATAAACACATGGAATGATCGGGCTGATAATCTTCTTGACAATCAGATAAACACCACCGATGATCAGGCAAAGAGCTGATGTCTCACCAATGGTACCTGCAGTTCTTCCGATAAATAAGTCTACCCAGTTTACTGTCTCTCCTGCTTTTAACATGGCAAGAGGAGTTGCCATGGTAGTGGCATCAAACTGACTGTATGTAAAATTAGTCATCGGTACTGCAAAACTTAATAAAAGGAAACATCTTGCACCCAGTGCCGGGTTCATAAAGTTCTGTCCTAATCCACCAAATAACTGTTTAACAACAATAATTGCAAAAATACCGCCGATTACGCCAAGCCATAGCGGAGCCTGAGGCGGCAGGTTAAGAGCGAGCAACAGACCGGTAAGAGCTGCACTGAAATCACCGATGGTGACTTTTTTGTGCATAAAATGCTGCCATACATACTCTGCGATCACACATGTCGCTACTGTAACTATAATATTCAAAAGAGCACTAATTCCAAAATTAAATACACCAAATGCTGTGGCAGGAAGAAGTGCAATAATAACGTCCAGCATAATGCTTTGTGTCGTAGCCTTATCTCTTACATGAGGATTGGCTGACACATGATATAATTCCTGATTCATTTTACACCTCTCCTTTATTTTCTTCTTCTTCTGGCTAAGACTTCTTTACGTCCTGTCTTCATAGACTGAGTCAGACGACGTTTTGCAGGACAGATATAAGAACAGCATCCGCATTCTACGCATTCTGCTCCGTCCAGTGCTTCAAATTCATCATACTTACCATGATCAGCAAGAACCGATAATTTTGCCGGAAGTAAATGAGCCGGACAAACGGTACCGCATCGTCCGCAGCGGATACATGCAGATGGCTCATACATGGCTACCTGATCTTTAGTAAAGGTAAGTAAAGAGGAAAATGTCTTTCCACATGGAACATCCAGGGAAAACATCGCCATACCCATCATAGGACCGCCGGAAATGACTTTTTCAGGCTGTGTCTTAAATCCACCTGCTGCTTCTACCAGTTCAGCTGCATTTGTTCCACATCTCACCATAAAGTTTCCAGGATTTGTAATCGCATCTCCTGTTACGGTTACGACTCTCTGATAAAGAGGTTTGCCTTCTGTGACTGCCTGATGAATTGCAATAGCTGTTGCAACGTTGTCTACAATACAGCCTGCATCTGCAGGAAGCATGCTGGAATTAATGGAACGTCCTGTTACCGCATAGATCAAAGAACGCTCAGCACCCTGTGGATACTTGGTCTTTAAGGCTGCAACAGAGATTCTGTCTTCTTTTTCGGTTAATCCTTCCAGTTTCTTAATAGCATCCGGTTTATTATCTTCAATACCGATAACACCCTTTGCATTCGGGAACAGAGAAAGGATAATCTTAAGACCGGATATCAGCTGTTCCGGAATCTCCATCATACAGCGGTAGTCTGCTGTAATGTAAGGTTCACATTCTGCTGCATTGATAATGATATAATCAATGGCATTCTCATCTTTTGGAGTTAACTTGACATGAGTCGGGAAACCTGCTCCGCCAAGACCTACGATACCAGCTTCTTTTACAGCACCTCGAATCTCTTCTTTTGACATCTGATCCAGTGGTTTTGTCGTATATTCCACTTCTTCATAGGTTCCGTCATTTTCTACAATAATTGCATTGACCATGCTGCCTGCAGCAGTCAGTCTTGGTCCGATTGCCTTTACTGTACCGGCTACAGAACTGTGGATATTAGCAGAAACGAAACCACCAGCTTCTGCGATCTTCTGACCTACCAAAACTCTGTCACCTTTTTTTACGATTGGTTTGGCAGGAGCACCGATATGCTGGCTTAAAGGATAGACTAATTCTCCCTTTGGAAGATACTCTTTGATCGGCTGATCCTTGGAGAGTTCTTTTCCATCGTAAGGGTGAAGGCCGCCTTTAAATGTTAATAATCCCATTCTTCTACCTTCTTTCCTTAGGTTTTCAAAATAGACCTGTCAATAGGTTCTAATGTTCTAATATAGAAAGGCCATGTCATCCCTGTCCTCTGTCTTCAGGGTATACACCGCCTTTCTTTATCCTTTATAACTATAATACAAAAGAATGACAAAAATCAACCGTTCTTTGTCACTTTCTCCTTATGTTCTTCAAAAAATACAATATACAATGTGCATGTTTTATTTTGACTGTCCATCCAGAAGATTTTCTTCCTGAGAACGTATTTCCACCACTACTTTATGGGGCAGACAAACAATAGTTTCCCCATTTTTACAAATGGCTTTTTGCTTGACGCAAAGCCGGTCCGGACAGTCTGCCTCTATCATATCTGCCTCTCCGTTTCGGATCACAAGAATATTTTTTCCCTGGTCTGTCTCGATGACATACTCTCCATCCCGGTTCAAATCATAGGACGCAAATTCTTGCTGATCCACATAGACAATTACAGTTGCCCCTTCCTCTTTCTGAAACCACTTTGTATATCCAAAAATCAAGCCGGCAGCTATGAGTATGGCTCCAATTAAAATCCAATCATTTCGTTTCATCTGTTTCCTGATACTCCTTTATAAGAATCGTAAACAAATCTTTGGCCCCATCGGTCATGGTAACCTGTTTTTCCTCATCAATGAAAATAGCTTCTGCTCCATATTGTTCGGCCAGTTTTTTTCCTTCTTTCCGACCTGCAACAAAACAGGCTGTCGATAAGGCATCGGACAAAAATCCGGATTTGCTTATAATCGTGACAGAAATCAGGCCGCTGTCTGCCGGATAACCTGTCCTTGGATCCATAATATGATGATAGCGGACCCCATCTTCTTCGATATATTTTTCATAATCGCCGGAAGTGGACACAAAGGTCCGGTCTTTTTCTCCCTGAGACAGGGTAAGTACTCCCATATTTTCGCCATCTTCTCCTCTTGGATTCTGTACCCCTATTTTCCAGGCTGACCCATCCGGTTTCTTTCCATATATTAAGACACTTCCTCCTACTGAAAATGTGCCGCTAACTTTTTCATCCAATTGTTTTGCGATTTCATCACAGGCAATTCCTTTTCCAACCGCTCCCAGGTCTACTTTTCCAGACTCGGTTTCAAAGGCCACCTGCTGACCGTCTACCTTTAGTTTTGACCCGTTCACCAAGGGCAGCACGTTTTGAATCTCAGAATCTTCCGGGACCCGGGGATTATCCCCTCCGATATCCCATAAGCGGGCAACAGGTCCTACTGTTACATCCAACGCTCCCCCGGATTTTTCATAAACATCCCGGCAATCGTTCAGCCATTCTGCCAGTTTTTCTTCTACCGTCACTGATTGTCCAGTTCCGGCAGATTGGTTTATGCGTGCTATGTCGGAATCCTCGATTCTCCAGCTAATGATTTTTTCCAGATCTTTGATCAGGGAAAGCACCTGACCGGCACAATCTTTACTGTTTTCCCCATATATATTTTGAGAAATCACAGTTCCCATGGCAAAGTCTGTATTTTGATAAGGACTGTTGGATTTCGAACCTTGAGTACATCCGGTGCATAAGAAAAGAACCAGACAGAGGCAAAAAGCAAGAAGCTTTCTTTTAACGGTTTTATTTCTTTTCATCCCTTTGCTCCTCTTACTCATCTAAATTCAGGTTGGCAAAGGCCTGGGCAAATGCATTGTTCATTGGTTCCTTTGCTTCTTTTTGCTGTTTTTTCATATAATTTGCCACATCTTTTTTTGAAACACCGGCCCCTTCTTTTTTCCTTCGATTCTGAAATGCTTCCAAAGATTCTTTATGGCCGCAAACACAGACAAACTTTTGTTTTTCTCCGGTTCCGATCAACTCCATCTTTTTATGACACTGAGGACAGCGGGCATTGGTCACTTTCGAGATACGGATTCTATGGCCGCAGGACCGATCCTGGCAGACCAGCAATTTTCCCTGTTTATTGGTCACAGAAAGCATTTTCTTTCCACAGACCGGGCATACCGTATTGGTCAGGTTATCATGGCGGAATTTTCCTTCTCCTTCCTGAATTTCCTGAATCAGGCTTTTCGTATAACCTCGGATTTCACCCATAAAAGTCTGCTGTTTTAACTGTCCCTTGGCAATCCGAGAAAGTTTTTGCTCCCAGTCCGCGGTAAGTTCCGGTTTCTTTAAATCTGCAGGAACCAAAGATAAGAGCTGTCTTGCTTTTCCGGTCAGATAGATTTCATTTCCCTTTTTCTCCAGGAAAAAGTTGGAAAATAATTTATCAATGATATCGGCTCTCGTTGCAACAGTTCCAAGACCTCCCGTTTCTTTTAAGGTCTTTGCTGCCTTCTGATCTTTTTGTTCCATATACTGAACCGGGTTTTCCATCGCCTTTAACAGGCCTGCTTCTGTAAATCTGGCCGGCGGACTGGTCTTTCCCTCTGTTTTTTGTAAAAGGAGATTGGATATTTTCTGGTCTTTATTAAGAATCGGCAACGGCTTTTCCATATTGGAAACTCCTTCATATACTTCCCGATAGCCTTCCTCTACGATGACATTGCCCTGGGCAGTAAAAGTTTCTCCCCCTGCTTCCATCTCATAGGTAGTCTGCTCATAAACGCAAGGCGGATATAAGACAGCCAGAAATCTTCGTACCACCAAATCATAAATTTTTCTTTCTTCCATGGAAAATGCAGAAAGAACCGGGGTCTGCTCCGTCGGGATAATGGCATGGTGGTCGGATACTTTCTGATTATTGACAAAAGAACCATTAGCTTTTATCTTCTTTTTTAAAAGGGGCGCTGTATAGGCTTTATAAGGTCCGACACTGATCGCCGAAAGTCGCTCCGGAATCGTATCTACGATATCTTCTGTCAGATAACGGGAATCTGTTCGTGGATAAGTCAACACTTTATGATGTTCATACAGTCTTTGCATAATATTTAATGTTTCTTTTGCAGAATATCCAAACCGCTGATTCGCCTCTCTTTGTAACTCTGTCAGATCATAAAGGGGCTCTGAATAAGCCTTTTTCTCTTTCTTTTGTACAGATGTTATAGTACCGGCATGATTTTTTACCGCCTCATAAGCTGTATCCCGTTTTTCCTTCTGAAATACCGACTGACTTTTGGAAGTTTTTTCTTTCCAGGTAAAAAGAATCCCTTCTCCCCGGGCTGTCATTCCATAATAAGGCTTTGGCACAAAATGGCGGATTTCTTCTTCCCTTGCGCCAATCATAGCCAACGTAGGAGTCTGTACCCTTCCGCAGGAAAGCTGTGCATTATATTTGCAGGTCAGAGCTCTTGTCGCATTGATTCCAACCAGCCAGTCTGCCTCTGCCCTTGCAACGGCAGCCCTGTATAAATTCTCATATTCCCGTCCATCTTTTAAATTGGAAAAGCCCTGGCGGATTGCCTTATCCGTAACCGAAGAAATCCAAAGTCGTTTGATTGGTTTCTGATTTCCTGCTTTTGCAAGAATCCATCGGGCAACCAGTTCTCCTTCCCTTCCTGCGTCTGTTGCGATGATGACCTGCCCGATATCTTTTCTGTGGATACAGGTTTTCACCGCCTGAAATTGATAATTGGTCTGACGGATGACGACCAGTTTCAGGTGTTCCGGCATCATCGGAAGATCTTCCATCTTCCATTCTTTGTATTTTTTATGATAATCTTCCGGATCTGCTAAGGTTACCAAATGTCCAAGTCCCCAGGTAACGACATAATCTTTTCCTTCCAGATAAGTTTTTTCTTTCTTTTCACATCGAAGAACCCGGGCAATGTCTCTTGCCACAGAAGGTTTCTCCGCAATTACTAAACTTTTCATGGTGATTTCCTCCTTCCATTTTAGATTTCACACAAAAAGCCTGCTTGCATTCCACAAACAGGCTTTTCATAATTATTCACTTAGTAGTCTATAGGGGAATCGAACCCCTGTTTCCGCCGTGAGAGGGCGGCGTCTTAACCGCTTGACCAATAGACCCTGTCGACAGATATTAATATACCACGTCTTTGGTCTTTTGGCAAGGCTTTTTTTCTATTTTTTTTTAATTTTTTTGTTTTTATATTTATTACCTATAATTCAGACTGTTTCTACTCCTTCTCATCCTGATCCGTAGCAGGGGCAATTCGGATATAGACTTTATCTACCCGGTTCTTATCTAAAGAGAGAACTTTATAAGTAATATTTCCTTCTGTTACCACTTCTCCAACTTCCGGAATGTCGTCCAAAAGCTCGATGAGATGACCGCCAAGGGAGTTATAATCTTCTGATTCCAGCTCAATACCCAGAGCATCATTGAGATCATCCAGTTTAATTCCTCCTTCGACCTGATATTCGCCTTCTCCCAAACTGACGATGCTGTTTCTTTCATCTGCATCATACTCATCTCTCATATCGCCGACCAGTTCTTCCAGAATGTCTTCTAATGTAATCAGACCTGCTGTATCACCATATTCATCCAATACAACGGCAAAACTGACTTCCTGCTCCCTCATATCCTGCAAAAGGGCTGACACCTTTTGATGTTCATAGGTATAAAAAGGAACCCGCATGACTTTTCGGATATCAAATTCTTCTTCCCGATGGCGCACTTTGTAAAAATATAAGTCCTTCAGATATAAAATTCCGACCACATTGTCCTTGCTATTCTCATAAATAGGAAGGCGGGAATACTGTTCTTCCAGGAAAATCTCTGCCAGCTCATCATAAGTATCTTCAATGGAGCCGAAGGTGATGTTTACTTTTGGCATCATCACATCTTTGACCAGAGAATCTCCGAAATCAATTACATTATTGATAAATTCATGTTCTTCGTTTTCAAGGACGCCATCTTCGTGGCTTACGTCCACAATGGTTCTTAATTCCCGTTCTGTCATAACCTGTCCGGTCTGATTTCTGTCAATGCCGAACAATTTTAAAAATACAGTGGAAAATCCTTCAATGACAAATGCAACCGGTGTAAAAATCACAGAGAGAAAGGAAATCACATCTACATAGAGAAGAGAAAGCTTCTCCGCATGAATGGTGGCAGCTGTTTTGGGAGAAATCTCACCAAAAATCAGAACCAGAATGGTCATGACTCCTGTGGACACACCGGCACCTACGCTGGCTGCATTGGATACCCCTGCCTTTTGCAAAAGATCAATGGTAAATGTAGTTGCAATAGAGGAGGCAGCAATATTTACGATATTATTACCTATTAAAATCGTACTTAAAAGTTTCTGGGAATTCTCCTTTAACTTCAAGACTCTTTCTGCCTTTTGATTGCCATCTTCTGCCAAAGCTCTCAGCCGATGTACATTGACTGTTGTAAGCGCTGTCTCTGCAGAAGAAAAGAACGCCGAGAGTGCTACTAAAATAAGCAGCGTTACCGCTCGACCTATGGAACTGGAATCCAAAAATCATCATCTCCTATTTCATTATATTCAAGAACGCCTCGGCGTTCTTGCTGCGAGATGCGCGTCATGCGTTAGCATGACAAATTTCTAATGCGCATCTTTGCAATCCGCCGGAGGCTTTTATCGAAGTCGGAGATTGATACTCCCAATTGTTCAATTAGGAGTATCAATCTCCGACTTCGATAAATACTATTATTTTATCCTTACCTTCTATTCTTGTCAAGGAAATCAAAGGAAAAACCACATTTTCCGTTCATCTGTCCTGCTTCTTTACCTTTTCCGGATAAATACGGGAAGAGGCGGGTCATTGGGCTTATTAAAAAAAGGCGTTGTAATCACGTCAAATTTTCCTGCCGGAAGTTCTTTTACCCAGGAAAGCACTGCTTCTTTTTCTTCATATCCACTGTCTTTTCCACTGTAAATACAGATTCCCATAAGGCCTTCATTTTTTAAAAGAGACAGACCTTTTTCCATGGCTTCTATGGTTGTCTTCGCCTGGGTTTTCAGGCTGTGATCTCCTCCCGGGAGATAACCCAAATTAAATAAAATAACCGATACTGTATTTTCCTTTCCGTACTCGTCCATATGCTCATGTCCTCTTTGAATCAAAGTTGCCCTGTTCTCAAAGCCCAACTTAGAAAGATATTGTCTTGTCGCATCGATTGCTTCTTTCTGGATATCAAATGCCAGTACATGTCCGGCTGCTCCTGCTTTTTCACAAAGAAATGCCGTATCATTTCCTTTCCCTGCCGTTCCATCAATACATAAATCTCCTTCTTTTATATAGGAAGCTGCAATTTCATGAATCCAATCGGTAATGGTAAAGCTCATTCTTCTTCTCCTTCCTCTATTCTGTAAAATCATATCATCTCTGTCAAATATCTTCTTATCTATATATAGTATCAAAATGATTTCTGTTTCGTTCGATTATAAATCTCTTACAATCCTCTGTCAAATTCCTTTTTTCCTCTTGTTTTTTCCTCTATCCATGATAAGATATAGATTGCAAAGAAGATGTCGGCTTTGTCTCTATGGCACTGACATTTCTGTTGTATTCTAAGACTTTGGTCTGCGTAAAAAAACATGGAGGATTTGATATGTTATTAGAAATGCTGAAAGTTGTCCTGCTGGGTATTGTAGAAGGCATTACAGAATGGCTTCCAATCAGCAGCACCGGACATATGTTACTGGTAGATGAGTTCATCCACCTCAACATGAGTGATGAATTTCTGGAATTCTTTTTTGTTGTCATTCAGCTTGGTGCTATTCTGGCTGTCTGTATTGTTTTCTTCTGGAAGCTCTGGCCTTTTCAGGGTTCCAAAAAAAAGGAACGGCAGATTTTATCTCTTTGGAGCAAAGTAATTGTTGGCTGTATTCCGGCCGGAGTACTTGGCATCCTGTTGGACGATTTTCTGGATGCCCATTTTTATAACTGGCAGACAATTTCCTTTACCCTGATTTTCTACGGTATCCTGTTTATTCTGGTAGAAAAACGGCAGAAAAGGGTAGAATCATCCATTGATACTTTTCAGGATCTGACTTACCGCACCGCATTTTTCATCGGCTGTTTCCAGGTATTATCCTTAATTCCCGGTACCTCCCGTTCCGGTGCAACAATTTTAGGTGCCCTGCTGCTTGGTAGTTCCCGTTTCATTGCAACGGAATATTCTTTCTATTTGTCTATTCCGGTTATGTTCGGAGCCAGCTTCTTGAAATTATTAAAATTCGGGTTCCATTTTACCGGCATGGAAGTTGCAGTACTGGTTGTCGGCATGGCTGTTTCCTTCGGCGTATCCATTGTTGCCATCAAATTCTTATTGAACTATATTAAAAGAAACGATTTCACTGCATTTGGTATTTACCGAATTATACTCGGCGCACTGGTCATTCTTTACGGAGTATGCATTGGATTTTAATTTCCAAAACAGTGTCTGAAAAAATGCCGGACGGTAGTATTGTTTGAAAAGCTGCTTGACAGAAAATGAGAAATGAGGATGTTACAAAATAAAGATGTCATATCCTTGTCCAAATACAGACCCGATAATATGATTGCACATTTTTCGTTGAATTTAAAAGGGCATCATCTGGTATATGTGACTGTCTGCTGCGTTGTCTGAGGAGCCGATACTTGTTCAAGAAGTATCGGCTACGAGTTTCAAAGCAGACAGTAGATAAACATTCCAGATGATGCCTTTTTATAAATTCCGAAAAATTTGCTTTATATTACGGGTCTGTATTTGGGACATGATAGACCATCCTTATTTTGCAACAACCTTACTCTAACTCTTCCAACCCGCCGTCATCTTTCTTTTTGTCTTTATCGTCCTTATCTTTATCCCCATCGTTTTCCAGAAGTTCTTCCATCTCTTTCATTTTCTCTTCCAGCCAGCTGTTTTCGTCATGAACATTACAGGTCTTCTTTTTATAGGTAGATGGAAGGATGTACGGAGTATCCCAGGTAGCTGCATCATAATTTTCATCTTTGATCAGGAAAATCTTTGTAACCTGGCTGGTAGCCGGGCAATATTGTCCGGCCGGCAGATTGGAATCTTTACAAATCGTTACCTTTGTGTGAACATCACATTCTTTCTTTGGTTCTGTTCCTTTTGCAAAATATTCCACTTTGGCACAGCTTCCACCTGCAGCATGGTCACATACTCCTTTGACCGCCAGCTTTCCTGATTTGGTACAGATGGTTCTCTTCACAATTCCTTTACAGGAATCAAATTTCTTTACTTTCAGATTCTTTGTACTGATTGTCTGATCCATAATCTCTTTCCAGATGATCTTGGTATAGTTTCCTCCGCTAAATGATTTGTTAATGTCATATCCCATCCAGACAGAAGCAGTGTAATAAGGGGTATAACCGGTAAACCAGAAATCGATATCATTGGATGTAGTACCGGATTTTCCTGCTGCCGCCATACTGGTGTCTAACTGTGCTTTTGTTCCGGTTCCTTTTCTGATTACATCTTCCATGGCATTGGTCAGAAGCCAGGCAGTCGTTTCTTTCATTACTTTCTTGGATTCTTTTTTATTTTTATATAATTCATTTCCATCGTGGTCTACGATTTTTGTATATAACCTTGGTTTTACGTAAACGCCTTTGTTGGCGATGGCATTGTAAGCAGCTGTAAGTTCTAAGTTGGTTACACCATTGGTGATACCGCCCAAAGCAAGCGGCTGTATGATATCGGAATGAACCTTCCCGCTTTCATCTACCTCATGATCTACCAGAGTCGTAAATCCTAAATTCATCAGATAATCATATCCCACCTGAGGGGTTACGTCCTCCATGGTCTTTGCCGTTACAATATTTAAAGAGTGGGTAATTGCTTCCCGTATGGTGGACAAGCCCCGGTAATAACCGGAATACCAGTTATTGACTCTGGTATCTGTACCTGCATAATAATAAGGTGAGTCATCGTAAACAGTGGCAAGAGACTTTCCTGCCGTATCCAGGGCCGGTAAAAAGGTAGACAGCACTTTAAATGTGGAACCTGGCTGTCTCGGTGCACCGGTTGCCCGGTTCAGTGTCAGATTGGAGGTCTTCTCCCCTCTTCCTCCAGCCAAAGCACGTACTGTTCCTGATTTTTGATCCATCAGAGTCACCGATGCCTGTGGCTGAATCACCATATGGAAAGATTCTCCTGTCACTTTATCTCCTTCTTTTACCACTGTCTTACGGAACCTTTTTACATCACTTTTCGCTTTTGACTTCGAGGAGTAAATCAGGCTGGCCGACTTTCGTCCTTTGTCTTTGAAATAATTTAAAACATCATATTCGGAATAATTCTCCTCAGTTCCATCTTCTTTTACAAGAGAAAGTCGATAATTCAGCGAATACTTCGTCGGGGAAGGATAATTATCTTCATCATTGATCTCTTTATCTACAATTTTTTGCAATTTACTGTCCTGAGTCGAGTAAATGGACAGACCGCCGCTGTAAAGCATCCGATATGCCTGGGTCTGGGTATATCCTAAATTATCCTGAAGATCTGTTACAATCTGCTTAATCAGGGCATCTACAAAATAAGAATACACTCCGTCGTCTTTTTTCTTGGAATTGACTTTCTGAATTCTCTCATACACATCATCTTCCAGGGCTTCATTATACTCTTCTTCGGTAATCATCTTTTGGGTCAGCATTTTACCAAGAACCCGTTCCTGCCGCTCTTTGTTATGCTCCGGGTATTCGACCGGATCATAATAGGACGGATTTCTTGTAATCGCTGCCAGCACCCCACATTCTGACAAAGTCAGATCACTGACATCTTTATCAAAATATTGTTTGGCTGCCGCCTGGACCCCTAAAGTTCCCTGCCCAAGATTAATGGTATTCAGGTAATTTTTTAATATCTCTTTTTTAGAAAATTTCTTTTCCACCTGAAGGGCCAGATACTGCTCCTGAATCTTTCTCTTCACGCGAGCATAAAAATTGGTTTCACCATCTCCCACATGGAACACGTTATTCTTAATTAACTGCTGGGTAATGGTACTGGCTCCTTCCGTAATTCCTCCATGAGAAATATTGGAAAATAATGCCCGGAACATTCCTTTCACGTCAATTCCCTTATGTTCATAAAATCTGGTATCTTCGATGGCTACAAAGGCATTCTGAAGCTGTTTCGGAATCTTGTCAATCTCCACATCAATTCGGTTCGACGTATAGTCTGATAAGGTCTGTATCTCCTTCCCATCTTTGTCATAAATCGTGGTAACGTAACCTGTTGGTTCAATACTGATCTCGGAAATATCCGGTGCACTTGCAATAATTCCCTGAAAAATACCAAAGGCCGTTCCCCCTGCTACCGCAAAGATTGCAACAAGAAAAATAATTCCAAACCGAAAAGAATAGAGCTTTACTTTCTGTTTTCTTCTGATACTTTTGGATTCCAGCATTTTCTTCTTCTGCTGAATCGATTTTTTATTATAATTCATTCCGTCGGATTCCTCCTTACATAGCATTAGTATACCAAAAAATCGTCTCAGAAGAAACCCTGTTTTTCTTACAATTCCCTTTTCTTCCGTTTCCCTTTCCAAAATATGTCCTCTGCCGTCAAAAACACAGCGTCTGTATCATTTCCTGTTGTATTTTCATTGAATTTGCGGTAATTTTTCCCTTTTTTTCTATATTTAGATATAGTATAATAAAAACAGCTTCTAAATATGTTTTTTTCAAAAAATTCTACAGCAGAGTCTGACACTTTTCTAAGAAAATCTAAGGAGGTACTATATGAAAAAATTAGTATTAGAAGATAGAAGGTATATCTGTCGACCTAAAATCCCAGTTCTCACCCTGGAGTATTATCTGGTAGAAACACCGGATTTTCCTTCCACTACCTATGGCATCCGGATTCATTCCCGGTCAGATTTTTCTCACGGTCCATCCATTCATGCAGAAGAAGCCGCCGGACTTTCCCACTCCAAACAGGAGGTCCTTCATTTACTTCATCTTTGCATCAGGTATCAGGTTACCCCGACTGATCTGTTTTCTGCTCTGGATATCTTGATGAATTTTCCTCATTCATGATATAATGGTTCTATTCCAAAAAACTCGTTCCGGCACCCGGAACAGATAACAATCAGGAGGCTTTTATGGAAATAGAACGCAAATATTTAGTGAGACAAATTCCGGATCAACTGTCTTCCTATCCCTGTCATCATATCGAACAGGCTTATCTTTCCACTGACCCTGTTCTTCGCATCCGTCAATTGGACGACCGGTATATTCTGACTTACAAATCCAAAGGTTTACTGGCACGACAGGAGGTAGAACTTCCCCTTACAAAAGAATCTTATTTACATTTAAAAACAAAAGCCGATGGAACCATCATTACGAAAAACCGCTATGTGATTTCTCTGGAAAAAGAAACAGCAGAACTGGATCTTTTTTTGGACTCTTTAGCCGGTTTTATTATGGTTGAAGTAGAATTTTCTTCTGTAGAAGAAGCAGATTCTTTTACTCCTCCTTCCTGGTTCGGAGAAGAGGTCACTTATGATTCGGCTTATCACAACAGCACCTTAAGTGCACTGGATGAATCCGGCCGGATCTCATTCTTAAATCACTTACAGGAAAAAGGGTATTTTTACGGTGATGTTTGAGGGATCGATTCCATACAAATGAAGTACTTTTTTGCTGCCGTCCCTTCTGGGGAATTTCTACAAAACAGCGTCTTCAAAATTCTATTGCCGGACGTATGTAAACTCAAAGCAGCTTTCAAAAACCGTCTACATAAGACCCATCACAATCTGTCTGAAAGACAGATTGTAACAAACGCAAAAGGGGCGAATCTACAGCATATCATATGTTGCAGATTCGCCCCTTTGATGCGTTTTAGAAAAACTCTTTCAGAGTTTTCCTACGATGTGTCCGTTCAATTTATTGCATCAGCTGCTTTTCAAGCAGTACTACGTCCGGCTTTTTTCAGACGCTGTTTTGGAAATTCCACCAAAAGTGCCAGATGCAAAAAGAAGTACTTTATTTGTACAGAATCGACTTTGAGTTTCAAAGCAATCAACGAATAGGCATAACCGATAGGTTTTTACACCAGCGGAGAGATAATGGCAAGGATTGCATCAAAAAGTCTTGCCAAAAGCCCCTGTTTCAAATCATCCTGCTCGATTTTTTTTGATTTTTCTATAGTTTCTAACACATCTTCTTTGATTGCTTCTATGGATTCTGTTTCAAACAGGTAAGCCCCGCATTCAAAATGCAAATACAGGCTTCGATAGTCCATGTTGATGGTTCCTACTACTGCTACCTTATCATCGCTGACATAGGATTTTGCATGAAGAAAACCTGGGGTATATTCATAAATTTCTACCCCTGCTTTCAAAAGCTCTTTATAATTACTTCTGGTCAGACGAAACACAAGCTTTTTATCCGGAATACCCGGAGTTACAATTTTCACGTCTACACCCCGGGCGGCTGCCATACAAAGCGCATGGCGCATGGTATCCCCGATAATCAGATATGGGGTAAAAATATAAACGTACCGGCTTGCCTGATTTAAAATATCAATATAGAGATTTTCTGCAGTCGGCTCATCATCCAGAGGCGTATCACAAAACGGCTGGACAAAGCCTTTCCCTCCAAAATCCATATTCGCCGTATCCGGCAGAAATTCTGAAAAATCCGTTTCTGTTTTTCGAAACGCATTCCACATTTCCAAAAACATTACTGTGAAATTTGCAGCTGCATCTCCCTGTAATTTTATTCCCGTATCTTTCCAGTGTCCGTATTTTTCAGCCATGTTAATATATTCATCTGCCAGATTAATGCCACCGGTAAATGCAGTATGTCCATCGATGACCATGATTTTTCTATGATCCCGGTTATTTAAAACAAGAGAAAAAATCGGCTTGAACCGATTAAATGCAATACATTTTATCCCGCTTCTTTCTAATTCTTCATAGTATTTTTTGGGAAGAAGCATCAGACATCCAACATCATCATAAATCATTCGGACATCCACGCCCTCTTTGGCCTTTCTTACAAGGACTTCCCGAATACTGTCCCAGAAAATTCCATCTTCCACAATAAAGTATTCCAGGAAAATAAAATGTTCTGCCTTTTCCAGTTCTTCCAGTATATCCGGAAGCATCAGATCTCCCAAAGGATAATAGGTTGTCTTTGTGTTCTGCCATACCGGATAATCGGTCTTTTTCAGCAAATAACAGTTTCTTCCGGCTGCTCTTTCATCGATTTCTTCCAGCTTCTTTTCGATTTCTTCTTTTTGCTTTAACTGACCTTTCTGTTCTTCATGAACCTGTTCCAAACGTCGTCTTAAATTTCTGGCCGGATTTTTATTGCCAAAGAAAAGATAAAGCATTCCTCCTAAGACCGGGAATGTCATAATAATCATAATCCATCCAATCTTATAAGCGGAGTTTTCATTTTTACTGATAATATACAAACTGATCAGCAGGCTTAAAACGGTCATGCAAAGAGAAATCTGCACTGATGAAGTCGCAAATTTCGTCAAAAGAATAACCAGCCATACAATCTGAGATAAAACAGAAATCGCAGTCCATAAAATCCGATTCAATACGATTCTCGTAAATAATTTTCTTTTTTTCAGCCGGTGCTGCCTTTCCAGTTTTGCCAGTGTTTCTTCATCGGGAGCCATATCCGGAGCTGCCAAAATCATTCTTTTTTTCAGCCAGGATAAAAGCTTCTTTTTTCTTTCTTCTCTGTAAAACTGACGGATTTTTTCCACTTCCTTCTTTTTCTTTCTCTGGGTCATCCGCATATAAACGTTATCAAATATTTTTCCGCCCAGACGGCTGGAAACCGCCAGAATCCTCTTCCCTATCTTTTCCATTTTCTTGAATTTATTTTGCAGGGAAAAAACAGTCACCAAAGATGCAATTAAATCAAGAAGAAAACAAATACTTAAAAGAATCAATCCAATTTTATTCCATAGTTTTATTTCCATCGGAAAAACTTTAGATGATAAAAATCGATTGATTTCTAAGCAAATGATTCCGGCTACACCCCACAGGCAACTGGAAAAAAGGCAGATTCTTCCTTTCAGATTCCAGGGCAGGTGGCTGTAATCCCACCACTTGCTATGGGTTAGTTTTTCCAGAAGAAATCCTGTCAAATATTCTACACCGGTTCCGATCAACAAACAGCCAATCATCAGATATAAGGGATTACCATACCAGGGTCTTAAGCAGACTGTCATCAAAACCATGCCAAACCCATATACAGGACAAATTGCCCCATTCAAAAACCCTTTATTGATAAAACTACTGGTTTTTACTGCAGCTTCTATGACTTCCAGAATCCAACCTAAAAAAGAATAAATAAAAAAAATCTGTAAAAGATAATAAACACTCATACTATTTCTTCGTCCTTTCGGAAAAATAGTACAACGATTTTCCGTTCCTGTCAAATCTCGATAAACTTTTCCTTTTTGAAATGCTTTACAACAAAATCAATCTTTGATACGATGAAACAAACAAGGCAGAAAGGAGCATATCTATGGTAGATTTTCAAAACAAAAAATTATTTAAATTGTCGGCAGAAAAACTTGAGAAAGGTCATAAAGTGGTCTCTGATCTTCTGATTCCAGGGGAAGAAGTCATTGAAAGTTATTCCAGTGTAAGAGACCGGTTAGTTTTTACCAACAAACGGATTATTGTCATTAACGTACAGGGAGTTACGGGAAAGAAAAAGGATTACACTTCTATTCCTTACAAGAAAATCCAGACATTTTCTATTGAAACATCCGGTCTTTTAGATATCGATGCCGAACTTACCGTCTATATCTCGGCAATTGGAATGCTTACCTTTGAACTTTCCGGTGGAAGCAAAATAAAAGCACTTTGTGCCGCCATCAGCGAACATATTTTGTAATGTGATTTTAGCGGAACAATCCGTAATCAAGAATAAAGCACTACCATCACTATTATAATATGTAGAAACAGAGAAATGAGAGACCGGGTAACCAGCCTCTCATTTCCCTTTAGAACCTATATTGTATGAATGTGGTTTGTAAAAATGAATATAACATCATGTTATTTGACTCTATGTTGCCTACCGATTTCTTCACGTTCCCGTTATCTTAAATACTGCTGAATATGCTGCAGGCCTTTTACAGCTGCGGTTACTCCGTCCGGATCTGCGTTATACTCATGACCGCCAATTCCATTTTGTGCATATCCAATATCATATAAAGTGTCCATGCACATCTTAAAGTCTACATGTCCATGTCCCGGATAGCATCGGTCGCTGTCAGAGAAATGAAAATGTCCTAATTTTCCTTTACAGATTCGAATTGCTCTTTCCATATCTTTGTCTTCAATGTTCATATGGAAAGTATCTAAGTGCACTGTTACCCGGTCGCTCTTAAATCTGTTTACAAAATCAAGGGTCTCATCTGCTGTCCACAGATAATCTGCCTGGAAACGATTGATTGCTTCAATCGTCAGATCACATCCGAATTTTTCTGCCGCATCTACAACCGGTAATAAAGACTCATATAAAATGTCTTTATACTGTTCTCTCAGTCTTGGATCCGGCAATGGACCTTTCATTAAACCAAACATTACTGCGGCACCGCCGACAATTTTTCCTGCTTCCAGAAAATCGATCAGCACTTGGGCTGCTTCTTTTCTGGCTTCCTTATCCGGGTTCGTCATATAGTGGCCATCTGCGTAGCAAGCCATTCCGGTACCAATGGTTGTTACCTTCATATCCAGACGAGCTGCATAATCTGCAATCTCATAATAATCATTTAATTTGGCATTTCTCATATGTAGCTCAACGCCATCGTATCCCAGTCTTTTTGCGTGGTCGATACATTGAAGTAAATTTCCTTTTAAAGGACAAGGGGAACCTGGTCCAACACAATCGGAAATAGCTAATGACATAATCATAAAAACTCATCCTCCTTTCTGCTCAGGCAGCTGCAAGTCTGCTTTTCTCAATTAATCATTCCAGTATTTATCGCATACTGCATTTAACCGGTCATAGATTCCTGCATCTCTCCATGCCAGGAATGCATCCTTGAAAATTTCATACATATCTGTATATAAGCTGTAATTATCCATATTTGGTTCAATTACGTCCGTTGCCACCACCATTGCATCTACAGCCTCATCCAGAGAATTAAAAATGCCTGCTCCGGAAGCACCTAAAATAGCTGCACCCAAAACACCACAGTCTGCCACTTTCAGGCACTGAACCGGTCTTCCAAATACATCCGATAAAATCTGCCTCCATAATGGAGATTTGGAGCCGCCGCCAGATAAACGAATCACGTCAAATGGTCTTCCCAGAACTCTTTCCATCGCTTCTACAATCATACGAAGCTCGTATGCACCGCCTTCTAAGACAGCTCTTGCCATATCACATCTGTCATGAGCAAGGGAAATACCAAGCGAACCTCCTCTTGCATTGTCATGATAATATGGTGTTACCTGACTGGAGAAGAATGGGAAGAAAAGATAACCTTTGCTTCCTGCCGGAGATTTTGCAGCTTCCATGCAAATAATATCATAAGGGTCGGTGTCAACTGCTTTTGCAACCGCTACCTCCGGTGCTCCATAAGTATCTCTCCACCAGCGTAATGCTACACCAGTTGCATAGGCAAGGCCTTCCATATCCATATGTCCCGGAACCGCATGACCACTAAAAATTACCTCATGTTTTGGATCTGCTTTTACACCATCTACTGCCGCTACCATGACAGAAGCGGTACCGATTGTAATCTCAGCCATACCTTCTTTAATGACACCACATCCGATTGCTGCACACTGCTGATCTCCACCGCCAACACAGATTGCCATTCCTTCCTGGAATCCGGTTGCTTCTGCTGCTGCTTTGGAAATCGTTCCAACCTGTCTTGCCGGTTCTTTTACCGGAGGAAGTTTATCCTTACTAAAATTGATTGTTTCCAGTAATTCATCGGACCAATCTAAGGTAGAAACATCCATCATACCATTTAATGCAAGAGAAGCCGGGTCTGTAAATAATTCTACTGATCCCAGTTTATGCAATAGCCATTCCTGAGCATTGACAAATTTCCATGCTTTTTCATATAATTCCGGTTCATGGTCTCTTACCCATTTAAATTTTGCATAGGACCAGGCTCCACTAACCGGTGCTCCACTGATCTGATGATATTTTTCTACTCCAATGTTATCTTTGATCCACTGTACTTCTTCAACAGCACGACCGTCACTCCATACAATAGAGTTGTGGAGTGGTTCCCAATTTTCATCAATGGCAAAGAAAGTTCCTCTCTGGCTGGAAATACCTACAGAACCAATCTCTTCCGGATCTACCCCGGCATCTTCAATAGCTCCTTTTACCGTTGCGCAAAGTGCATTCCATAGGCAGTAGACATCCTGTTCCACCCAGCCAACTCTTGGGGTAATGCATGGATATTCCTGATATGCTTTTCCCATTGGTTTTCCTGTTAAATCAAAAATAATTGTCTTTAACCCTGTTGTACCTGCATCTATTCCTGCTACATATTTTACCATAATGATCCTCCTTCTCTTTATAACGGACTTCAGGAGCTGACAGAATCAATTCTCTTCTGTGACAGCTCCTGAATATATGGTCTCTATTGAAATAACAATATCATTTTAACTCATTCTTGCACCTGTCACAGTCAGAACATCTCCGCTTACATAACTTCCCATATCAGATGCAAGGAACAGAACAGCTTTACCGACTTCTTCCGGATCGCCCATTCTCTGCATTGGAATCGTAGCCAGTTTCTTCTCCAGCTGTTCCGGTGTCAGTTTACTGTAATTTCTCTTAATCATATCTGTTGCAATGGTTCCAGGTGCTACAGCATTGACACGAATCTGATAAGGTCCCAGTAATTTTGCAGAATATTTTGTAAGAGCAATAATTCCTGCTTTGGAAGCCCCGTATTCAGGGCCTGTACTTCCACCTGTAATACCGGAAATAGAAGACATGTTTACAATACTTCCATGTCCTTGTTTTTTCATAACTTCACTGCAATACTTCATGGTTAAAAATACGGAGCGAAGGTTCACATCCAATACAAGATCCCATTGTTCCGGTGTTGTTGTATCCAGATTTGTCATAAAAGAAACACCTGCATTATTTACCAGGATATCGATTTTTCCCCAGGTATCCATGGTAACTTTAACGGCTTCCTTTATGGTTTCTTCGGAAGAGGCATCTCCGACGACAAACTGAACTTCTGTTCCAAGGGCAATAAGCTCTTTTTCTGTTGCAATTCCGTTCTCGTCTTTTTTGATGTCGATAATCGTCATTCCTTTGAGTCCTGCTTTGCTTAAAGTCAACGCAATTGCTCTACCAATGCCTTGGCTTGCTCCTGTAATGATACATATTTGATCTTTCAGAGATACTTCAAACATTCTATCCTCCTGTTCCAAGCCTATTTGAAATTCCGAATCTGCTCCAGCATATCAAATGTAGCTTTCATGTCTTCCCGTACAAGTTTATTCTGCATATTGTAGATACTGCGGTAATACTTTGTATTTTCCGGATTTGGTGTATAGACTTTCTTTGTCTCTAACCAGGAATTCAGAGAATCCTTCAGATTATCGATATCGCCAACTGCATAGGCAGCTACTACAACGTTGGTCATAACAGCACCGCCTGCTTTTTTCAGAGTTGTAACTTTACTGTTCAACATATCCGATTTAATCTGATTCCATAAATCACTTCTGCTTCCGCCTTCTGTGATGGTGATCTTATCCAGATTTACACCGGCATTTCGATAAACATCCGTAACACCGATATAATCATAGCCAATTGCTTCCAGAACAGCACGCCACAATACGCTCTGATCCGTATCCATGGTCATATTCAGGAAACATCCGCTGGCATTTGCGAAGTCTCCATATCCTCCTGTCAAATATGGAAGGAATAAGACACCATTGGATCCTGGAGGTACATCTTTTGATTTTTCTGATAAAATGTCATAATAATCGCCATCATCAACTTTATCACAAATATTGTCTCGATACCATCTTAAGGACAATCCGCCTGTACGGATAAATCCCCAGTAGAAATATGTATTTTCCAGGGTACCACTGTTAAAGATCAGACCGGAATCAGGTGTACTTAATTCTGGTTTAATTCCGTCTGTCGATACACAGAACATTGCACAGGTTCCTGCAACGTCTGCCGCCATATTGACATCGGTAAGACCACATCCTAACATCGACTGCATGGTATCACCAGCTCCGCCACAGATTGGTGTACCTTCGTTCAGGCCTGTGAATTCTGCCATTTCTTTTGTCAGACCACCAATAATATCCCATGGTTTGATAATCTTTGGCATATAAGAAGGATCAATTCCCAGAATATCAAGCTGTTCTTTTGACCATTCTTTTTTGTAAATATTGTAACCAAGTCCCCATCCTGACATTGCGCCCCAGTCAATAAAAGCATCTTCTGCTTTTAAGCCTGCAAGTCTTGATAAAACATATGGCGCATTATGCATAAATTTCTTTCCTTTTTGCTGGAATGCTTCATTGTTTGCTAAGAACCAGCGTGCAAACATTGCCGGGAACATACAGTTCGGAACTGCATTTCCTGTCTCTTCTGCCCAGATAGACAGATTCTTTTTGGAGAGTTCTTCTACATCTTTCTGAGTTCTGGAATCCAGATAATTAATATAAGGTGTAATAGCCATACCATCTTCATCGACCCCCACGATTCCACAGATGATACCATCACCAAATATTGCTCTGATTTCAGAAGGATCAATTCCCTTTTCTTTTGCAATATTTACACAGTCACGAATACCTTTTTTTACTGCATCCAGATACTCCTCTACATTCATCTCTACCCAGCCAGGATTCGGATAATAAAGAAATGTTGGATAATTGCTTTCTGCAATACATTCCATCTCCAGGCTATAAATAACAACCTTTACACTCTGTGTTCCTGCATCAAACCCAATATAATATTTTCCCATATCGCACTTCCTTTCAAGGGGAAAACTGTTATCACCTTTCTCTATCACGCGCGCAATTCTTATATTCCTATTTTATAATTTGTCTATACAATTGTCAATATTTCCAGCTATTGAAAATATTTTCAATCCTTTTTCAAGAGAAAATATTTTCTACCTCTATAATTTTCTATATTTTTCGAATATTTCGTTATTTTTTATGTTTTTTTCTGTATTTTCCAACAATTCTTCCAATACTTTTAAAACACCTTCACTTTGATTATCTTCTGCTACAAAGGATGCTGCTGCTTTGACTTCTTCTCTTGCATTGCCGATTGCAAAGCTGTATTTGGCCTGAGCCAACATCTCCAGATCATTGATATTATCTCCGAAAGCCAACGTTTCTTCTTTTGTAATCCCTAATATATCCTGGATTTTTTTCAATGCATGTCCCTTGCTTACATCTTTTTTTACAAGATCCATGAATCTGGTTCCTCCACAGGCTACCTGATGGGTCCTGCTCCATTTTGGATTAAATTCTTTTGCTGTTACTTCTTCAATATCTGTAGCACGATATACCGAATATTTCAGACACGGTTCCGGGATTTTTAGTAAATCATCCACCAGCTCACAGTCATAACGGTATTTATCTTTCATTAAATGATATACTTCTTCTCCCCCTTTTTCATAATAGGACATATAACGGGTATCATACAAACACTGACATCCCGGCATTTTTCGGGTATCTTTTACAATTTCCTGGGAATCTTCTTTTGACATTGGTTCATGAAGCAGTTCTTCTCCCTGGTAAATGACAAAAGCTCCGTTTTCTGCAATGTATAATATATCATCTCTTACCGGTTCAAATAGTCGCTGAATACTGCGGTATTGCCTTCCGCTGGCAACACCAAACAGGACTCCTTTTTTCTTTAACTCCTTAATTACTTCATAGTATCTGGGACTTATTTGGGAAACACCATCAGGAATCAGAGTTCCATCTACATCTGTCACAAATAATTGAACCATAATTAACTCTCCTTTTGTTTTTCCATGCTGCGTTATATGATTGAAAAATGTTTTAGCGCATCATAGATACCATCCTGATCAATCTCTTTTGTTACATATTTTGAAATATCTTTGACTTCCTGATAACTGTTTCCCATAGCAATGCTGTTTTCTACATGGGTCAGCATCGGAAGGTCATTTGGACTGTCTCCAAAGACATAACAGTTTCGTTTTTCTATCTGAAAATAATCTGCAAGAAAATCAATACAGGTTGCTTTTGTATAAATCAGCGGAAGAATTTCTGTAAAACCATTTCCATTTTCAATTAACTGATATTTATCTCTGGTTTTTTGTAAAAAAGTATCATAATCACAGGAGGAAACCCGGAATGTAACCAGTTTATTGATTTCCATATTCTCTTCTCTATCGCTTCGCAGCTCTGCATGATAATCTCTCTCATACAGTTTCAGAAACTTTCTGAAATTTTCATAACATCGCTTTTCCGCCGGCCGATGTTCTTCCCGTTCCCGGACAGCACTTAAAACATCGATTGCTTCTTCCCCAAAATAACAGTATCTGGGTCCCTGGAAAATCCCCTGCATTTCAGAAGCCTGCATAGCATCACGTAGAAAACAAATATCATCTTTGGGCACAAACTTTTCAAATAACACTTTTCCCTGATATTCAATATGACTTCCGCATCCGTACGCAAAGCCGTCAATTGCAATTTCCTGAAGGCATGCCGGAATAAAAGATTTACACCTTCCGGTATTGATAAAAATCAAATGTCCCTTATCATGGGCTTTTTTGATTCCTTCGATAGCACTTTCCGGTACTTGCTGCGTTCTTCCGTCCATCAAAGTCTCATCAATATCAAAAAATAATATTTTTCGTGACATTTTTTTTCCTTCTTTCTGTGATCACATAGATATGCATAAAGCTGCCGCTAATTAATTAGCAGCAGCTTTACTGATATGTCGTAGTTCATACAACAAAGGAGTTTTTGTTTCATACTTAGGTAATACTTTGGCTTCTAAATAAAATCTTTTTTGGGGCAAACAGTCTTTACTTAGATAGCGTATAAGTCTTTGCTGTGGTCTTCGCCGTAGATTCCCCATTTATTGATAGACCATGTAAGTTCCGGAGAATTCTTAGCTGCCTCACGAAGAGGAACATCGTTCATACATGCATCAATTGCTACACGGAATGCTTTTGCTCCAGCCTGAGGTCCCATGCCATGACCATGGATACCAGCGCCTACGCCAAGGAGAACGTCGTTGCCACAGTCTCTCATAAATCTTGGAACTAATCCAGGAACAACACCGCCGCCTACGAATGGAAGGGATGGTTTCAGGTCATAGAATTTTGCTTTTGTTGTAATAATATTTGTAATATAGTTATCAAATGTGTTGTCGAATTTACCGTATGGAGGCTGAGTTAAATAAATATCACATCCACACAGTCTGACTAATTTCAAAACAACTTTGGAGCTCATGCCCTGATATGGCGAACAGGTGAAAGCACCATTGAAGCAGGAATGTCCAAGGATTGGTACAGTAATATCCGGGTCTTCTGCTAACATTCTCAGTGCGGAGTATCCGATACCGTGAACATCAACCATGATACAATTACCACCATTTTCAATAACTGTCATTGCGTTATCTTTTAATCTGGATACTTCGTCAGTGATGTTACAAGCATACATGGTTGTTTCGCCTTTTTTCTCATCTGCCCTGTGAGCTGCTTCCATATTTGCTTTTACACGATCAGCCAGTTTGTTGAAGGAACGATCTCCACCGATTAACTCATCGTCTTTGATAATATCAACGCCGCCTGCAGCAGCTTCGTAGAATAATTTTGCTCCAACATCAGGTGTATATCCTGTACATGGTTTGATCATGTTATTTAATAACGGTCTGTCATATGCGCCAAGGATCTTTCTTACGCCATCAATACCAAATTTTGGTCCCTGGAATTTATCAGCAAATTTCTTAGGGAAGTCAATATCCAATAATTTCAGGTAAGGCATAGACATAATGTTACCGGTAATTGTAGCAATTAATAATGGAATGTTATCTTCAATATTTGCTACCGGGTAACCAATACGAATTACATAGAAACGTAATCCATTGACAGACAGGTTCACATTGGTCTGATTTTCATATGCAGGAACTTCATATATGCTCAAAATTTTGGAAGCATATTTTGCTCTTACTTCATCAGTTTCTTCCGGAACATCAATCCAGGATCCTGTTGTCTGCTCAATACCAATACTTGCTGCTTTTACAATGGCACATTCTTCTTTGTCAGCACCGACTAAATATGTACCTACACATAAGTCGTCCATATCACAGCCTTCATAAAGGGGGTTTAATAAGGTGCTAAACATTCTGTCCTGTTGAATCATAATAAATTACCTCCATTTTTATATTTGATTTATATTTCTTGCTGCTACAAGATCAACTCCTGTGCCGCATAGATTGCTTTTTACAACATCACCGATTTTAATCGGTGCATTTACCTCTATTCTGCAGGATTCTTTTGCACATTCCATTAACATGCTTTTTGGAACTGCTCCTTTTGTCTTTACAGGAACCAAAGGAAGATCTCCACCTGCTACTTTTACTGTTGATGTAAAGATTCTTACTGGTGCTGTAAATTCGTTTTTCGCATATTCTTCTCCGTTTTTACAGCCATAACCGGATACGGAAAGAATATGATTCTCATCATCATGAGTCAGAGTTACTTTACATCCTTTCGGACATCCAATACAGATAATATGAACCTCTGCCATTTTCACATTCCTCCTATTCTACTACAGATACAGAAATCTCTTTCGTATCGTCGGTTAATTTTACGGTTGGTAATGCAAGGGTAACCATGGAACCAGGTTCTACGATGTCTTTCTTGAACTGAGCCAATACCTCGCCCTTGTCATCTGTAATCACCATCCTGATATTTTCTTTTGGATTTTTCACTCTCATGTAAAGCTTGATCAGCTTCTGAGCCTTATCATCAAAATCAATGGATTGTGGTACAATGTAACCGATATTTTCACCTGGTGTTACTTTAATCGGATTCTTTCTCTCTTCGTATTCACCAAGAATATATCCTGCAGCTGCACGACCGGCCAATTCAGATTCTTCTGTAACGTTATCAACCAAATCGTGTACATGAAGCACGTTACCACAGGCAAAGATCCAATCTACACTGGTTCTTCTCTTTTCATCCGTAACTGCACCCTTTGTTACCGGATCCAGCTTAATTCCAACTTTTTTGGAAAGCTCGTTTTCAGGAACAAGGCCAACAGAAAGAAGAAGGGTATCACATGGAACAAAAATTTCTGTTTCCGGAATCGGATTCTTGTTTTCATCTACTTCAGCAATCGATACACCGGTCAGTCTTTCTTTTCCATGGATCTTCGTAACCGTATGGCTTAAGTAAAGAGGAATTCCAAAGTCATCCAGACACTGTACTTTATTTCTCACAAGTCCTGTGGAATATGGCATAAGCTCTAAAACACCTTTTACATTTGCGCCTTCAAACGTCATACGTCTTGCCATAATCAGTCCAATATCACCGGAACCTAAGATCACGATTTCTTTTCCTGGTAAATATCCATTGATGTTTACATAACGCTGAGCTGTTCCTGCTGTCATAACGCCGGATGGACGATCTCCAGGAATTGTAATGGATTCACGGGTTCTCTCTCTACAACCCATTGCCAGAATCACTGCTTTGGTTTCAACTTCAAAAAGTCCATCTGTGCCATTGACTGCAATTACTTTTTTATCTTCCTGAATATCCATGACCATGGTATTTACTTTCACGTCGATATCAGAAGCTTCTACCTGATCAGAAAATCTGGTTGCATATTCAGGCCCGGTTAATTCTTCTTTGAAATACTGGAGACCAAATCCATTATGAATACACTGCTCTAAAATACCGCCTAACTTGGATCCTCTTTCGCAAATGAGAATTTTCTCAATTCCTGCTTTTCTTGCTTCCAAAGCTGCTGCCATTCCAGCAGGACCGCCGCCAATTACAACAATATCATAATTTAATTTTTTCATGGCTGCCTCCTTCCTGTAAAGCCAGTTCCTTTGCTCTCATTGCTAAAATCCTGGAATCTCTTCCTCTCTTTGTAACATCCAGTGGAGAAATTCCCAATTCTTTTTCAATGATGCTGACTACTCTCGGTCCACAGAAACCTCCCTGGCATCTTCCCATGCCGGCACGAGTTCTACGTTTTACTGCGTCTAAACAGGTGGCTGGAATTGGTCTTCTGATTGCATCTAAGATTTCACCTTTGCTGATGGATTCACATCTGCAGATAATCTGGCCATAATCAGGATTCTGTGCAATCAACTGACTTCTTTCTTCATAAGAAAGTTTATTTAAAATAATTGGGGCAGGACGTCCTACCACATAATCTGCTTTTTCACTGAAATCCAAGTCTTCCCCAACTTCACGAACCAGCTCTTCTACCATCTCGGCAATGGCCGGTGCGGAAGATAAACCAGGTGACTGGATACCGGCTAAGTTAATCATTCCTCTTACTGTCTTTGCATGAGAAATAATAAAATCTTCTGTATTTGCTACTGCTCGAAGGCCTGCAAAAGTTGTAGTAACATCTCCCATACGAGGAAGTTTCGGGAACAGCTGATGAATCATAGTGCCGTAAATATTGTTCAGTGCATCTGCTGTTGTGGCAAAATCAGTTTTGTCCTCCATCATCTCCGCATTGGAACCTGCAAGAATATTGCCCTCTGTTGTTGGAAGAATAATCATTCCTTTGGAGTATTCTGTTGGTGCGGAATAAATTGCATGTTTTACATGATCGCCATACTGTTTATCAAAGAGGAAATACTGGCCTTTTCTTGGTTTAACGGTAAAATCAAT
Source organism: Lachnospiraceae bacterium (assembly GCA_022766905.1). Classification (GTDB taxonomy): domain Bacteria; phylum Bacillota; class Clostridia; order Lachnospirales; family Lachnospiraceae; genus SIG292. Next base: position 34,878 of record JALEPU010000069.1, read on the forward strand.
TTCCTCAACCATTGCTGCAATTTTATCGGAATAAAGGCCTGCTGCATTGATAACAACCTTCGGATAAAATACTCCATTTGTAGTAATAACAGATTCGATTTTCTGATCTTTTACTTTGATATCTGTTACTTCTGTATTCAGTAAAACCTTTGCACCATTTAATACTGCATTTTCTGCCAGCCCCATGGTAAGCTCAAATGGATTCAGAACTCCTGTATTTGGATTATACAAACCAAATTTTACTTCTGGATTCATGTTGGGTTCCATCTCCAGCATTTCTTCCCGATTCAGCATTTTCATGCCTTTAATACCATTTTCATTTGCCATCTCCATCTGATGTTTCATGATTTCCATATCTTTATCTTCAAAACCTGCTACAATGGAACCGATAATATTAAGATCTACATGAAGTTCATCACATAATTTTCTGTAAATCTCTTTGTTTGCTTTTAAACATAACTGGCCTTTCAGTTTATGTTTATCTACATTGTAACCATCATGAAGCATTGATGAGTTCGCTTTGCTTGTTCCGGTACAAATATCGCTTTCCTTCTCCACTAAAGTGATATCCAGATTGTATTTGCAAAGCTGATGAGCAATAGCCGATCCAATTACTCCACCACCAATAATCAAAACATCCGTTTTCATATTAGCGCTCCTTCCTATACATAATGTTTCTTATCGGGCTATGAATGTATCCGTCCAAACCCAAACTATTTACTTTGTGATTTAAGTATAGCAATCCCATATTTCACTATCAATATGGAAAAAATTTTCTTCCCACCCATGAAAATATTTTCACATATCAGCAAGAAAGGACTATTATGTAAACATAATAGTCCTTTCTTCCTATATTACTACAGAGCTTTTTCTCCTTCGCTCCATACCATCAAAGCTTTTACGCAGTTCTTCCAGCCGGCATACAGTCTTTCTCTCTGAGCTGTATCCATCTCAGGATGGAATACCTTATCTACTTTTCTGTTATTTAAGATATCCTGCTCATCTTTCCAGTATCCAACAGACAGACCTGCCAGATAAGCCGCTCCTGCTGCTGTTGTCTCAACATTACTTGGGCGCTCCACATTAATACCCAGAATATCAGAGGTAAACTGAGTAATAATATTGTTGTTACAAGCACCGCCGTCTACACGAAGCAGTTCAATCTTTTCACCCATATCCTGTGAAATGGACTCCAGAATGTCTCTTGTCTGATATCCAATAGAATCCAGAGTAGCACGAATGACATCATTTTTAGCTGCGCCACGAGACAGGCCAAAAATAGTTCCTCTTGCATAGGAATCCCACCAAGGAGCACCTAATCCGGAGAATGCCGGAACTACATAACAGGTACCTAATGGTAACGTAGATTTTGCTGCAAAGAATTCTGAATCACCGGAGGATTCGATGAATTTCATCTCATCTCTCAACCATTGTACAGAAGAACCTGCATTATAAACAGTACCTTCCAGCAAGTATTGAACCTTACCATTCAGTCCCCATCCGATTGTAGTAAGCATACCATTCTTGGATTCGATTGCTTCATCACCTGTATTCATGGTCATAGTACCTGCAGTACCCCATGTAATCTTACACTGGCCTTTCTGGAAACAGCACTGTCCAAAGGTTGCAGACATCTGGTCACCGATTATACCTTCGATAGGAATTGCTTTTCCTTCAAATAAGTTATGTACTTTTGTATATGCAAAATGACCGCTGCTTGGTCTTACTTCCGGACACATGCTCTTTGGAATTGTAAGGAGTTCAAGAAGTTCATCATCCCAATCCAGAGTATGAATATTAAATAAAAGTGTACGAGATGCGTTGCTGTAATCTGTCATATGAGCTTCGCCCTTTGTCAGGTTCCACAGAATCCATCCATCAATATTAGAGAAAATCAGATCGCCTTTTTCAGCTGCCTCTCTTGCTCCTTTTACGTTGTCCAGAATCCATTTGATCTTTGTTCCTGAGAAATAAGAGTCAATAATCAGACCTGTTTTTTCTTTAACCATTGGCTCATAGCCCTGTGCTTTTAATTCGTCACAATAAGGAGCTGTTCTTCTGTCACCCCAAACAATATCATTGTATACAGGAGTTCCGGTATTCTTATCCCATACAACAACGGTTTCACGCTGATTTGTAATACCAATTGCTTTGATCTGTTCCGGTGTCAGACCGCTTTGGATCATACATTTTCCGATTACTTCCATGGTGGTTGTCCAGATTTCAATCGGATCCTGCTCTAACCAGCCTGGTTTTGGATAATACTGAGTAAATTCCTGCTGAGCCACACTAACGATTTCACCTGAATGATCAAAAATAATCGCACGCGCACTGGTAGTACCTTCATCAATAGTTAAAATATACTCGTTCATGTTAAACCTCCTTAAAGTTCTCACGTAACCCTATCATTTTACCTGACTTTAAAGAATCGATTCTTCATTTTTATCCGGATTTGTAATACTAAAATTATTACTGTACCTTTATTATAGTTTTTGTCAAATTAGTCTGCAATATGGAAATTATTTTCACATCTATTGTGCATTATTTAACTATCCGTTTTGTTTTTCTTTTTCATTCATGTGTATATTTAACAATTCCTGTGCTAATTCTCTGTCCACAATTAAAACATCGATCAGTTCTCCTTTTAAGGCACTTAACAACGCATATGCTTTTTCCAGTCCTGCTGCTACTGTAATTTTCCTTTCAATTCTTTTAAACTGTTCAAATCCAATAGAAATTAACCGATCTGATAATTCTGTTTTACATTCATTACCGTCGAGATCAAAAAAACGAAGTCCTATATCCCCGGCAACCCGATTGTTTTGCAAAAGCTCCTGTTCAGTTTTTAACAGGAATCTATTTTCCGCTAAAATGGATTTTGCTTCCGGGTACCATGCACCAATTCCTGAAATAGAAATGTTAATAGAATCAAACATTTCATATACTTTTCTGGCATTGGGATGGTGTTTGATGTAGGCAGCCTTTTCTTTTGACTCCACCAATGCTTTTGAAGATAAATAATAATTTTTCCCTGAAAATGCTTTTGCCATTCCTGTTACCAGTTCTCTCAAATCCTGTCTGATGCAATCCCCCAGCTGACCATGGAGGGTCACAAAGGTAGTATCCACTTTATGAGATGGATTTAAATACAACAACATGTCACAGACAATTCGTCCCCAGGAGATTCCCAAAACATCTTTTTCCTGTATGATTCTCTGCAAATATCTGGCGCCTTCCAAAGCCACCAGCTTTCTCTTCTCAGAAGGATTCATAGTATCTTTTTTATTCCAGTCAATTGGCGCGATAATCACTTCCTGTAAATCGAATTCTTGTTTTAATTCTTTTGCCAGGTCAATACAATTCAGACATTCCTGGTCCATAACATAATTGATCACTTTTTCTTCCTTTGCCTTCTTTAGCAAACGGGAAACTGTCGTCACCGAAACATTTAACTGATCTGCTATTTCCTGCTGAGACATTCGATCCACATAATACAGATAGGCAGTTTGCAAGACAAGAAATGCAGATTGATTGTAAATATCTGAAGCCACTATTTCTCACTTCCTCAATGTTATCAAACTTTTTCCTCCAATGCTTTCAGCTGTAAGATTTCCATGCCCAGCTCATAGTCAATAATTAAAACGTCGATTAAGCCTCCTTTTAACGCGCTCAAAATCGTATGCGCTTTCCACTTTCCGGAAGCAATTGTGATTTTCGTCTTTATCTGCTTGAATTTTTCAAAATCAATGGTTATCATTCGGTCTACCAGATCAGTCTGACATTCTTTTCCGTTCCGGTCAAAGAAATGAAGAGCAATGTCCCCTACCACATTTTGTTCCTGCAATTTTGCCAGCTCTTCTGCTGACATAAACTCCGGTTTTCCAAGTACCGACCGCATTTCAGGATATAAGGAGCCGGTTCCCGAAATAGAAATATTGATTTCATCAAATTTTTGATAAATTTTCTGAATATTTTTTTCTTTTTTTATTACATCAGCCGTTGTTTTGCTGCTCATCAAAGCTTCTGTCATAAGAGAATAATTGGTTCCGGAAAAAGCCCTTGCAATTTTGGAAACAAGGGGACGGACATCCAGCTCATTTTCACAACAGGCAATGCTTCCATGTAATGTAACGAAAGTTGCATCGACTTTTTGTGCTGGATTCAGATAATTGATCAGATGATACATGGTACTTCCCCAGGTAATTCCCAGAACATCATTCTCTTTGATAATTCTTTGTAAATATCTGGCACCTTCCAGTGCTACTAATTTTTTGACATTTTCTTCATCGTCGGCTCCTGACATTCCATCTTCACTATCCAGAGAAAAACCCGGAGCTATGACAATATCCTGTAAACCAAATGCTTCTTCCAGATCCTTTTCCAGACGAATACATTCTACATAAGGATCTCTGATTACAAATTCAACGATTTTTTCTTCTTTTGCTTTCTTTAATAATCTTGATACGGTCGTTACCGATACCTTTAACTGGTCTGCAATTTCATTCTGAGATTTGTTGTCGATATAATATAAATAAGCAGCCTTTAAAACAAGGAACACCGACTGATTATACATATCTACTGGCATATAAATCAATTCCTTTCCATGTTCTATTGTATTCTATTTTTCAGTGCAGTCTTTATTCAATGATTTCTTTGTCGTTTTCCATAAATGGTGCTGCCGTCACAACCATTTTTACATTCACATCTCCATAATTACAAACTTTATGGGTTTCTCCCGGTTCCAAATGAATATAGTCACCTTTTGACAGTACATATTTTTCCCCATTAATAAACATGGTCACTGTTCCTTCTAATATATAGAAGCTTTCCTGCATAACCTGATGAACATGTCCGATTACTTCTTCCCCCACCAAAACCTGAACAAGTCCAAAATTCATCCGCGGACCTTTTTCCAGATACTTCGGGCCATGGTCTCCATGTCTGTATTCTTTTTCACTTTCATTCAAAATAAACATAACCGCCTTCTCCTTTCTTTTGACCGTTTATTATGAAATACTATTTTTACATTTTTATTATCACATGTAGGAGTATTATATTCAATGCTGAAAATATTTTCAAATGCCGATGCCTGACAGGGAGTTATTGAAGTTTCCATGTAAATTGGGCCTTTCACGTGAAATGAAAGGCCCCAAACTATTTCTTTTCTTGCAATTGCCTTTAGTTATTTACATGTTTTACTGCTTTATGTACCAGATCTCTCATCTGTGGCCATGTTTCCATATAGCAATCCATGTAGAATTTATATTTTTCATGATTTTCCATGTTTGGTAAGAATGTTTTATCGATCTTAACCATTTTTTCTGCTGCTTCCTGAAGGTCTTTATAGACACCACATCCAACAGCAACAATCATACTATTGCCAAGGCATCCAGCGCTTTGACTTTCCATGGTTGTATACATTGGTACACCGGTAATATCCGCATGCATCTGCATCCAGAAATCAGATTGAGCCAGACCGCCGCATGCATAGATTTCTTCTACATCATATCCTGCTTCTTTCATCGTTAAAATACAGTGGCATGCACCATATGCAACACCTTCATATACGGCTCTTGCCATATGAGCTGTTGTTGTTCCAAGAGATAATCCCCAGAAAATTCCTCTTGCGTCTGAATCAGAATAAGGGGCACGATTCCCCTGAAAATAATCAATCATAATCAGACCGTCGCTTCCAATCGGAATCGATTCTGCCTTTTCTGTAATCAAATCATAAATATTCATGTTCCTGCTTTCAGCTTCTTCGGCCCATTCCTTTGGAACAAGATTATTTCTGAACCAGGTAAGAATTCCGCCACTGGAAGCCTGTCCGCCTTCTACCAGGCTGGTTCCGTCATAAAGCAGATTTGGGTAGGTACCGTTTACACCAGGTTCATGGAATTCTGTTTCGGAAAGTCCGAACAGACAGCTGGATGTTCCCCCGATTAATGCCATTCCGCCTGCTTTTACACTTCCTACACCACACATGCATGCAACTGCATCTAAGGTACCTTCCACAACGATTGTTTTTTCACTTAATCCCAGCTCTTTTGCTACTTCTTTGTCAACCGGTCCAATTGGAGTTCCCGTTTTTAATACATCTTTCGGGAACTTATCAATAATATCTTCTAATCCGATTGCTTTATAAAGATCTACCGGATATCCGCCATTTTTATCATCGTACAGCCATCGAAATGCTGCTACTGACATATTCGTTGTTTTTCTTCCGGATAATTTCCAGTGAAGCCAACTGGTAAGTTCAAAAATCGTAACGGTCTTTGCCCAATTTTCCGGCTCATGTTTCTTTACCCACATACATTTTGGAATCAGGCTTTCTGCAGGGACACCGGAACGATAAAATTTAATAACGTCACAATCTTTTCCTAATTCTGAAATGCTTGCCGCTTCTGCAGAAGAACGAACATCCATCCACAAAATTGGAGTCCGGACTGAATCTCCATTTTCATCCAGAAAAATTGTGGTACTGGACGTACCGTCACAGGAAATACCGATGATTTCTTCCGGGGCAACACCGGATTTTCGAATACATTCCGAAATGGCTTTTTTCAAAGCCTCCCACCATCCTTTGTCATCCTGTTCTGCCCATCCGTTTTTTGGAAAACTGGAGGAATAATCTTGTACATCATATGCCATATTTGTACCATTTTCATCGAAAATCGCAACTCTTACACTACCTGTTCCCGCATCAATACCCATAAAATACTTTGACATGTTTATACCTTCCTTCCTTATAAATATTTAGACAACTCATATAAAGAATCATAAATGCAGGTTGGTTCTACATCTGATTCTGCTACTGTCTGCATATCAGCCTCGCCGGTTAACACAAGAAATCCTTTCGCACCATTGTTGACACCGGTTGCTACATCCGTATAAATTCTGTCCCCCACAAACGCAATTTCATCTACGGTTTTTCCGGTTATCTTTAAAATCATGTCCATCGTTTCCCTGCAAGGCTTTCCTAAAAACTTCGGTCTTACCCCTGTAGAAGAGGTAATCAAATCGCACATTGCACCGCAGTCCGGAATAAACCCATAATCCACCGGACAATTGGTATCCATGTGCGTTGCCAGAAACGGAACTCCATTCCGGACAAATGTACATATTTTTTCCAGTTTGTCATAAGTTAGCGTCAAATCAAAACTTTGAATGACCACATCTGGGTCATCCTGTACCAGGCATATGCCTTTTTCCCTGAAACTGTCCTCCAACAAAGGCGTACCATTTAAATAAACTCTTTTTCCCGGATAAAACGATTTCAGATATTCAATAGTCACATCTCCTGCTGTTACAATATCTGAAACATCAACCTCCAGTCCCATTTTTTTCAGCTTTTCCTGATAGAAAGATGAAACCCGGGATGCATTATTTGTAAAGAACAAAAATTCTCTGCCCGTATCTTTGACTTTCTGAATAAATTCCAAAGATCCTTCAATAATGTTATTGCTCAAATAAAATGTCCCGTCCATGTCCAGTACAAATAATTTCACATCTTTTAATGCTTCTTCTTTGGATAAACTCATAGCGTTCCTCCTTTCCGGCCTATTCATAGTATTTTTCAATAATATAATCGATCAGTTCATCCAGCACTCCTAAGTCATAGAAGAACTGTAGTCCTGCATAACGATCCCGCTGCTCTTTTGTATAACGAAGAATATCTGTAAATTCCTCTTTCGTAAATACCTTGTATTCTTTTGGAGATGTCATTCCATGCATTGCTCCGATATACTCCGGTGCTTTCTCTGCTTTTCTCACTGTTTCCCGGATGACAGATAAAATTTCTTCTTCATGCTGTTGGATCATGTCAATTCTGTGTTTTACAACGTCCGGATCACTCTGATGTGCTTTTTCATATACTTTAAAAATAGAATCTGCACTTGTACCAAAGACTCTGCGTATTTCCTTTGCCCATTCATCATAATTAAAGCTTTCCGCATGCTTTCTTGCTTTCTCATAATCAATGTCCATGGTTAAGAACTTTTTATACATTTCCGTCATCACACAGGTTGCCATTCCGACAGAGGTTCCATGCAACTCTCCGTAAAGTCCTTTCAGAGCACATTTCATTTCCAAGACATGTCCCATAGAATGTTCTGCTCCTGAACCAGGTCTGGAATTATTTACATAACCCATTGCGATTCCGATTAAAACAAGACATTCCATTAAATATCGATATGCGTCTGAATCCCCCGTAACCAGGCCATTGACGCTTCCCGCCACTTTATCTGTGGATTTTAACATTAACTCGGCTACTTCTTCACAATAGTATTCACCATTGATAATATACGAAAGTCTCCAGTCATTTATGGCAATATATTTCGCAATAATATCACCAATTCCTGCTGCTATCATCTTGTCCGGTGCCGTAGACAGTAAATCGGTATCTCCGATAATTCCGCTTGCACAATGAGCAGGCAGACTGCATTTCAGTCCTTTTATAGTGGCCGGTGCCACATCGGTGGCAAATCCATCCATGGATGGAGCTGTACCGATAATGTAATAAGGGATTCCCCGCTGAAAAGATACTAATCTGGTCAAATCATTGATGGTACCGGAACCTACAGCCAGAGGAAGTTTCACGTCATCCGACATAGCCTTTGCTAATTCATCGATAAAAATCTCGTTGGTATGCATTTCTTCATGGGGAAAAATGTAATATTCTACCGGATATCCATCTTCTTTGACCATTTGGTACACCGTTTCACCTGCTACTTTCCAGGTATGAATATCTGCAACAACAAAAATCTTGTCCTGCTTTGTCAATGGAGTTCCATCTTTCATCTTCTGTTCATGTAGGAAATCCGGCAATTGATTGACAGCTCCTTTTCCTACTGCCAGATGATCAATTGCCATATGATGGTGCCTGCCACACTTACAGTTGTAATCAACAGTTATCAGTTCGTTCAGTGATAAGTCAGCCAGACTCATACTCACATCTCCTTTCTTCTGTCACATTTATTTTGTCATTTTTTCCATTCATTTCAAAAAAACAGAGATATCTTGTATACAATTTATCCATTTTCTTTTCTTTTTTCTGTCTTTATTTTATACATATTGTACATTTTCAGTTTTATGTTAACAACAACGAAAATTTTTTTGTACTTTTTCGCCCTTTTGTTGTATGATATGATTGTGTTAGGGTCAAACAATCATGCATTTCATCCTTTCATGGTCATGCATGACTTTTTAGCCCCAACATCAGATCAAATAAGGAGGGAATGAATATGACAAAAATATTATTTACCGATATAGATGGAACGCTTTTAACGGATACCAAGGAAATACCGGAGGAAAATCGCAAAGCCATTGAGCAAATGACAAATGCAGGTCATAAAATCGTCCTTGCTACCGGACGGGCTCTTCCCGGAGCTGTCAGTCAGGCAGAAAAACTGTCTCTTACTTATGATGGATGTTATGTGATTGCTTTTAACGGCGGAGAAATCTATGATACATATCGGAAACAGACTCTTTACAAATCCAGAATCCCAATGGATACCGTCGATAAGATTTTTCAGCTTTGCGAAAAAGAGCAAGTTCATGTCCAGACCTATGATAATACCCATGTTCTTGCTTATCATATGAACAAACATTTGGAGCGGTACTGCAAGGAAATTGTCTGCGAATATAAACTTGTAGACGACATTACTGCCTCTCTGGACCAGGAACCTTCCAAAGTTCTCCTTTTAGACTATGACAATCATGAAACCCTGGAACGAATGAAAGAATTGATTTTGGATGTGGCGGGAAATACGGTAGATGCCTTTTACTCCAGCCCAAGCCTTCTTGAAGTTGTTTTAAAAGGAACTCATAAAGGCGTTGCTGTACAGAAACTGTGTGAAATTCTGGACATTCCTCTGGAAAATTCAGTTGCTGTCGGAGATGGAATGAATGATATTCCAATGATCAAAGCGGCCCATATTGGTGTTGCCATGAAAAATGCCAATGATACCGTAAAATCTCAGGCAGATTACGTGACTACTTTAACGAATAACGAAGGTGGATTTGCAGAGCTGGTCGAAAAATTTCTTTTATAAGCAGAACTGCTTTTCATGCTATTTTAACCAATTTATCAACCAAAAGGAGTATATTTATGCCTAAAATTCTATTTACCGATTTAGATGATACATTATTGAACAGCCAGAAACAGGTCTGTGAAGAAAACAAGACCGCCATTGCAGAATTGATTGATCAGGGTCATAAGATTGTTCTGACTACTGGCCGCTCCATTCCAAGTGCAGTGAAGCAGGCCGAAAACATCGGACTTACTTTCGAAGGCTGCTACCTGATTGGCTTTAATGGTGGCGAAATCTATGATACCTATGCCAGAAAGACATTATATAAAAGCCGTCTTTCCATCGATATGGTAAAAGATATTTTTGATCTGGCAGAAGAATATCATCAGCATGTACAGACATATGATGAACGATTTGTTTTATCCCGCACAGAAAATCCTCATCTGCTCCGCTATTGTGAACTGATGTCCTGTGAGTATAAAATTGTAGATGATATTTTTTCCGTTTTAGGAGACGGACCTTCCAAAGTAATTATTGCAAATTATGAAGACCATGCTATTTTAGAAAAATTACGGGAGATCATTCTGGACCGACATGGAGATATTGTAGATTCCTTTTTCTCTGATACCGCTCTTTTAGAAGTTGTTTCCAAAGGAACCAGCAAGGGAAGTGCTTTGGTCAGACTTTGCGACATTTTAGGGGTCCCACTAGAAAATACCGTTGCTTCCGGCGATGCAATGAATGATATTCCAATGATTCAGGCAGCTCATGTAGGTGTTGCGATGATCAATGGAGATGATTGTGTGAAAGAAGTAGCCGATTATATTACTACGACAGACAACAATCATGGTGGAGTTGCAGAAGTCATCCGCAAATTTATTCTTTCTTAAGAAAACATTTCTTAGCTGTATTTTACTCTAACATCAATGGAAAGGAATGTTACAATGGCTATTCGACAACTTGCCGGGTTCGTCTTTGATATGGACGGCCTGATGTATGATACAGAACGCATCATTATGAATGCCTGGGACAAAACAGGAAAAGAGATGGGATATGGTCCTTTGGGCTTCCATCTTTTTTCCACCCTTGGCATGAGCAGGAGCGGACGAAAAGAATATTTTCAGAAAACTCTTGGTATGGATTTTCCCTATGATGAATTTCAGGAAAGATATGCCGAAGAAACGTATCGGCAGACAGAGACTTGTATCCCGGTAAAACCAGGTCTTTACGAACTTTTAGATTATTTAAAGCAGGAACACTATGTTCTTGCGGTTGCAACTTCTTCCAGCCGGGAATCTGCTCTGCGGAAGCTAAAAAACAGTCATCTGGAACAAGGATATTTTGATGTCATCATCTGCGGTGACATGGTAAAACGGGCAAAACCGGATCCGGAGATCTATCAGATTGCCTGTCAGAAATTACAAAAACCTCCGTCACAGCTGGTCGCATTGGAAGATTCGGAAAACGGCTTAAAATCTGCTCTCTCTGCCGGTATGGGTGCCATCATGATACCGGATTTAATCCGGGACTATCCCGACATAGAGCCCTTTTTAGATGGAAAATTCAACCGGCTGGACGAATTAATCTCCTTTATCCCAGAGCACTATATAAAAATATAAATAATTCAAGACTCACTCGCGAGTCTTGACGCGGGATTCATCTTCCATCTGATATAATATGAGCCAAGGGACAAAAACTTTCATCCCCTTCATCGATACTGTCCATGGAGAATACATCTTTTTGCATTTGGCAATTTTGGCGGAATTTCCAAAACAGCGGCTGAAATAATGCCGAACGGGAGCATTGTTTGAAAAGCAGCTTTCATGATTCTTTTATAGAAAATTCATGAAAGCTGCTTTGAGTTCGCGGACGTCCGGCAATAAAATCTTGAAGACGCTGTTTTGCAGAAATTCCCCAAAAGGGACAACGGCAAAAAGAAGAATTCCCATGGACCGTTATCGATTCATCTACGCTCTCAATTCAATGCCCATCTTACCTAACTCTTTCATCATCTTCTCAACGATTTCATTTACCTCTGTATCTGCCAGAGTTCTGTCTTTTGCTCGGAAAGTAAGGGCGTAAGCCACTGATTTATATCCTTCTTTGATCTGATCTCCTTCATAGACATCAAATAAAGTAACATCTTCCAGGATGGCTCCTCCGCATTTCTTTAAGACTTTCTCAATCTGACCTACAAAGATTCCTTTTTCTACTACCATACTAAGGTCACGATGAACTGCCGGGAATTTGGCAATTCCTTCGTATTTTCTGTCGAAAGATGCATGTTCGGTCAGAACAGGCATATCGATCACAGCCAGGTAAACCTCAGCTTTGATATTGTAGTTATCTGCTACTTCCGGATGAGCCTGTCCAATCCATCCTAACTGATCTTCGCCAATCATTATTTTTGCCTGGCGGCCAGGGTGAAGGAATGGATATCCTTTTTCCGGTACATATTCTACTTCCTTTTCAATACCAATATGCTCAAACATATCTTCCAGAACACCTTTTAAGGTAAAGAAATCACATTTGCCGTACATACCAAGGGTAAGGCACATTCTTTCTTCCGGAAGCTCTGTAAGCGGTAAAGATTTTGGAAGGTAAACATTTCCAAGTTCGTAAAGACGTACTTCTTTATTTCTTCTATTATAGTTGGTAGACAGTGAATTTAAAATACCATTTAAGGAAATGGTTCTCATGATGCTGTAATCTTCTCCCAATGGGTTGGAAATCACGATGGCATCACGAAGCTTACTGTCTTTTGGCAATAATAATTTATCAAATACTTTTGGACTTTCAAAGGAGTAACACATGGAGCCGCAGAAACCATTTTCTTCTGCAATGTCTCTTGCCAGGCTTTCCACTCTTCCTTTGAAGGAAATCTTTCCAACGGTTGCCTCTCCTCTTGGAAGGGAAACCGGAATATTATCATAACCAAAAAATCTTGCTACTTCTTCTGCTAAGTCAGCCATGCAGCCAAGGTCCTGACGGAAGGTTGGAATGGTAAGCATGTTGGTTGCTTCGTCGTAAACAAGCTCTAATTTGGTCAGATAGCCAAGCATTTCTTCTTTTGATAAATCTGTTCCTAAAAGAGCATTGATCTTCTCTACTTCCAGCGGCAGTTTTACCGGTTCTTTCATCTCGCTGCACACATCGATCACACCACCTACAACCTCGCCGGCACCCATTTCTTCAATCAGCTGGCAGGCACGGTTCATGGCATCGATGGCATTGTGAGGGTCTAAGCCTTTTTCAAAAATACCGGATGCATCGGTACGAAGACCGATTTTCTTGGAAGAAAGACGAATGTTGGTGCCATCAAAATTGGCAGATTCCAGAAGGAGGGTATCCATCTCATCGGTTACCATGGAATTTTCTCCACCCATAATACCTGCAAGACCAACTTCTTTTTCTCCGTCACAAATCATAAGAACAGAAGAATCTACCTTTCTTTCCTGTCCGTCTAATGTTGTGAAAACATCTCCGTCATTGGCTCTTCTTACAATAATTTTATTTCCTGCAATTGTAGATAAATCATAAGCATGCATTGGCTGGCCGTATTCAATCATGACATAGTTGGTTACGTCTACGATATTGTTGATTGGGCGGATTCCAACTGCTGCCAGTCTTCTTTGCATCCATTTCGGTGATGGTGCCAATTTGATATTATTTACGACTCTTGCTGTATATCTCGGACACAGATCCGGGTCTTTTACTTCTACGCTGATGTAATCATTCACATCTTCGTCATTTCCGGTTTCTGTAATCACCGGTGGATAAAATGGTTTATCAAAGGTTGCTGCCGCTTCCCTTGCCATACCGATCATGCTGAAACAATCTACACGATTGGATGTAATTTCAAACTCAACAACCTGGTCATGAAGGCCAAGCGCCTCTACTGCATCATCGCCCGGCTTTACCTGATAATCTTCTCCGAAAATGAAGATTCCAAATTCCGGTGCATCCGGATACATATCTGTATTAGAGCCCAGTTCCTCGATGGAACACATCATTCCAAAAGACTCTACCCCTCTTAATTTTCCTTTTTTAATCTTAATTCCGTTTTCCGGATTCGGGCTTTTGTCATGGCCGCCGGCCACACGTCCGCCAACCAATACAACAGGAACCAGATCTCCTTCTTTGACATTCGGTGCGCCTGTCACAATCTGAATGTCTTCTGCTTCTCCAACATTCACCTGACAAATAATTAATTTATCGGCATCCGGGTGTCTTTCAATCTTATCAATCTGTCCTACTACAATTTTTTCCAGATTTTTATCAAGTTCTACGTAGCTTTCCACATGAGAACCGGATAAAGTCATATCATCTACATACTGGGAAATGGACACGTCCATATCCGGTACATAAGCTTTGATCCATGAAATCGGTGTATTCATTCTTTCTTCCTCCAATTATTTTCACTGTTAAAACGGCTTACCAATTCAAGACTCGCTCGCGAGTCTTGGCGTGGGAATCATCTTCCATCTGATATCTTTTTAGAACTGATTTAAAAATCTTACGTCATTTTCATAGAGAAGACGCATATCATCAATCTCGTATTTTAATAAAGCGACACGCTCTAAGCCGATACCGAAAGCAAATCCGGAATAAACCTCCGGATCAATTCCACAATCACGAAGTACTTTTGGATGTACCATTCCACAGCCTAAAATCTCAATCCAGCCGCTTCCTTTACACATACGGCATCCTTTTCCACCGCATTTAAAACAGGTAATATCTACTTCTGCACTTGGCTCAGTAAATGGGAAATGATGAGGACGGAATTTTACTTTTGTCTCCGGTCCGAAAAATTCTGTTGCGAACTGCTGCAAGGTTCCTTTCAGGTCTGCAAACGTAATTCCTTTGTCTACTACAAGTCCTTCTACCTGATGGAAAGATGGAGAATGGGTTGCATCCACTTCGTCAGAACGGAATACACGTCCCGGTGCAATGACACGAATCGGCATTCTTCCTGTCTCCATGATACGAGCCTGTACCGGAGAGGTCTGAGTTCTTAATAAAATGTCTTTTGTAATATAGAAGGTATCCTGCTCATCTTTTGCCGGATGATTTGCAGGGATATTTAACAGTTCAAAATTGTATTTGTCATACTCTACTTCCGGACCTTCCACAACTTCATAGCCCATACCGACAAACACTCGCTCTAAATCTTCCAATGCGATCTGATTCGGGTGACGGTGTCCCATCATCTTTCTGGTAGCCGGAAGGGTTACGTCGATGACTTCTCTTTTCATCTTCTCTTCCCGAATTTTTGCTGCCAGCAGTTTTTTCTCTTTTTCCAATGCTTCTTCTATGATCGTTCTTGTCTCATTGACAAACTGTCCTACCTTTGGACGTTCTTCCGGTGGGACATCTTTCATGCTTTTTAATACTTTTGTCAGCTCTCCCTTTTTTCCAAGGAAGGCAACACGAATCTCATTCAGCTTATCCATGCCGTCAACAGCCTGAATTTCTTCCATGGCTCTTTGCTTAATTTGTTCCAGCTTTTCTTTCATGTTTCATTCTCCTTTAATAAATCCTATGCAATGAAAAAAAGTCCCTCAGAAAAATCTGAGGGACGAAATTATCTCGCGGTACCACCCTGTTTCTCATATAGAAAATATGAGCACTCAAACTGCGTAACGTGCAGGTTCCGTCATCTTCTACTCAAGGTTCAAAGATGAAGCTCCGGTAGGAAATTCGATCTACTGCTTGAACCGAAGCAGGCTTACAGCCGATGACCTGCTCTCTCTGGCGGAAAACAGTACTCTACTTAGTACCATCATTGCTTTTTTCATTCTGGAAATATTCTATCACATTATTTTTTTCTGTCAACCATAAATTCCGGACTTTACCGTAAACTTGCAAAAATGATGGAAAACGACTAAAATAAAGGTTATACTAGAAAGAGAAACGACAAAGAGAGGTTAGAATCATGACAAATCAGGAAATTTTATCCCATATTGACCACACCCAGTTAAAAGCATTCTGTACCTGGGAAGATATTCAGAAACTTTGTGACGAAGCAATCCAGTATGAGACAGCTTCTGTCTGCATCCCACCTTCTTATATTGAAAGAATCCACGAAACATACGGCGACAAAATCAACATCTGTACTGTAATTGGATTTCCTCTGGGCTACAATACAACTGCCGTTAAAGTGGCTGAAGTAAAAGATGCCATCGAAAAAGGATGCAGCGAAGTGGATATGGTCATCAACATCGGAGATGTAAAAAATGGAGATTTTGATAAAGTAGAGTCAGAAATTAAAGCATTAAAAGAAGCAGCCGGAGACAAGATCTTAAAAGTAATCATTGAAACCTGCTACCTGACAGAAGAAGAAAAAATCAAACTTTGTGAAATTGTAACAAGTGCAGGTGCCGATTTTATTAAAACTTCCACCGGATTTGGTACCGGCGGTGCAACCATCGAGGACATTCGTCTCTTCGCTTCTCACATTGGCCCAAATGTAAAAATGAAAGCGGCAGGAGGAGTAAAAACAAAAGATGATCTGGAGATGTTCTTAGATGCCGGATGTGAGCGAATCGGAACCAGTTCCGCTGTTGCCATGTTAAAAGGGGAAGAAAATAAAGGATATTAGAAGGATATAAGTTAAGTTTTCTTTTGCTGTGTCACTTTTGGGGAATTTCTGCAAAAGTGACACATGCAAAAGAAGAACTTAACTTATATGATTACAGTGGCATAACCCCATGAGAAAGGTGGTTTTATGAAGATATTCGGGTATTATATGATAGCAATCAATCTTTTTACCTTTTTCCTGTTTGGTTTTGATAAGCAGAAAGCCAAACGGGGATTATGGAGAATCTCGGAAAAGAGCCTCCTTTTCTTTTCTGCCATAGGCGGTTCCATCGGTGCCTTAATCGGAATGTACATCTGGCACCATAAAACAAAACATGCAAAATTCTATCTTGGTGTTCCTATTCTACTGGTAATCCAGGTTGTGATTTTCTATCTGGTTCTTAATAGATAAGATTTTTCTTATGACTCTTTTCATTTTTCTATTTTAATATTAACATAACTATTTTTATTCTCCTCTGATTAGTGTATAATAAATACAGAAAAAGGAGGAGAATACCAATGAAAAAAACATTACAACTACGCTTTTTAACTTTTTTATTAACATTTGTTCTTATTGCAGGACTTCCTACTGTGGCTTTTGCCTCCATGGATTCAACCGATTTGCAAACAGAAGATCCTACTGCTGCCGTACAAGAAGATGATTCATGGAGATATGGCATTGTCCTTCATACAGATTTTCTGGATTTTTCAAATCCAGGGCAAACAAGTAAATTGAGTATTGAGGACATCTACCCGGCAAATGCACAAGTAAATTGGAGCACCGATGACCCTGCCGTTGCAACCGTATCATCATCCGGAATCGTTACTGCTGTCGGAAGAGGAGAATGTATCATTACTGCATCCTTAAAAACAGATCCGAATATTTCGGCAGTATGCTACGTTTATGTAAACCGTTATGCCATTACCTATCACTATAAAAACGGTTCCTCCTCACAGACAAAGTATTATGACGGCTACTCGGAAGTGTCCTTAAAAAGTCCAAAAAGAAAAGGATACACATTTGTTGGCTGGTATACAGATTCAACATATAAAAACAGAATTAAAAAAATCTGCGAAGATAATGTCAAAAATTATAATCTGTATGCAAAATGGAAAAAGACAACCAAACCAGGTAAACCTTCCATCAAATTAGCAAGCACCACTCCTGGAAAACTCAAAGTATCTGTAAGTAAAAAAGCCAGTGGGGCAGCAGGATACCAGATTGTAATATCAAAGAATAAAACTTTAAAAAAAGGGAATAAAATCATTTCCATCTCAGGCACATCAAAAACCCTTTCAGGCCTGACTGCTGGTGCCAAATATTATGTAAAAGTACGGGCGTATACATCCGACTCTGCCGGGAACAAATTATACGGTGCTTATAGTTCAATCAAATCAGTCACTATAAAAAAAGCTTCCTCTAAATCAAATTCCGGCGGAACAGTTTATATAACCAGAACAGGATCCAAATATCACAGAAACGGCTGCCGATATCTTAGACAGAGTAAAATTCCAATCTCAAAATCAGCAGCGCAAAGACAAGGATACTCACCCTGCAAAGTGTGCAAACCATAAATAAAAATTAAAAAAGGAGAAGTTGCAAATATATTATTTTACGACTTCTCCTTTTTTCTCACTCTTTATTTCCGCTAAAAAAGTCGATTGCCATTTGAACCTGTTCCGGGAAATTCACGACATAACCGATTGGAATTTTATTTTCTGTAACCTCAACCAGTTTTCTGGCATTTTCTTCTCCAAAAGCACCACATAATTCAATAGCGCCGAATCCTTCTTCCACCAGTTTCTTTGCAAGCTCACAGGCTTCTTCCATATTTCTTACCGTTAAATTATAACTCTCCCTCCCTTGTAAAGAAAAGCAGGCATTATGAATCTTTGGATCGTAATCCTCTCCCATTTGAATCATTGCAAACTTTTTCATCTGTTTTTCTCCTTCCTGAGCATTTTTATTTTTCGTCAAGCGGATATTCGCAATCCGCTTCGCTATTCGGTTCCATTATAATACTCTTCATTCAACTTTTCCACTTTTCTTCTTTCTCTTTCCTTTCTTTTTATTCTGTGATAGAATGAAGAAAAATAAATTGTAAGAGGTAGCGGTTTTGAAAAAGAAACTATATCAATTAATTCGCCTTAGTATGGAGTTTTTTAAAAAAATGGGTGATGATCATGTAACGGCATACAGCGCTATGTCAGCTTATTTTATGCTGATGTCCTTTGTACCGTTCATCATGCTCCTTCTTTTATTGACAACTTACCTCCCTTTTTCCAAAGATGATGTGATGAATTTGATGACAGCTGCTTCCATTGTGAAAGAAAATTCTTTTATTATGAATATCCTGGAGGAGATTTACTGGCACAGTAACTCTACCATTATGGGAGTATCCATTATTTCTATTTTGTGGGCAGCATCGAAAGGAATCTGGGCGATTATCAAAGGTCTGAATTCTATTTACGATATTGAAGAAACCCGTAATTCCATTTTACTTCGGATGGTTTCTATTTTATACACTGTATGTTTTCTTTTGATAATTATAGTGTCTTTTGTTTTACTTGTATTTGGTACTACAATTTACGGTTATATTATGTCCCACTTTCCAATGTTGGAGCCTTTCGCTCGTATTATTATGGATATCAAAAGCTTCTTTTCCATTTTTGTACTGACGGTTTTCTTTCTGGTTCTTTACATTGCGGTTCCGGCTCGTAAAACAACCATAAAAAATGAAATTATAGGTTCCATGTTCGCTTCCCTGGGTTGGTCCTTATTTTCCTTTGGGTTTTCTATTTATGTGTCTAAATTTTCCAATTATACTCATGTATACGGAGGATTAGGTGCTGTTTTACTTTTTTTTATCTGGCTGTATATGATTATGTATATTATGTTTATGGGAGCAGAAATCAATTTCTTTTTATCGGAACGGGGAATTGACCGAATCAAGACTTTTCTTTCTCTTAACCAATTCACAGCTAAGAAAAAAGGACATTCATCAAAAAAGTCCTGACAAAGAGGATGTATAGAGGCATCCCTGTTGTCAGGACTTTTCTATGTATTTAAGACAAAACACTTTTTAATGAATAAACTTTCCTTCTCGCCACATTCCACTGTAAATCATTCCATTGGAATACTTCATTTTCCCTTTTCCATGGGGCTGTCCATCTTTCCACTGTCCTTCATAAACAGCTCCATTGCTGTAACGGCATATAATAAATTCTCCCATTTCTCCCTGAAACCATTCTCCTTCACATATAGTTCCATTTGTATATATTACTTTTCCTTTTCCATGCTGCAGACCATGCTGCCAGTCTCCCTCATACCGATCTCCTGTCACAAACACCATAATTCCCCTTCCATGAGGCATTCCATATTTCAATTCACCTTTGTATTCTCCGTTCGAATATGTAACAGTACCTCTGCTGGATTTTGTCTCCTGTTCGAGGGCATTTCGCATCTCTTTTTCTCCTAACAGGGCTGTCTGATCAAGAAATTTTTTACTGTTCATGGAAAGATAATCCGTCCATCCAATCAAATACGCGGTAAAAGAATCAATCTTTTCACCATTTCTTCCCATAATACTTCCAGGCAAATATTGATTTGCAGCTTTTTCAACCAGCTTTGGATAATATAAATCGACTGCTCCAAATTGATGGAGAAGTTCATGTAACAAATCCTTTTCTGCAATTTCGAACAAAACAGAAAATTCCGGTGTAATACCCGAGCTTTTTGTTTCCTGATAGGCAAAAGAACGTCCTCTTTTATGAAAGACAAACATAACTGCCACTTCTTTTGCCAATAGGATTTTTTTCAATTCCTGTTGCATAGTCCCAACAGAAAAATATCCCATCTGTTTCAAAACATCACTTACCCATTGATCAGAAGAACCATACTCAACTTTTTTTCTTGTCTGCCCCTGATAATACCATGGATGGATTTCCAGATTTACTTCCAGATCAGATGCCTTTTTTTCTATGATTCGAGCCGCATTTTCCACTATTTTCTTTATGCGAACTACAGCATTTTTATCTTTCCAGCTACTTTCAGCATCATCCACCAATATCACAGCCAACATAACTTTTCCTGTTAACGATCTACATTCGCCTTCATCTTTTGCTTTCAATAAGATATGCTCTTTCATAAAAATCCCTTTCTCTTTAGTATCCATATACCAGCGTCATTGCCGGATAATAAAAATCCAAAATCTCTTCATAAGTATATCCCAAACCTGCCATTGCTTTTGCTCCATTCTGGCTAAGTCCTACCCCATGGCCGTATCCTCCTCCATATAACGTAAGTTTCCCTTTTGAAATTTCCGGATAGAAATAAGCGCTTGGCAGCATGGAACATGTTTTTGTTGTTCCATCTTTTAACTTTATTTTTGTTTTTGGCGGGCACAGAACTTTCCGGATCTGATACTCCCCAATAATCTTCAAATTGGCTTTTTTCCCAATCAACAAAAGTTCTTTTATGACACCACCTTTGCTTCTTTCCAACACCTCTATATTCTGAATCGAACCTATGGAATCCAAATTCTTTGTTGTCTCTTCCTTCTCTTTTTGAACCAAAGAAACCGAGCTTTCCTCTTTCAACCAGGATTCCAGGTTATCATTTACATGATCACTTAGCTGTGAGAGATCCAGAGAAGTGTTCCATCGAAACCATGGTTCTTCCTTTTCATAGCAATCTTTTCCTTCCTGGGTAATAAACCGATAGAACTTCTCTTCCGATGAAAAATCCTGTTCTTTTTCTCCTTGTCCCTGAAAATGTCCCTTTAGATAAGCAGGATTCTTTCCTTCTCCGATCCAAACATCTTTTGCATCACTGGTCATTCCACAGGATGTAGAATAAAAATATGCAGCAATGGGCTGGTCTTGATATTCCATATATTGTTCCGTCGTCTCTTCTACCGCTGCTTTGCTTTCTTTTGTTTCTGCTACATTATTATACACCTGGCTATTTACCGTATCATCTACATTAGCTCCGTAAATACTATAATAAGATCGTTCCATCTGATACAAAGCATAGGTTCTGGCACAGACTGCCTGCGCCTTCAACGCTTCCGACGGATACGAGGAAGGCATTTCACTGGATACCACTCCATATAAATATTCCTCCAGGGTAAGTTCATTTCTTACCAGATAGCCCTTTTCTTCTTTCTGAATGAACATCTGTCCTTTGTATTCCGGAAATCCAATCTTTCGTTTTACTGATAAAAGCCGTATTTTTCCATCTCTACATTTTATTATAAATGAGTCTTCTTCATCGTCAAGAACAAACTCCTGACCTGCACCGTAAGTTTCTGTTTGCCCGCCCTTGATTACTTCATAGTCTGAAGATGCAGTTAATCTTACCGTTTCATGGTAAATCTCCTCTTTCTCACCATGAATCAGTACTTTTATCATTTTTGTCTCGGGTTCTTTGATTGCTACAATTGCTTCTACCTGTCCATCAATCATCGTTACAAGCACCTGACTCCAGTTAATCAGGCCTCCTGATTCTTCTATTACAAAAACTTTCCCTTCTTTCTTTCCATAAGCCTTCCAATTCTTTCCCAAAGTTGTTTTTCCACGAGAAGCAAGCCAAATCCAGCCATGGATTTCATCAATTGCCTCCACCTGGTCGATTACTTGTCCTTCTTTCCAGGTGATTCCGGTTATTTTGTTCTTTTTCACGATTAAATCTACAATCTGATTCTTTTTTTCCACTTCTTTCCCGATTGGACAGGAAATCGTCCACTTTTTTCCCTCTATCCATGCTGTCAACTGATTTTCCTTTAAGGTAATCAGATAAACATTTTCATAAGTTCCATCTTCCAGTTTTTCTTCTTTTCTCTCCTTTGGCCCTTCCATCAGAATGATGATAAATAAAATACCTGCCAAAACCCATAACAACCGCCGTATCTTCATGCTATTTCCTCCCTTTCGTTCCTCACCGGTAAATCGAATTCTTTTTACAAATCAATTCATAAAAGTCCGATTTGCTATCAAGAATAGCCTATGCGAAAGAGCGAAAAAATAGAACTACGAAATGAGCAGTTTTCTGCTACCAAGAAAAAAACAGGAATTCTGCCAAAATGTCTCTGTTGAATCCAGACTATTCCTGTGCAATTAAAAAAGACCCGCATCAAATGCGGGTCATTTTTCTTTCGTAAGCCTCCAGATGTGCCGGTCCCTGCGATTTTGACGCCTAGCAACGCTAGGTGGGTATCCTCATACAGGATTCTGTCTTCCTCTACAAACGGAGGCCTGACATCGGCCAGTGGATATCGGATTCCCGTCAATAAAATGTAGGTTCAAAATAGCAGGTTATCGAACACCCCAGATTAACTTCCTGACTATGATTATAGACTAATTGTGCCTATTTTTCAAGAGAAAAATTCATTGAAGTTTTTTCCACTGTATCATCTTATTCTTCATGGTACCGGAGTTCTTTTAATAATCGGCATCCGGAACTTTCAAAAATACTTTTTTGATATATTGAAACGTATAGGCTTCCCCTTTGTCCTGATACATTCGAAGAAGTTTCTCCAATGCCTTTTCTGTATCCGGATGCATGATGCACTGAGCTTTCCCTGACAGAAAATATTCCAACGGGGAAGAAGTGGTAAAAGCTTCTTTTTTGTAGATTTTTCCTGCACTGACCCGGTCAATAAACATCTCTGCCACATAGCGTCTTGGCATCTTCATTCCAACCATGCCTTCTCCCGGTACCGGACTAAAATCAATCCAGTATTCAAAATGATGTTTGTTCCGGCCTTTGTGATGCAGCCATCCTAAAGAATATCCTTTTTCTTCTTTTTCTTCATTGATCGGACTACGAAATCCCTGATAGTATTTTACCCCTGGTAAAAATTCTATAGGAGAATATTTAGACAGATCATGAAGCAGGCCCTGCTTATAAAGTCCAATCTGAAAACAACCTTTTGTCACTAATAGTTTATGCCTGGTAATGGTTGTCAAATGTCCCCAAAAACGGTTCATTGTTTGTCCTCCACTTTTTCATTATGAGTTGCCCGACAAATGAGCCTCACGTCGATTTTTTCGTGCTTGGCTCTTATTATGTAACTGGATTTAAATGCTTTCCATTCAGCCATCCATATAAATTCTCAAACACAATATCTGCCCTTTGTTCCATCGATTCTTCTGATGCGAAAGCAATATGCGGGGTTACGATGGTATTCGGCGTGTGAAGCAGCGGATGATCCTTTGGTACCGGCGGCTCCATCTCAAATACATCGCAGGCAGCCCCTGCAATCTCTCCTTTTGTTAAAGCCTGTGCTAAAGCCTCAGAATCGACAACAGCACCTCTGGCTGTATTGATCAAAATAGCTTCCTTCTTCATAAGGGCCAGTTGCTCTTTGCCTATCATGCCTTTTGTCTCCTTCGTCAAC